>NZ_BFAG01000005.1 GCF_002897375.1 Deinococcus aerius | reverse complement strand
GGCTGAGGATTGAAACAGCCGCTCACATCGGGGCCTCACGTGACCGGCGCGTTGCAGCCTGCCTTCGGGTGGGCTGAGGATTGAAACCCGCCGGGACGAGTTACGGTGCCCTGTCCCTGGGGGTTGCAGCCTGCCTTCGGGTGGGCTGAGGATTGAAACCTGGTGTCGTACAGCGCGTCGTTGATGATGACCCCGGGTTGCAGCCTGCCTTCGGGTGGGCTGAGGATTGAAACCAGGAACAGGTGCTGCGGATCGCCGTCCATTACGCAGGGTATGTCTTACCCGCACATAAGCCCCCGCTTTTCTCGTCCCTAACTCAGCAGCTCCACAAAATCGTCGTCCTCCCCATCCTGCGTCAGGGGCAGGGTGAAGGTGAAGGTGGCGCCCTCGCCCCGCGTGGACTCGACCCAGATTTGGCCGCCGTGTTCCTCAACGGCGAGTTTACAGAAGGCCAGGCCCATGCCGGTGTCGAAGCGGCCGTGCAGGGTCAGGCGCGACTGCTCGAAGGCGGCGAAGAGGTTGGGAATGTCGTCCTCGGGGATGCCCTCGCCGTCGTCCTGGACCTGAACGTGCGTGGCGTCCTCCTCCTGCCAGACGCGAACTCGGATCAGGCCGCCCGCGACAGTGTGCTTCATGGCGTTGCTGATCAGGTTCGCCAGCACCCGGCGCAGGATTTCGGGGTCGGCGCGCGAGGGGCTGAGGTTGGGGGCGACCTCCACCTTCACGTGCCGGTCGCGCAGGCCGCTGCCCACGTCACCGCGCGCCTGCTCGATGACTTCCTCGAACATGGGGCTGAACACCAGTTCGGGCCGCAGGTTCATCTTGCCCGCCTGGATCTTCCTCACATCGAGCATGTTGACCGCGAGGTGCAGCAGATGCTGCGTCTCATCGCGGGCGACCCGGACGAGTTCGCGCGAGTCGTCGGGCACCCGGTCGTCGTCCTCGACCACTTCCAGCAGGCCCATGACGGCGGCGATGGGATTTTTCAGGTCGTGGACGAGCATGTGCACGAGCTGGTCGCGCACCCGCTCCTCGTGTTCCCAGTCGTCCAAGCGGCGCTGCATGGCGTTCAGGCGGGTCTGGACTTCGTTGTAGCGGGCCGAGCGGTTCAGGAGCGTCTCGACCTGGAGCGCCAGGGCGTCCACGGTGGTGGCGTCGCTGATCAGGGCGTCGGCTCCGGCGGCCAGGAGGGCGCCGAGGCCATGTGTGCCGACCGCCAGCCAATGGGTCCCGGCGAGTTCGGCCCGTTGGCGCAGCAGGGGCAGCACCTCGGCCAGCGGCACGCCGGGCGTGTCGGCATACAGCAGCACGACGGCGGGCGGGCGCACGTGGGCTTCTCGCAGCAGCGTCTCGGCATCGGGGATGGGCAACACATCGGCTTGACGCAGCGCGGGCGCGAGCTGGGCCGCCTGGGTCCGGTCGGGGGACACGACGAACACAGCGGGGGAGTCGGCACTCGGCATGAGGTAGGCGGAAGTCTACCGTAGCTGACCGGCGGTCGCTGTCAGAAAAGGCGCGAAGGTGGGTCAGACGGGAGGCGGTCATCCGCTCGGCGACTCTCCCGCCAGGCAAGTTGGGGGCTGTTCCTCCAGCCATCCCAACCGGGCGGAATCAAGGAGGTGGGAGACAGCCCCTCAGCCTGTGGATGCCCCCGCTCAATCCCTCCACAAAGAGCAACACGCCCACCCGTGGGGGAAGGCGTGCCGCCAGGGTCTGGAAGCTCTACCCCTTCACGCTCCCCGCGAGCAGGCCGCGCACAAAGTAGCGTCCCAGCACGATGTACACGAGCAGGGTGGGAATGGCCGTGAGGATCGCCCCCGCCATCGGCAGGTTCCAGCTCACCGCCTGGCCACCCGAGAGTTGCGCGAGCGCGGCGGTGATGGGCTGGCTCGACGGGTTCGCCAGCGTCACGCCGAACAGGAACTCGTTCCAGACCTGCGTGAACTGCCAGATCACGACGACCACGAAGCCCGGCACGCTGAGCGGGAAAATCACCCGGCGGTAGATGCCCCAGAAGCCCGCTCCATCGATGAGCGCGGCCTCGACCAGGGCATCGGGCACCTCCGAGTAGTAGTTGCGGAAGATCAGGGTGGTGATGGGCAGGCCGTACACGACGTGCGCCAGGATCAGGCCGCCGATGCTGCCGTACAGGCCGATACTCTTGATGAACTGGAAGAGCGGGATCAGCACCGCCTGGTACGGGATGAACATGCCGAAGAGCATCAGGGCGAAGAGGAGGTCGGCGCCCCGGAACTTCCACTTGCTCAGCGCGTAACCGTTGAGAGAACCCAGCAGCGCCGAGAGCGCCGTCGCGCTGATCGCCAGGATGATCGAGTTGCGCAGGCCGCCCGAAACTTTGCTCCAGGCCTCCGAGAAGCTGGCCCAGTTCCAGACGCTCGGCAACCTCCAGGTGGTGTCCAGGCCGATCGCGTCCGGGGTCTTGAGGGCCGTGACGATCAGCAGGTAGACCGGTACCAGGAAGAACAGCGCGGCCACGAGTAGCGCGAGGTACACCAGAATCCGGCTCAGGTCGGGGCGGCGCGGCGCCGTGACCTCCGGGCGGGGGGTGGTGGCAGTGGTGGTCACGAGCGGTCACTCCTGCGGAACTGGCTCGCCAGGTACGGCACGATGACGGCGGCCACGAGGATGAGCAGCACCATGCCGATGGCCGCGCCCTTGGCGAACTGGTTGCCCTGGAAGGCGGTGATGTACATCAGCAGCGCGGGCACCTCGGTGTTGAGGTTGTTCAGGCTCGTCATCGCGTACACCAGGTCGAAGATCTTGAGGCTGATGTGCCCCAGGATGATCATCGCCGAGAGGGTGATGGGCGCGAGCAGCGGGAAGATCACGTGGCGGTAGATGCCCCACTCGTTCGCCCCGTCCACCCGGGCCGCCTCGCGCAGCTCGTCGGGAATGCCGCGCAGTCCCGCCAGATACAGCGCCATCGTGTAGCCCGACATCTGCCACACCGCCGCGATGATGATGCCGATAAAGGCGAGGTTGAAGCCGTGATACTCGGGCACCGGGGTCATCTTCACGCTGTTGCCGAGCGTGAAGGCCCACAGCACGAGCAGGGCCGCGCAGGCAATCGCCACCCACATCTGGGTCCGGTTGCCGCTCTGCCGGGCCCGGGAGGCCACGCCGAGCAGCACGAGGGCCACCACCACCGCCGTGATGAGCGGCAGCTTGTTCCAGTCGAAGCGCCAGATGGAGGCGTTGCTCGTGAGCCAGGCGTGCCGATCCGGGTCGAGGCCGAAGAGCGCGTTCACCCCGCCCGCGGGCTGGAGCATCCAGCGCCAGATCGTGCCCGTCACGATAAAGCTCAGGCTCATGGGGAACAGGAAAATGGTGCGCCACAGGCCCTCGCCCTTGGGGTTGCGGTCGAGCAGCATAGCGAGGCCCAGACCCAGCCCCAGGCAGGCCACGATGAAAAAGGCCGTGAAGAACAGCGTGCTCACCAGGTCCTGCCGGAAGCGCGAGTCGAGCAGGCCGCCGAAGAGGTTGCTGTAGTTGCTCAGGCCGGTGAACTTGATGACGGGGGTGAGGCTCAGGGCCTGCGCGGGGTCGTTGCCCCAGTCGGTCAGGCTGAGGTAGCCCGAGCGGAGGATGAAGCCGTACACGAAGATGGCGAGGAGCACGGCGGAGGGCAGCAGCACGACCAGGCTCCACAGCCGGTCCGAATTGAAAGAGCGCCGCCGGGGGGCGGCCTTGGTCGGGATGGAGGCGCGGGCCATAACAACTCCTTGGGACGGGGGCGCGCCCCAGGACGGGGCTCAGAACGCTTGTCACCCTGAGCGGAGCAAAGGGTCCCGAAACCCCGGGCTGCTTCGCTGACGCTCAGCATGACAATACTGTTGCGCCCCGCCCTCATGGGCGCGGGGCGGCGCCACGTGGACGCCGCCCCGGCCGAGGCTTACTTGCCGATGCCCGCCTGGGTGGCGAGCGCCTGGGTGGCCTGGGCCGCCGCGTTCGCGTCCCGGTTCTGCACGAACTGGGCGACGATGCCGCCGAAGCCGCTGGTAAAGGTCTCGTTGGCGACGACGCCGTGGATCAGGCTGCCCGCGATCTTGTTGCTGCGCCAGTCCTTGGCCGCCGACTGCGAGTAGGCGTTGTACTTGCTGAGGTCGGAGTCGGTCCTGGCCGCGATGGAGCCCTTGAGGGGGTTGAAGGTGTCCTGGCCCTGCTTGCTGCCCAGCAGCCTCAGCCAGTTGAGGGCCTCGGTGCGGTCCTTGGCCCCCTTGGGCAGCCCGAAGGAGTCCGAGAGGAACAGGAAGGTCCCCGCCGTGCCGGGCGCGGGCGCCCAGCCGAAGCCGGTGCCGGGCTTGAGCTTGAGGGTGGTCGCCATGTACCCGGCGGCCCAGTCCCCCATGATGTTGAAGGCCGACTGGCCCTTCGCCACCCGGTCGGTCGCCTGCTGCCAGGTCAGGCCCGAGGAGTCCTTGTTCGTGCAGTCCATAACCTTGCCGAAGTTGGTCCAGACCTTGACCGCACGGGGGTCGGTGAACTTCAGCTTGCCGCTGAAGAGGTCGGCCCAGCCCTGGGTGCCCAGCGTGCCCAGCGCGATGGACTCCCACATATGCGGCTGCGGGAAGCTGCTGTCGCCCACCGAGATGGGAGCCGCCACACCCTTGGCCTTGAGGGTGGCGCAGGTCTTCAGGAGTTCGTCGATGGTCTTGGGCGGCGTCACGCCCCACTTCTTGAGGTTGGCGGGCACGTACCACATCACGTTGGAGCGGTGGACGTTGACGGGCACGCTCCAGATGCCGCCCTTGCTCGACAGCAGCGGGATCAGGTCCTTGGGAAACTTCGACATCCAGCCCTCGGACTTGTAGAGGCTGGTCAGGTCCTCCATGCGGTTGGCCACCACCCAGGTCCCGATGAGTTCCTGCCCGGCGTGTACCTGGAAGGAGTCCGGCGGATCGCCGCCGAGCATCCGGGTCTTGAGGACGGCCTTGGCGTTCGTGCCCGCGCCGCCCGCGACCGTGGCGTTCACGAGGTTCACGCTGGGGTACTTCTGCTTGTAGAGCTTGACCAGGGCGTCGAGGGCGGGGCCCTCGTCACCGGACCACCAGGAGAAGATTTCGAGCTTCCCGGCGGCGGCGGCGGTGCCCGTGACGGCGAGGGCGGCGGCAATGAGCAGAGCTTTCTTCATGGGGTTCCTCCTAGGGAGAACGGCAGGGCGGTGGGGACGGTCGGCAACGCGGCCGGAGTCCGGGGCGGCCCCCGGCCCACCGCCGCGACCCGGTACAGGTGGCGCAGGCCGCCGGGCGTAAAGAGGTGGTCGAGGAGCATCGCGCCCGCCCCAAGCACCCCGGCGTCCCCCCCCAGCGTGCTGAGGTCGATGCGGGTGCCGCCCGCGTTGATGCGCATGGTGCGGCTCAGGGCACTCTCGCGCACGGCGTTCAGGAACACCTCGCCCGCGCCCGCCAGCCGCCCGCCGATCACGACCGCGCTGGGGTTGAAGAGGTTGAGCGCGGTGCTGATCGCCACGCCGAGGTGATGTCCGGCCTCTGCCCACACCTCACGGGCCAGGGGGTCGGTGTTTGCCCGCTCGATGAGGTCGGCCAGGGTGACCGGATCGGGCAGGGTGGTGGGCACCCCGGCGGCGCGGCGCTCGGCGGCAGTCCTCACCAGCACCTGCCCCGCCGCGTAGCTCTCCAGGCTGCCAGGGTTGCCGCTGCGGCCCACCGGCCCCTGCTCGTTGATGCTGATGTGCCCGATCTCGCCCGCCCCGCCCCGCACGCCCCGGTGCAGCCGCCCGCCGAGGAGCACACCCGCCCCGATGCCGGTCGCGGCCTTCACGTAGATCAGGTCTGCCGCGCCCCGGTGCGCCCCGAAACGGGTCTCGGCGAGCGCCCCCAGGTTGGCGTCGTTGTCCACGCGGGTGGGCAGGCCGAGGACGCGCTCCAGCCCCGCCGCCACGTTCTCGCCGTCCCAGCCGGGCATGTTGGGGGGCTGCACGACGCAGCCGGTCGCGTGGTCCACCGGGCCGGGCACGCCCGCGCCGACCGCCGCCACCCGGTCCCGCTCCACGCCCGCCTCCGCGAGCACCGCGCAGGTCAGCTCGGTCAGCCTGGCGTAGGTCGCCGCCGGCCCGAGCAGGATGTCGTGCGCCACCGTGCGGGAGGCCAGCGGGGCGCAGCGCAGGTCGAGCAGATCGACCCGCACGTGGCTTGCGCCCAGGTCCACGGCGAGCAGGAAGACGGCCCGGGTATTCAGGGCGAGCAGGGTCGCCCGGCGGCCCACCGGCCCGCCCTCTCCCCTTCCCGAACTGCGGACGGCGCCTCTTTGTCCCGCCTCCTGCACCAGCCCGGCGTCCATCAGCTCGGCCACGATGGAGCCGATCGCGCTGCGCGACAGGCCCAGTTCCCGGGCCAGGTCCACCCGGGCCCGGTCCCCCTGCCACAGCCGGCCCAGCAGCATGAGGGTGTGCCGGGCACGGATCGCGGCCAGGTCCAGCGTGGCGGTGGGCAACTCGGCGTACGTCAAGGCAACCCCGGGATGAGAAAGCGGAGGAGACCTCGTGGACACGAGGCGGGCGGTCTTATGGAACGCTTCATCCTGCCCCCTTTGGCCTTTGTTTGTCAACAGAACCAATTAAATGTCTGGCGGCAAAGGAAAGAGCCGGAGCCCAGAGGTCCCAGCTCCTTCCCGAACGGCTCCTACCCCTGAGCGGAGAGTTGCCCCGACTCCTGGGGCTGCCCCTGTCCCTCGGGCCGCAGCAGGGGGAAGAGCAGCACGTCGCGGATGGAGTCGCTGTCCGTCAGCAACATGGCGAGGCGGTCGATGCCGATGCCCAGGCCCCCGGCGGGCGGCATCCCGTACTCCAGCGCGAGCAGGAAGTCCTCGTCCTGGGCGTGGGCCTCGTCGTCCCCGGCGTCGCGGCGGGCGGACTGGGCCTCAAAGCGGGCGCGCTGATCGAAGGCGTCGTTGAGTTCCGAAAAGGCGTTTGCCAACTCGAAGCCCGAGCAGAACACCTCAAAGCGTTCGGTCAGGCCCTCGCGGGTGCGGTGCCGCTTGGCGAGGGGGCTGATCACCGCGGGGTGGTCCATCACGAAGGTCGGGTTCACGAGCAGCGGCTCCACGAACTCGCCGAACAGCTTGTCGAGGAGCTTGTAGTCGGGCACCCCCTTCCACTGCGGGAAGCGCGCCGCGCAGAACTCGCGCAGGCGGCCGAGGTCCAGGGGATCGAAGTCCAGCCCCGGCACGTGTTCGCGCAGCGACCCCACGTAGTCCACCCGGGCGAAGGGCGGCGTGAAGTCGAGCGCCCTGCCCCCGTACTCGAACGTGTAGGCCCCGTGCAGCTCCTGCGCCAGCCCGCTGAGCAGATCCTCGACCAACCGGGCGATCTCGGCGTAGTCCACGTAGGCCCAGTAGAGTTCGAGCATCGTGAACTCGGGGTTGTGGGTGCGGTCGATGCCCTCGTTGCGGTACACCCGCCCGATCTCGTACACCCGCTCGAAGCCGCCGACCAGCAGGCGCTTGAGGTACAGTTCCAGGCTGATCCGCAGCTTGAAGTCGTGCGAGAGCGCGTTGTGGTGCGTCATGAAGGGCCGGGCCTCGGCGCCGCCCGCCGTGACCTGGAGGGTCGGCCCCTCGACCTCCATGAAGCCCCGGCGGTCGAGTTCGTTGCGCAGGTAACGGATGATGCGGCTGCGGGCCTGGAACTTCTGCCGGGCGCCCTCCGTCACCATCAGGTCCAGATACCGCCGCCGGGCGCGCAGCTCCTCGTCCTGGAGCCCGTGGAACTTGCTGGGGAGGGGGTGCAGGCTCTTGACCAGGGGCTGCCACGACCTGACCCGCAGGGTGAGCTGACCCGTCCGCGTGACGAAGGGAAAGCCCGTCACGCCGATGATGTCGCCCAGGTCAATTTTCTTCGTCGCGTCGAACTGCTCGGTGTCCTGCCTGGAGAAGTGGAGTTGGATGGAGCCGTGTTCGTCGGTGAGGTCGGCGAAGGCCGCCTTGCCCATGTGGCGCAGCAGGGTCACGCGGCCCGCCAGCGCGTACGTCTCCTCCGGCCACTCCTGGCCGGGCTCCACCCCCGGGTGGGCGGCGAGCACGTCGCGGGTGTGGTGGGTCTGCGGGTAGCTGTAGGGGTAGGGTTCAAAGCCCGCCTCGCGCAGCGCGTCCTGGTTGTTCAGGCGGCTGACGGTCTGCTCGTGCAGCCCCGCGCGGCGGGGGTCTGGGGTGGGGCCGGAGTCGGACATGGGGGGAAGTATAGGCGGCGGCGCAGGGGCAAAAGAGGGAGCGGAGGGCCCCCACCGGCACCCCCCGCTCTCCCCTGCTCCGCCTAATACTCGATGGTCTTGACCCGGTACTTGACCTGACGGCCGTTTTCCAGGTTCACCACAAAGGTCTCGCCGGGCTTGCGGCCCATGAGCTGCTTGCCCACCGGGCTCTCCTCGCTGATGCGGGGCAGGCTGCCGCCGAGGACCGCCGCCTCGGGGGCACTGACGACCTGCACGCGCATGTCCTTTTTGGTGGTCTCGTTGGCGAGGGTGACCACCGCGCCGAGTTCCACCCGCCCGTCGTTCTCGTGGTCCTCGATGATCGCGGCGCGGGCGAGGGTGTCCTCCAGCTCCTCGATGCGGGCCTCGATATTCAGCTTCTCGCGCTTGGCGTCCTCCAGGCCAGTGTCCTCGTTGTCGGCGCTCGTCTCCATCTGCTCTTGCAGGATGCGGGTCGCCTCTGCCAGGCGGGCGTTCTCCTGCGCCAGGGTGCGCTGAAGGCGCTCGAAGCCCTCCCGGGTGAGTCTGACCTGTCTCGTCGCTTGTACCACGGCTGCCCTCCACTGCTCGCGTGCATGGGGATGAAGGAAAAGGAACGAATTTCTGAGAATTCGCCCGGCATTCTGCCACAAGCACGTCTGGCAGACAACGCAAGCTCGTCCGTCAGGCGGCTTGCTCCAGGCGGGAGGGTGGGAAGCAGACTCCCGGCTGCGCGGGGGAAGCCCCCGGGGCACCGGGAATCAGCCGGTCACTTGCCCATGAACGCCAGGCTGAAGAGCCACTTGCCCGTGCCGTCCGCCGCCCACTGGTAGCCGACCGAGGGGCCGAACATCGAGGGAATCACCTCCGCGCGCAGCAGCAGGTCGGCATAGACAGAGGTGACGTTGCCCGTCCAGACCCGGTTCACCCGGGTGCGCAGGGCGCCCACGGTGAAGGCGGGCGGGGTGGACCCCACCGGCAGGCGGTAGGTGAGGCTGGCGTTCGACTCCTCGTAACGGCCGTAGTTCAGCGCGCCCAGGGTGACCTTGCCGACGGCGAAGCGTTCGAAGTGGGAGGCGTCGAGCGTGAGCCCCCTCAGGGGCGAGATGTTGGCGCTCACGCTGAAATCCAGGCTGCCCTGCGCCTGCCGCTGCGCCGGAAAGGTGAAGACCCGCGCCGTCGCCCCGAACGAGGCATTGAACTTGCCGAAAGCGCGGCCATACCCCCCTCCCACCTCCGTTTGCGTGTAGGGCGCAGCGACGCTGTCACCCTCGAAGCCGACCCCCACGTTGTTCAGCACGCGCACCCGGTCACCCAGGGCGGTGAAGGCGTAGCCCCCGGTGAAAAAGGACGTGGCCCCATTGCCCTGGACCAGCCCCCGGAACTGCAACCCCCTGGAGGGATCATGGGTGACCTCCAGCTTGGGGACGTTGTAGAAGACTCCAGCCGCGAGGCTGGTGTCGTTTAACCGGGCGCTGACGCCGTAATCCCAGTGGGTCGGCGCCTTGACCACCGAGATACGGATGTCCTGGGTGAGCGGCAGGGGCACGTACCGAACGCCAAACCCCGCCTCGCTGGAAGCGAGCAGCTCCGTGCTCGAAAACCGCGACAGGTAGTTGGCGGGCAGGTGAAAGACCGGCTGGGCGGCGGCGAGGGCAGACAGGGAGAGCATGGCCGTGGCCGCCGCGAGTCTCAGGGCCGAAGAGGATCGGTCGAACACGCCCGCATCCTGCCTGGACAGGTCGCACAAAACTCTGAATTGGTCTAGACAACCTCATGGGCCGAACTTGTTCCCCGGGGAGGTGAACTTTTAGACTCGAACGTTCACGATGGTCACGCCGTGCCCGCCCTGGTTCGCCTCGGCGTCGTGAAAGGACTCGACGCGCTTGTCGGTCTTGAGATAGTCGCGCAGCAACCGCCGCAGCACCCCCTGCCCCTTGCCGTGCACCACCCGCAGCGGGGTCTCCCGCAGGGCCTGCGCCTCGGTGATCGCGGTTCGGAGTTCCTCGACCGCCTCCTCCACCCCCAGGCCGCGCAGTTGCAGCTCGCCCTGGAAGGTATTGGGGCTCGTCCCTGCGAAGGCGGGCCGGGGCGACTTCACCTTGGGCTCGGGTTTGAGGCGCACGTCCCGGCGCCTCACGCCCACCTTCATCACGCCGAGCTGCACCACGAGGTCGTCGCCGCGCATCTCCAGCACCTGGCCGGTCGCGCCGTAGGCGGGCACCTCGACCGCGCTCCCCACCCGGATGGGGTCGCCGCGCTCCTCGCGGGGCGGGGGCGGGGCGGGGCGGGCCTTCTGGGCCGCCGAGCGCAGCTCGCGCAGCTCCTGCATCACCCGGGGGCGGGCACTGTCCTCCTGGGCGCGGGCGCGCAGGGTGCGGACCCGCTCGATGGCGTCGGCGTACAGCGTTTCGGCCTTCTGGGCGGCCTCGGCGATCATTTCGTCCCGGCGGGCCTCCAGCGTCTCGCGCTCCTGGCGCACCCGGCCGAGTTCGGCCTCCGCGTCGCGGCGGGCGGTCGTGGCCCGCTCCAGCTCCGAGGCGAGGTCCGCCCGCTCGCGCTCCAACCCCTCCAGCATCCGCTCCATCAGGCCCGCGTCGGGGCCGAGCAATTCCTCGGCGCGGGCGAGTACACCCTCCGGCAAGCCCATCCGGCGCGCGATGGCGAGGGCGTAGGAGCGGCCCGGCTGCCCCACCTGAAGCTGGTAGGTCGGGGCCAGGGCCTCCAGGTCGAAGCCCATCGAGGCATTCTTGAGCCCGGGAGTCTCCAGCGCGAAGAGCTTGAGGGGCGAGAGGTGCGAGGTGATGATGCCGCGGGCATCCTGCCCCAGCAGGGTCTCGATGAGCGACTGCGCGAGCGCAGCCCCCTCGGCGGGGTCGGTGCCCGAGCCCAACTCGTCGATGAGTACCAGGGTATCGGGCGCCGCGTGCCGCAGCACGAAGCGCAGGTGCTTGAGGTGCGAGGCGAAGGTCGAGAGGCTGGCTTCAATGCTCTGCTCGTCGCCGATGTCCACCAGCACGTCGCGCACCACGGGCAGCCGGGCGGAGGCCGCCGCGACGTACATGCCACACTGGTGCATGAGCACGGCGAGCCCCAGCGTCTTGAGGGTCGCCGTCTTGCCGCCCATGTTCGGCCCGGTGATCAGGAGCATCTTCGTGTCGCCGAGCGTGATGTCGTTGGGAACGGGGTTTTCGATCAGCGGGTGCCGGGCCTCGCGCAGGTCGTAGGTGCCGCCCTGGGTGGGCTCGGGGCGGTTCAGGCGCCATTCACGCGCGAGCCTCGCCTTGGCGGAGATCAGGTCGAGTTCGCCGATGGTGGCGAGGGTGACGGGCACGTCGGGGTCGGACGCGAGCAGCCCGGAGAGTTCGGTGAGGATGCGCCGGACTTCCGCCTCCTCGTCGAGGATCAACCGGGCGAGTTCGTTGTTGAGCTGCGTGACCGCCGCCGGTTCCACGAAGTACGTCTGCCCGGTGGCCGAGGCGTCCACGATGATGCCCTGCACCTGTCCCACCCGGCTCGCCTGCACCGGGAGCACGTAGCGGTCGCGCCGGATGGTGACGATGTGCTCCTGAAGCACGTCTGCCCAGCGGTCCAGGGTGGCGGCCAGCTTCTCGCGGATGCGGCCCCGCAGCGGCTCGATGCGGCGGCGCAGGTCGCGCAGACGGTGGCTGGCGTCGTCGCGCACGCCGCCGTCGCGGTCCAGGGACGAGAGGACCCGGCGCACGAGTTCGCTGTGGTCACCCAGGCCCAGCGCCACGTCGCGCAGCGGCCCCCGAGAGTTGGCGTTGATCGCCCGCTTGACCGTCATGGCGCCGTCGAGGGAGTAGGAGGCGTTCAGCAGCTCCTGCCCGGAGAGCACCCGCCCCTCCTGCGCCCGCCCGTACAGGTCGCGGATGTCCTGGATGCCGCCGAGGCTAAGGCTCACCCCGAAGAGGGCGTCCTCCACC
The DNA here is from genome assembly GCF_002897375.1 of Deinococcus aerius. Taxonomy (NCBI): domain Bacteria; kingdom Thermotogati; phylum Deinococcota; class Deinococci; order Deinococcales; family Deinococcaceae; genus Deinococcus; species Deinococcus aerius. The sequence continues at coordinate 236,585 of NZ_BFAG01000005.1, read as the reverse complement.
TCGTCGAGTTCGCGCCGGATACGGCCCCCGTCGTCTGAGGGCATGAGCGCCCGCGCCCGCTCGGCGCCCAGTGACGTGGAACTGCGCTCGGCGAGGGCGTCGCGGATGCGGGGAAAATCCAGGGCGGTCAGGGCACGGGCGGCGAACGGCATCTCGAAAATGAGGATAACAACGGGCCGGGCGGGGAAACGTGCGCCGGTTGGCTTAGGGGAGGTTGTGAGATGTGGGGTGTGGGCTGTAGGAAGGCGGGGTTCTCCCTGCTACCCTGCCCCCCGTGAAGCTCACGGTCCTCTCGACCAGCCTCGATCCCGTCAGCCGCAGCCGCTGGATGGCGGGGCTGGCGGCGGCGCAACTCCGGGCAGCCGGGCATGAGGTGACGCTGCTCGACCTGCGGGACACGCCGCTGCCCCCCTTTGACAATGACACCTGCTACACGCATCCGAGCGCCGAGCTGTACCACGCGGCCATTCGGGAGGCGGACGGCGTCTTTCTCGCGGGGCCCGTCTACAACTGGGGCCTGGGGGCGGGGGCGAAGAATCTGGTCGAGCTGACGGGCAGCACCGACCCCGAGCGCGGCCTGCACGGCGCGTGGTTCGACAAGCCGGTCACCTTCCTCGTCTCGGGCGGGCTGGCGCACGGCTACCTGAGTCACGGGGCCTTCGCCTTCGGGCTGATGACGGATTTTCGCTGCGTGGTGAGCCCCCACTTCGTGTACGCGACCTCGGCGGAGTGGGCGGCGGATGGGGTGCCGGGCGAGTGGCTGGCCGAGCGGCTGACGCGGACAGTGGAGCGCGGGGTGGACCTTGCCGAGCGGCTGCGGAACCGGCCCTACCGCTCGATCTGGGAAGTATGACGGCCCGCGCGCCCCTCCCGCCCCCCACCGAGAAGCCGCGCGTGCTGGTCGAGCATCCCGACTTCTACGTGGTGGGCAAGCCCGCGCTGTGGCTGACCCATCCGGTGCGGGCACGGGTGGACGTGCCCGACGTGCTGACCTTCATGCGGGCCGAGACGGGCGAGCGGGACCTCGCGCCGCCCCACCGCCTCGACCGCGAGACGAGCGGGACGCAACTGCTCAGCCGCGACCCCGACGCCGCCCGGCGGTTTTTCACCCTGTTCAAGGAACATCTGGTCGGCAAGACGTACCTCGCCCTCGTCCACGGCTCGCCGGGGTGGGAGCAGCTGACGCTCGACGCCCCGCTGGGGGACCTGGGGCTGGGCGGGGCGAACAGGGTCGTGATCCGGCAGGCGGTCGTGCCGAACGGGCGGCCCGCCGTGACGGATTTCCGGGTGGTGGAGCGCCGGGCAGGCTTTACCCTGATCGAGGCCTACCCGCGCTCGGGGCGGCTGCACCAGATTCGCGCCCACCTCGCCCACCTGGGCCTGCCGATGGTGGGCGACAAGATCTACGGGCGCGACCCCCAGGCCTTTCTGGACTTCATGGAGACGGGGCAGACGCCGGAGCTGACCGCACGCCTGCTCCTCCCCCGGCAGGCGCTCCACGCCGCCCGCATCGCCTTTCCCTGGGCCGGAACCCAGTTCGCCGCGGAGGCGCCGCTGGCACCCGACTTGCAGGCGTTCTGGGACAGGCTGGAGACAGATCAGGGCAGTTCAAGTTCGCCCTGAAGCTCGTCCAAGTCGCCCTACACGGCGAGGGGGAGAAACTTCAGATCGTCTGGCGTAAGAACAGTCATGCTGAGCGGAGCATCCCCGCCGCATGGGAAGGGACCCTTCGCTCAGGGGAACAACTCTTCTTTCGTCAGATGCCCTAACTCCCGCATGCGGCTACTTCGGGTGCGTCGCCTTCCAGTCGAGGGCGAATTCCTCGTAGTAGTCGCGGGCGCTGGTGGTCGCCATCTCGGCCAGGGCGTCGGCGTCGGGCACGCTGCCGTAGCCGGAGGTGGACCACAGTTGCAGGTGGCTGGCGGTCAGGCGGCGCGTGCCGAGGGTCACCTGGGCGTCTTTCACCAGTTCGATGTCCAGGTCCACGGCGTACAGGTAACGCCCGTCGCGGCCCTCGAAGGCGTCGATGGTGAACACCTGGGCCACGGTGCAGGTCTTGGGATCGCCGTAGGGAATGGCGTAGAGGGTGGCGTAGCGGGCGAGCTGCTCGTCGACCTCGACGGCCAGGTCCTCCTGCTCCTCGTCGTCCACATACACGTACGAGATGGGCGGGCACAGGTCGGCGGCGGTGAGGGTGCGGAGGTTGCCCTGCTGATGGTCGGCGCCCGCCGTGCCGGAAAGGGTCGTCAGGGCCGTGAGCGTGAGCAGAGCGCGTCTCATGGCAGGCAGTGTACCCGCCCCCCGGACCGCGCGTGGGCGCAAAGCCGCGCCGGGCCTGCTACCCTGGGTCCATCCTCCCTTTCGGGTGGCCGCCGACCGTCTGGCCGGGCTACCCTCCCCGCACCCCCTATGCCGATGCCCCCCCGCGTCTCCCCTGCTCCGGTTCCCCCCCGCGGGACCGGGCCAGCCCGGCTGCTCAACCAGCGCCGCGCCCCATAGTGGAGGCCGGAACGGAGGCCAGCGAGGTTCTCTTTACGCGCGACCTCCGCCCCTTTGCCTGCCCCGCGCTGCCCTCTTTCCCACGACTGTGGAGGCTCCCCGAATGTCCCAGCCCCAGACCACCCCACCTGACCCCCTGACCGCCGGGGCCGCCGCCTACGAGGACGCGCAGGGCGACCTGGTCCAGACCCTCGCGCCCGACGGCAGCGTGACCCGGCCCGGGGCCCTTCCCGACGTGCCCACCCGGCTGCACCTGTACCGCCAGATGCGCCGCGTCCGCCACTTCGACGAGCGGGCGTGGGTGCTGTACCGCACCGGCCGCATGGGTGTGTTTCCCCCCTACGGCGGGATGGAGGCCAGCCAGGTCGGCACCGCCGCCGCGCTGACCCACGACGACTGGCTGTTTCCCACCTACCGCGACACGGGCGCCGCGCTGACCTACGGCCTGCCCATCCCGCAGACCCTGGCGTACTGGCGCACCAGCCCGCACGGCTGGGCGATGCCGCAGGACCTCAAGATCCTGCCCTTCTACATCCCCATCGCCACCCAGTACCCGCACGCGGTCGGGGCGGCCCTGGCCGAGCGGCGACGGGGGACAGCGAACGTGGCGATGGCCTACATCGGCGACGGGGGCAGCAGTGAGGGCGACTTCCACGAGGCGCTGAACTTCGCGGGCGCGCTGGACGCCCCCTGCGTGTTCATCCTCCAGAACAACGGCTGGGCGATCAGTGTGCCCACCCGCACCCAGACGCGGGCGACGAACCTCTCCCGGCGGGCGGACGGCTACGGCATCCCCGGCGTGCGGGTGGACGGCAACGACGTGCTGGCGACCTACCACGTCACGAGCGAGGCCGTGCGCCGGGCCCGGAACGGCGAGGGGCCGACGCTCATCGAGACCGTGACCTACCGCATCAAGCCCCACACCCTGGCCGACGATCCCAGCCGCTACCGGACCGACGCTGACAACGAGGGCTGGGACGCCAAGGACCCGGTGACCCGCCTGCGTGCCCACCTGCTCGCCGAGGGGCACCTGACGGAAGAGGCGGACGCGGCGCTCACCCGTGAGATTGAGGCGGAGTTCGAGGCGGCCCTCGCGGTGGCCGACGCCTTCCCCGAGCCCACTCCCGCCGAGATCGTGGACCACGTGTTTGCCGAACCCACCCCGGGGCTCAGGCGCCAGCGCGCGCAGCTTCTGGCGGAGGAGGGGGCGTGAGGGGGGCTGCGCCCGGAAGTGGGCAGTGGGAAGTGGTGAGTGGAAAAAGCTCCCGCCCGCGACCTCGCCGCTCGCCCTGCCCGCCACGACCTTCCCGTGTCTGGCAGCCGACCCACTGCCCACTCACCACTGCCCACTCCCCGTCCCCCGAGGTTCCCGCATGACCGCCACCCCTCCCACCAAGACCCGCACCCTCACGATGGTCGCCGCCATCAACGACGCCCTCGCGCTCGCGCTGGAACGGGACCCCGACGTTCACATCTTCGGCGAGGACGTGGGCGTGATGGGCGGCGTGTTCCGGGCGACAGACGGCCTGCAAGCCCGTTTCGGGCAAGGGCGCGTGTTCGACACCCCGCTCGCCGAGGCCGGGATCGTGGGTATGGGCATCGGCATGGGGCTGGCGGGGCTGAAGCCCGTCGCGGAAATCCAGTTCGCGGGCTTCCTGTACCCGGCGCTCGACCAGGTCCTCTCGCACCTGGGCCGTTACCGCCACCGCACCCGCAGCCGCTACCACCTGCCGATGGTGATTCGCGCGCCCTACGGCGGCGGCGTTCACACGCCCGAGCAGCACGCGGACTCGCCCGAGGCGATCCTGGCGCACACCCCCGGCGTCAAGGTCGTGATCCCCAGCACCCCTGCCGACGCCAAGGGCCTGCTCCTCGCCGCCATCGAGGACCCCGACCCGGTCTTCTTCTTCGAGGCGATCAAGCTCTACCGCTCGGTGAAGGAGGAGGTGCCGGACGGGTACTACACGATTCCGCTGGGGCAGGCGCGCGTGGTGACGGAAGGCGACGACGTGACCGTGATCTGCTACGGCGGCATGGTCGAGGTCGCGCAGAAGGCCGCCGAGGCCGCGAGGGCGCACGGAATCGGCGTCGAGGTGATCGACCTGCGAACACTCGTGCCGCTGGACACGGACACCATCCTCGCCTCGGTCCAGAAGACGGGCCGGGTCGTCATCGTGACCGAGGCGCCGCGGACGGGCGGCTTCCACAGTGAAATCAGCGCGACCATCGCGGAGGAGGCCATCGAGTTCCTGCGCGCGCCCATCGTGCGGGTGACGGGCTTCGACGCGCCGTACCCGCCCTTCACCTCCATCGAGGACGTGTACCGCCCCAACCCGGTGCGGGTGGCGAAGGCAATCCGGCAGGTCATGGCGTACTGAGGAGGTGGGAAGGCCAGCGGGCTTTTCACCCCCTCCTGCACCTTCCTCCAACTGCACGCCAACGCACTTTTTCACCTCAGCGCCGAATCATGAAGGCCGGTGAGGATGGGAGGTGATGCGCCTTCCTGCCCTGCTGCTGACCTCTGCCCTGCTCGCCGGGACGGCTGTGTTCGGCGTGGCCCGCCTCCAGAAGCCGGAAACGCGGGGGCAGGACGTGGCTCCGGTGGCCGCGGCGTCGGTTCAGCCGGAGACGCCTTTTATCCCGGCAGCGGAGCCTGCCCCCGAACCAGCCGCGACCCCCGCGGAGGAGACGCCCGCTTCTTCCCCCGAGCCCAGCCCCGAACCTCAGGCACCCGCTCCGGCCCCCGTCCTGCCCGCCTCGGCCAGCATCCCCGGCATCCGGCACGAGTACCAGCGGCTGAACAATTGCGGGCCGGTGACGGTGGGCATGGCGCTGAGCCGCTGGGGCGGCAAGCTCGACCAGTACGACATCGCGCCCCGGCTCAAGGCCAACCGGGGGGACGTGAACGTGTCGCCGGAGGAACTGGCCGCCTTTGCGCGGTCGCAGGGGATGAACGTTCACCTCGCCACGAACGGGGACCGCCCGATGCTCAAGCGGCTGCTCGCGGCGGGCTTCCCGGTCATCGTGGAGACGTGGTTCATCACCCACGACAGCGGCGGGATGGGCCACTACCGCCTGCTGACGGGATACGACGACGCGGCGCAGCATTTCCGGGCGCTGGACTCGTACCTGGGACCGCTGAAGCTGCCTTACGGTCAGTTCGACGAGCTGTGGCGCTCGTTCGGGCGGACGTTCCTGGTCGTCTCGCCCCCCGAGCGGCAGGCGGAGGTGCGTGAGCTGCTGGGCTTCCGCGCCGACAAGGTGGCGGGGCAACGCGAGGCGCTGCGGGTCGCGCTGGCCGAGGCGGGGCGGCGGAACGACGCGGTGGGCTGGCTGAACGTGGGGAATGCGAAACTCGCCCTGGGGGACGCGGGGGGCGCGGCGCGGGCCTTTGACCAGGCGTTCGCGGCCAAACCCGACCCCACCCTCGACCCGACCCGCCCGGCGCGGGTGGTGGGCGGCCTGCCGTGGCGGACGCTGTGGTATTCCTTCGGGCCGCTGGAGGCGTACACCCGCACCGGTCGCTACGCGGACGTGCTGCGCCTGACACGCGCTGTGCTGCGCGACGCCCCCGCCCACGAGGAGGCCCTCTACTGGCGGGGCCGCGCGCTGGCCGAGCTCGGGCGCGCGGCGGAGGCCAAAACCGCCTACCGCGAGGCGCTGCGGTTGCGGCCCAGCTACGCCTCGGCGCGGGCGGCGCTGGACGGGCTCTGAGGGACGAAACCGCCTGTTCCCCGCGAGGGGGACGCTCCCACTGACGCGCTGATTCGCCTGTTGTCGAGCTTCCCCCCCGCAGTGTTACCCTCCTCGCATGACTCTGCCCGCCGCCCGCCTGTCGCCGGAGGCCTTCGACCGTGCCCGCGCCTTCCTGCTGGAGCGGGGGCGACCGCTGGAGGCCGCGCGCTTCCGCCACGCCTTTGAGGATGGGGGGGCCGGGGACGTGCTGGACGCGCTGAGGGCCTACCAGAACCCGGACGGCGGCTTCGGGCGGGCGCTGGAGCCGGACCACCGCGCCCCGGGGAGCAGCACGCTGGCGACCTCGCAGGCGCTGCGGGTGCTGCACGACCTCGATGTTCCGGCCACCGAGCCCCTGCTGACGGGTGCGGTGGCCTGGCTGCGCTCGCACCTCCAGGTGGAGGAGGAAGCGAGCGTCTGGCCCTTCCTCCCCCCCGAGGCCGAGGCGCATCCCCACGCCCCCTGGTGGAATCAGACGGAACCCGGAGAACTGGCGCGCACCTTCGGCGGCTTCCGGGTCAATCCCCGCGCCGAGATCGTGGCTCTGCTGTGGCACTGGCCGGACCTGCTGCCCGAGGGGCTGCTGTCCCTCCTCATCGTCGAGACGCGCGACGCCGTGCTGGAGGGCCTCGATCCCGGGGACGTGAACGGCCACCACGTCGCCGCCGTCTTCGCCCAGACTCCCGAGGTCCCGGCCCTGCACCGGGAGCCCGTGCTGGACTACCTCGACGACGTGCTGCCCACCCGGGTGTCGCGCACCCCGCAGGACTTCGCCGCCTACGGCATCAACCCCCTGGCGATGGCGCCCACCCCCGCCTCTCCCCTGGCCCGCCCGCTGGAGGAACCCCTGGCGGCGGCCCTCACGCACCTGCTCACCTCGCAATCAGGGGACGGCTCGTGGGCACCCAACTGGTCCTGGGGCGGCCAGTTCCCCGAGGTCTGGCCGCAGGCCGAGCGGGAATGGCGCAGCGTGCGGACGCTGGAGGCCCTGCTCACGCTGCGGGCGTGGGGGAGGCTGGAGGGGGTGTAGGAAAAACCCCATCCACACCAGCGCCCAAAAAAACCGCCCCACCTTCCGGCAGGGCGGCCCATCCATAGCCTCTTACTTTTTCGGCGCCTCGATGGTCTTGGCGGGCTTGGCGGTCGCCCGCACCGGGGCCTTCTGCACCGTCTGGCCGATGCTCGCCGTCTCGCGCTCGACCTGGCGGTTGATCAGGATCTGCTGGCCGATGCCGATCAGGGTCGAGAGGATGATGTAGACCGTTACGCCCGCCGGGAAGGTCAGCGCGAAGTACAGGAAGATGATGTAGATAAAGGCCTGCTGCCGGAACATGTCCGGGCTCTTGCGCGTCATCACGTAGAGCTGCCCGATGTTCACGATCAGGTAGACGAGCGCCAGGATGTAGAAGGGGTCGGGGATGGCGAGGTCCGGCAGCCACAGGAAGCCCGAGTCGAACTCGAAGTTGCGGATGGTGGACCACAGCGCGATCAGCACCGGGAAGGGCAGGAAGGTGGAGAAGCACCCCGCCGGGTTGAAGTTGTAGTCGCGGTAGAGCTGCTGCATCTCCTGCTGCATGGCCCGCTGCGAGTCCGGGTCCTTGCGCTCCTTGTACTTCTCCTGAATTTCCTTGATCTTGGGCTGCATGACCTGCATCCGCGCCGTCGTGCGGCCCTGCGCCTGCATCAGCGGCCACATGATGAGCCTCAGGAGGATGGTCAGCAGCACGATCACCAGGCCCCAGTTGCCGACCAGCTTGTACAGCCCCTCCATCAGCTTGACGATGTACAGGCTGATGCTTCCGAAGAAGTTCGGCTTGAATAGGCCGGGCAAGCTGGTGTAGCCACTCTGATACAGGTGGATGAGTTCGTTCTTGCCCCCGTAGACTTCCAGGTTGCTGTTCCCCTGGAGGGCCACGGCGATCAGGCCCTGCGCACCGCCCGTCAGGGTCGCGTTCGCCGTCGTGCCCGCCTGGGGCCGGACGATCAGGGCGTGAGCGATCTGGCTGGGGTTTTCCTGGAGGGCCGCGTACTGGATGTTCTGCACATTCAGGGTGCCGTTGCCCTGCACGGTGGCGGGCTGACCCCCGACCGGGACGGCCTGCACGCGGGGGTTGTCCGCCTTGCCCAGCCCGGGGAACAGCATGGTGTAGGTCTGCGGCCCGCCCTCGATGCTCGTCCGCACGTCCACCTTGAAGTTGCGCGGGTGCAGGGTGACCGTCTTGGTGACGGTGGCGCCGTTCTGGGTGTAGCGGAACACGGCCTCCTGGCGGTTCTGGGCGAGGTCCAGGGAGGTCGTCGGCACCGTCACCTGAGCGGTCTGACTGGGATCAAGGACAGTCCCCGCGGTGACCGCGAGCGCCTTGCGGTTCCCGACCATGTTCACGATGCCGCGCTGGTTTTTCAGGGCGCTGAAGTCGTAGGTGCCGTCGGCCAGGCGCTTGATGTACGGCGTGCCCGCGTAGCCCTTCACGTACCAGCCGATCACCTCGCCGCGCCGGTTGAACACCACGTCCTGAAGGTTGCTGGTGGCGATCAGCTCGTCGCCGGGGCGGCCATCGAAGTCGGCGCGAATCCACTCGGGCGTGATCGCCTTGCCGAAGGTGGGAAGGGGGCCGGTGGTGCCGCAGCCCGTCAGGAGCAGGGCGCCGAGGGCCGTCAGGGGAAGCAGGGTCTTGATCTTCATGTCGGGGTCTTTCTGGAGGGGCGGTGCTTGTCAGGACGGTGCCTGTCGGGGAAGCGCTCGGGCACGGGATCGAATCCGCCCGGCACCAGGGGGTTGCAGCGCATCACGCGCCACGCGGCCAGCCAGCCGCCTCTCAATGCGCCGTGCCGCTCGATGGCCTCCACAGCATACTGAGAGCAGGTCGGCGTGAAGCGGCAGGTCGGCGCGGGCTTGCGCGGCGAGAGGTGGTGCTGATAGGCCCGCACGATCCGCACCAGGCCCCGCGAGGCGGCGCTCATGTCTCCCCCCCGGGGCGTTCTTGCAAAGTCACGCTGGCGGGTACGGGGGAAGCGGGGCGGCGGTTCCCGCCCTGTCCGCCCCCCTTGCGCCCCACGCGGCCCGGCACCTGTGAGAGCACCCGCGCGAGCGCCGCTTGCAGCTCCGAAAAGGGAACCGTCAGCACGCCGGGATTCGGCATCAGCACCGCGCGGCAGGGGGGCAGGCCGCCCGGCAGCGTCCGCAGCGCCTCGCGCACGCGGCGGCGGGCGCGGTTGCGGTCCACCGCCCGGCGCAGGGTCTTCTTCGCTACCACGATCCCGATGATGGCGCTTGGACGCCACGCCTCACCGTACCTTGGGCGATAATCGATCACCCGCAGGGTGAACAGGGGGTCGCGCAGGGCCACGCCCTGCTGCCGCACCCGCCGGAACTCGCGGTCCCCCCTCAACGGCTCCAGCGCCACCGGACGGCGGGGCCGTGCCTGCGTGGCGCTGGATTGATCCGGGGTAACGATAAACCCTCTCCTGGCGGCGAGGATTACTCGTCGCTGACGGTGAGCTGGTGACGGCCCTTCGCGCGGCGGCGCGCGAGGATGTTGCGGCCCGCTTTGGTCTTCATGCGGGCGCGGAAGCCGTGGGTCTTGGCCCGCTTGCGGACGTTCGGCTGGTAGGTACGCTTCATGACTCTGCTCTCCTTCTCGCGGCGGGCGGCCCTGACTCCGGGGGTGTCTGGAGCCCTGCGGCCTGCCGTGCCTGTGCGCGAAACTCGCCCCCCTGGGAGGGCAAACTCCGGGAGTGTATCACGTGGGCAGCCCGGGCGGGAAGAGCGGGGGGCGAGGCGGGCCTTTCCTCCTTGCAAATCCGGGGTAGAGCCGTCCTCGGTTGAACTTGGAAAGGCAGGGAGTTCTCTGTCCCAGCGGGCTGAGTGATGTAGGTATCCCGCCAATACGAAAAAGCACGATGGGAAGGCATTTTTCCCCTCTCCCCTCGTGGGAGACGCGCAGGGCTGCTTGCGGGTGAGGGCGCGTGTAATCCGCGCTACTGGCCTCTTCTACAGGAGGGCATAGCCATTCGGGCTGGCCTCTCGATGCCCTGCCCGCTCACCCCCTCCCAGCCTCCCCCCTCAAGGGGGAGGGGCATTCATGTCGTCGCAGACACGATTTCTACATCCTCAGAGAGGAGGGCGCGTCACTCGGCCGCGAAGACCTTTCCACCTCTTCGCGCCGTCAAGCCTACATTTCCCCTACTTCCCCGCCCGGTCGTCTCCCTCGGGCCGCTCCACCACCCGCTCCTCCTCGCCCGCGCGGACGGTCTGGCGGGGGGGAACGTGCAGGCCGGGTCCGATCCTTGCCCCTGCCCCCACGGTGGCGTGAGCGCCGACCACCGTGGGCGGGCTGTCCGCGTCCGAACCCCCGACCTGGGCGTCCGCCTCGACCGTCGCGTGCTGGTCCACGATGGCGCGGCGGATGGCAGCCCCGGCCCTCACCGTGGCACCGGGCTGCACGATGCTGTCCTCCACCACGGCGCCCTCCTCTACAAGGGCATTGGGGCCGATCACGCTGCGGACAACCTCTCCAGCGATGACGGCCCCGCCACAGACGAAAGCCTGATCCAGGCGGGCGCTGCCCTCGATGCGGGCGGGGGGGCGGGAGATCGAGCTGGTGATGAAGGGCCAGTCCCCCGTGTCGAGCGGGAAGCCGCGGCCCTCCAGGAAGTCGCGGTGGGCGCCCAGGTAGGCCTCCAGGGTGCCCACGTCCATCCAGTAGCCATCGAGGGGATGGGCATAGGCGTCGCCGCGCGCCACGAGGGCCGGGAGCAACTGCTCGCCGTAGTCGCCGAGTTCGCCCTGTTTCTGCAATTCCGCGAGGGTGTCCAGCAGCACGCCCGCGTCGTAGGCAAAAATCTCGGCGGTGACCGTCTTCCCCAGCGGCTCATCCGGCTTGTAGGCGAACTCGCGCACCTGGCCGTCCCCGTCCGCGCGCACATTGCCAAACCGTGTGGCCTGCGCCTCCTCAACCTCGGTGGTCACCATCGTGACGCTGGCGCCGCGCCGGACATGCTGGCGGATCAGGTCGCCATAGTCGAAGCGGTAGATATGGTCAGCGCTCAGGACGAGGACCACATCGGGGCCGAACTCCCGGATCAGCCCCGCGTGCTGGGCGAGGGCGTGAGCGTTGCCCTGGGCGAACTCGCCGTCCTCCCGTTCCGGGCTGGAAAAGGGCGGCATGACCACCAGGCCGCCGCGCGTGCGGTCGAGGTCCCAGGGGCGCCCGCCCGAGAGGTGGTCGTTCAGGCCGTGCGGGAGGTACTGCTCGATCACCCACACGTCCCCCAGGCCGCTGTTCACCAGGTTCGACAGGGTGAAGTCGATCAGGCGGTAGGTGCCCAGGAACGGCACAGCGGGCTTGGCCCGCTCGGTGGTGAGGGGAGAAAGGCGGCTGCCCTTGCCCCCCGCGAGCACGATGGCAAGCACCTTCTGACCGGCGATCCGCGGAGCCACGTCTGCGAGTGTGGCGGGTTCGCCGAACAGACGTGTGAGCCAGGGCTGGACCGCACTTCATGAGCGGCCCGCCACCCGGCGCCCTCCCCGAACACCACCTCTCCCTTCATGGGGGCGGAAGGTAGGGGCGCGCCTCACCGACTGGCCCGGGTGTAGGAGGCCCGTCATGGTCTGGATGTCTGTTCTCGCCGCGCTCCTGCTGAGGGTGATGATGGAGGTTGCGATCCAGGACTTCGCCTTCATCCGGCGTCCGGCGAGTCCGGGCAGGAGGAGCGCGGGAAGCCCCGGCGTGCCGCTCTCCCGGCCAGCGTCCCCGGCCCGTCCCGAGCCGCGTGGGGCCGCGCTGCCGCCTCCCCGAAGCCCTCATCATTTTGGCCGATGCCCGCCTCATGGCTTTCCCCTACCCTGGGGGCATGAACGTGACCCGTCACCTCAGCGACACCCGCACCGGGGAGGGCCGGGTCCGGTTCCTGACCGGCGGCGGGCGCGTGCGGCTGGTGGCCGAGGGGCCGGGCTGGCAGCACGAGAGCACCCACGCCACCCTGGAGGACGCCGCGACCTTCCTCGCCGTGGTGCCCCGGCTGCCCCAGGCGCTCTACGAGCAGGCGCTGGACGACCTGGAACGGCAGCCGCAATTTGATGGAGCGGCGTAAGCGGGACTTGAGGAGGGGCCGGGGCAGCACGTCCCGGCCCCGGCCCTTTATCCCGCCGCGCCCACCGCCCGCTCCGCCTCAGGGTTGGCCCCGGTGCCCCCCAGGTACGCGTCCACGTCGGGCCACTCGATGATCTGGAAGCGGCTGTTGCGGATCGCGGGGGTGAAGCCCGCGTCCACCGCGCTGCGGATGAGTTCGCGCACGGTGGTCCGGTGCCGCCCGTGCCCGCCCGCCGCGCTCACCACGTTCTCCTCCATCATGGTGGACCCCAGGTCGTTGGCCCCGTAGTACAGCGAGGCCTGCGCGACCTTGAACCCCTGCCCCGGCCACGACGCCTGGATGTTCGGGACGTTGTCGAGCGCGATGCGGGCGATGGCGAGCTGCTGGAGGTACTCGTGGGCGGTCGCGCCGGGCGCCTTGCCGTGCAAGCGGGTGTGCTCGGTCTGGAGGGTCCACATGGCGAAGCCGGAGAAGCCGTTGCCCCCGTACAGCGCGTTCGCCCGGTCCTGCTGCTCGCGGATTTGCAGGAGGTGTCGGGTCCGCTGGGCATACGTCTCACCGAAGCCGATCACCATCGTCGAGATCGTGTACAGCCCCTTGCGCTGCGCCGCGTCGAGGATGCGGAACCAGTCGGCGGAGCGGATTCGGGCGGGCGCGGCCTTCTTCCGCACCTCGTCCTCCAGGATTTCCCCACCCGCGCCGGGCAGGCCGTCCAGCCCCGCCTCAATCAGCGTGTCGAGGAGGTCGTCCAGGCTCAGGCCGAACGTCTTCTCCATGAACAGCACCTCCTCGGGCGAGAAGGCGTCGATGCGGATGGTGGGGTGGTGGGCCTTGATGTGCCGCAGCAGGCCGGTGTAGTAGTCCAGGCCGAGGTCGGGGTTCACGCCGCCCTGCATCAGGATGCGTGTGCCGCCCACCGCTTCCAGCTCGGTGATCTTGGCGCTGATGGCCTCGTAGTCGAGGGTATAGCTGTCCTTCTGGCGTCGGGTGCGGTAGAAGGCGCAGAAGTTGCAGCCCACGTTGCAGATGTTGGTGTAGTTGATGTTGCGGTCAATCAGGAACGTGACCACGTCGGGGGGGGTCCGCCCCAGGCGCAGGTCGTGGGCGACCGCCGCCACGTCCGGCAGCGGCAGCCCGTACAGCGCCTCGATCTCGGCGGCGTTCAGGCGCTCGCCCAACGCGGCCTTGTCGAGGACCCTGGCACCCACTCCATCGGCACGGGCAGTCATAGCCGCACGCTAGCACCCCCGGGGGCGGCAAGCGTCCCTGGGGTCAGGGCTCCCCTCCCGTGTCCGCGAGTTCGGGATGCTGCCCCACGATCAGGGTGGTAAAGGCCTCCACCACGCGGGGGTCGAAGTGGGTCCCGCTCCCCGCGTGGATGTGGGCGAGGGCCTGCTCGCGGGTCCAGGCGGGGCGGTAGGGGCGGTCGTTGGTGAGGGCGTCCCACACGTCCACCACGGCGAAGAGGCGGGCGGGCAGGGGAATCGCCTCGCCGCGCAGCCCCCGGGGGTAGCCCGCGCCGTCCCACTTCTCGTGGTGGCTGTAGGGGATGTCGAGCGCGGGCCGCAGGAACCCTATGGGCGAGAGCAGTTCGAGCGCGAGGGTGGGGTGCCTCCGCATGACCTCCCACTCGCCGGCGTCCAGGGGGCCGGGCTTGTGCAGGACCCCATCGGGAATGCCCATCTTGCCGATGTCGTGCAGCAGCGCCCCCCGGCGGACGTGGACGAGGTCCTCCGGGTCCATCCCGAAGGCCTGCGCCAGCCGGAGGGTGAGGTCGGTGACGCGCCGGGTGTGGCCCTCGGTCTCGTGGTCGCGCAGGTCCAGGGCGCGTGACCAGCCCTCCAGCGTCTCGTCGTAGGCGCGGGCGAGCGAGGTCGTCTGCCGTTGCAGGTCACGGTGCAGCCGCGCGTTCCCGGCGGCGAGGGCGGCTTGGTCGGCGAGCACCCGCAGGAACACGTGCGTCTGCGGGTCGGGCTCCTCCCCGTGCCAGGCGTACTCGATCACGCCCAGAGCCTCCCCCTGGGCGAGCAGCGGCAGCGCCTGGTAGCCGCGCGCCCCCACCTGCCGCGCCCACGCCCCCGGCCCGAGCAGCCGCGAGCCCGCCACGTCATCCGCCCGCCACGGCTGGCCCTCCAAGGCGACGAGGGCGGGCATCCCCTCGCCGGTCGGGGGGACGGGCAAGGCCTCCCCTGTTCCGCGGGCGGCGACGTACTTCAACCCCGGCGCGTGGCAATCCCGCAGGCAGACGGCCACGGCGCCCACCCCGGGCTGCGCGGCGGCGATCTCCACGACCCGGCCCATCACGTGTTCGAGGTCCTGCGCGCTGCCGATGATGGTGTCGAGGTCGTGCAGGGCCTCCAGCCGGGCCAGTCGCTCGCGGGTCTCGCGGAACAGGCGGGCGTTGCGCAGGGCGGTGCCCAGGTGATGCGCCAGGGTGGAGAGCACGTCCAGCCGCTGCGGGGGGAAGGCACCGGGAGCGGCGCTGGCGAGGAGCAGGACCGCGGGCTGCTCCCCCGGCACGGGCACGAGGGCGGCGCTCCGCAGGCCGCGCTCGGTGAGGGCGCCCCACCACTCCGGGCAGGCATCCGGGTGCAGCGCCACCGGCCCGTCGGGGGGCAGGGCCGCGAGCGCCGGGTGGGCGCCGGGCCACCCCGGGCCGAGTTCGGGCCAGGGCTGGGGGCGGGTGGAGAGGGGGTCCAGGCGGCCTTCCGGGGTGCGGGTCGCCACCCAGGCGCAGGCCGCGCCGAAATGCCCGGCCACCGCGTCCACCAGCGCGTCCGCGAGCGCCGCCGCGTCGAGGAGCTGGGCGAGGCGCTGCGCGGTGAGGTTCAGGGCCGTGAGGTCGCGGACCCGGGCGGCGTTCTCGGCCCGCAGGTCCGCCGTCAGGAGGGCCAGCGCCGCCTGTTCCGCCACGCCCGAGATCAGCTCCTGCTCGTCGGCGCTCAGGGGCGCGGGGTCGGTCAGGCCGACGTTCAGGCAGGCGAGAAACTTCCCGCCCCGCACCAGGCTCACCCGCAGGGCCTGGCGGTAGCCCATCCGGGCGAGGAGCGGGGCCGCCTCGGGGTCCGCCCCGGTCATAAGGACGGTGTGGGTGCCGACGCCGGGGCCGAGCGGCCGGACCGGCAGGGGGGGCAGCGGGGGGCGGTCCCGCACCGCCGCGCAGGCCGCCCCGGGGTGGTCCTCGAAGCCCGCCCGCGCCACCCGGCACAGCTCACCCGACGCCGGGTCCTCACGGCTGACGCTGACGCAGCCGCGGCCCAGGGCGGCCCGGGTGCGGCGCACGATCACCTCGGCGACCTGCGCGGGGTCGAGGGGACCGCTCAGCTCCGCCGCGAGGTCGGCGAGCACGCGGGCGCGGCGGGCCTCGCGGCGGGCGGCCCCGTAGAGCTGGCTGTTGTGCAGGGCGGCCCCCACGTAGCCCAGGAACAGCCGCACGGACTCGGCCCGGTCGGCGGGAAAGGCGCCCGGAACCCGGCTGGCGAGCTTGAGGAACCCGAGCAGGCGCCCCTCCACGTGGATGGGATACACCAGCAGGCTGCGAATCCAGGTGCCCTCGGGCAGCCTCACCCACTCGGGCGAGGAGCGCACGTCCCGCACCGTGAGGGCCCCGTGGGCGGCGGCCCGCCCCAGCAGCGGCAGCCCGGAGAGCGAGAGGGGGCGGGCCCCCCTCCCCACGCCCGCGGGAGCCCCCGGCCCCAGGCGGCGCAGGACCACGCTCAGGGTGTCCCCGTCCGGCCCCAGCAGGAGAACGTCGGCCTCGTCGAAGGGCACGATCCGCTCCACGCTGGCGATCAGGCGGCTGAGGACCTCCTCGTGGTCGAGGGTGACGGTCACGCTCACCGCCGCGTCGAGCAGGGCGGCCTGGAGGCGGCGAGCCTCGCGCTCGCGGGTCTCGGCCCGCGCCTGCCCGGTCACGTCCTGCGCGGTGCCGTACCGCAGGGTGGGCTGCCCGTCCGGCCCGGCCTCGGCGCGGCCCCGCACCTCGATCACGCGCTCCTCGCCCCCGGGCCGCAGGAGGCGGTGGTGCAGGAGTAGCCCCTCCCCGGCCCACGGCCCCGTCAGAGCCGCCCGCACCCGGTCCCGGTCCTCCGGGTGGGTCCGGGCCAGCCAGGTGGCGAGGCTGGGGGGACCCGCGGGCCGCCCCAGCAGGTCGAGCAGCCCGTCCGACCCGGTCAGGGTCCCCTCCCGCAGGTCGAGGCGCCACGAGCCCAGCCGGGCGAGAGCCTGGGCCTCCCCCAGCAGCCGCTCGCGCTCCGCCAGCGCCTCGCGCAGCCGCCGGGCCTCGCCCACCTCGCGCAGCACCCCGAAGGCCACCCGCGCCCCGCCGACCCGGGTGGGCGGCGTCACGCTCAGCCGCACGGGCCGCCCGCCGCCCGCCCCGCAGCGCAGTTCGGCCACCCGTTCCAGCGGCCCGGCGGCGTCTGGCCCGGACAGGTGCTCCCGCAGGGCCCAGGCGCTCTCGGCATCCAGGTGGGCGAGCAGGGCGCCGGGCGTCGTGGGCGTCTCCCCCAGCCACGCGGCCAGGGCCGGGCTCACCCCGAGGGCCGGGGTGCCGGGCGAACCCTCGGTCCAGGTGAAGGTGGCCGCGCCGGACTCCGCCCCAGGCGGAGCGGGGTGGGGCGGATCAGCCGGGGAGGCGGACTCGGGCTCCTCGCCCTCCGCCGGGAACCGCAGCGTCACCCGGAGGTGGGTGGCCCGTCCCCCCGGGGAGCGCCGGGCCACCCGCCACTCCGCCTCCACCAGCCCCAGATCGGAGAGCCGCACGTGCAGCCGCCGGAGGTCCGCGTCACTCAACTCGGCGGCCTCCGCCAGCCCGCGTTCGACGGCCGGACGGTCCAGCGGATGGATCAGGCGCAGCCAGCGCCCCACCACCTGGCCGGGCCTCGCCCCCGCCCACCCCCAGTCCCCCGACAGGGGACGGAGCCGCCCACCCGCCAGCTCCAGCAGGGCGACGGGCACATCGGGGGTGGAGGGGGGGGACGAACGCATCAGCCTTGCTCCGAGTCTGCCAACCGGGCTCTTACAGTTCTCTACAGCCCCCGGCCCTCGGGAACGAGCAGCAGCACCGTCCCGGCCCGGACCGGCAGGGCCTCCCACGGCGCGTCCGGCGAGACCCGGTAGCTCTCGGCGGGGCGCAGCCGCACGAACTCGCGCTGGGGCAGGTCGAGCAGCGCCTCGCCCGTCAGGCAGGTGAGCCAGCCGGGAACGGGAGGGCCGCCGACCTTCCCACGCAGCGCCAGCACGCGCAGCAGGCCGCCGGGCAGCGCCACCCACTCCCCCGGCGTGCTCCCCGCGAGCCGGGCGAGGTGCAGCGCCTGGGGCGGCTCGCGGCGGGGCGGGCGGGTCGGCACCGGGCTACTCCCCGCGCGCCGCCTGGTTGAGCTTCTTGCTCGCCTGGAGGGCCATCCCCTTGGCCTTTTTCACGTCCAGCCCGAGGGTGGGGGCGACCTCCTCCACCCGGCGGCCCTGGTCGCGGGTCGCCGTCACCAGGGCGCGCTCCTGCTCGCTCAGCACGCCGAGGTGGGGTTTGAGGTCCGCCCAGGTGAGGGCCGCTTTGGTGGGGGCTGTTTTGGTGGGGGCCTGGGTCGCCGTCTTGGCCCGGGCAGAGGTGGCTTTGGCGGCAGGCTTCCTCGCCGCCGCCTTGCTCGCGGGGGCCTTTCTCGCCGGGGCTTTGGCCGCCGTCCGCGCCCCCGTGCCCCCCCGGGTCGCCCCAGTCTTCGCCCCGCCCGCTCTCGTGCCCGCCGCCTTGCGCGTACCCTTCCCCGCCTTGCCCTTGGGCTCCTTGCCGCGCTCCTCCAGAATCTCCAGCGCGCGTTCGGGCGTCAGGGTCCCCTCGTCCTCGCCCTTGCGGAGCGTGGCGTTGCGCTCGCCGTCGGTCAGGTACGGCCCGTAGCGGCCCGACTTGAGCGTGATGGGCGCCCGGCCCTGGTACTCGAAGGTCCGCAGGGGAGCCGCCGCCGCGCCCCTCGCCCGGAAGCGCGGCTGCATGAAGAGGGCCTCGGCCTCGGGCAGCGTCACCGTGAACAGTTGCTCGTGCGTGGCGAGGCTGCGCGAGTCGTTGCCGCGCTTCAGGTACGGGCCGAACTTGCCGTTCTGCGCCCAGATTTCCTCACCCTCCGAGACGCCGACGAGGCGCGGAAGGCTCAGCAGCCGCAGGGCGCGTTCCAGGGTGATCGTGTTCAGGTCGTCGCCCGGGAAGAGGCTCGCCGAGCGCACGGGCGGGTTGCCGTCGCCCAGCGTGACGTAGGGGCCGTAACGCCCCGCGCGGGCCACGACGGGGAGGCCGGTCGCCCCGTCCGTGCCGATCACCCGGTCGCCGGTCGGGCGGCCCAGCAGCTCGGCGGCCTTTTCCGGCGTCAGCTCGTCGGGGGCGAGGTCCTCGGGGAGGTTGGCCTTCTCCTCGCCGCGTTGCAGGTACGGCCCGTACCGGCCCACCCGGACCTCGATGCCCGTCCCGTCCAACTTGGGCACGGCGATGGTGGCGATGCCCCGCGCGTCGATCTCGCCCATCTTGGAGTCGATCAGGGGGCGCAGGGCCATCCCCTCGCCGCCCTCGCCCAGGTAGAAGCGGCGCAGGTACGGCACCCGCCGCGCCCGCCCGCCCGCGATGTCGTCGAGGTCCTCCTCCATCCGGGCGGTGAAGTCGTAGTCCACCAGGTTGCCGAAATGGTGTTCCAGCAGGGCGGAGGTGGCGAAGGCCGTCCAGGTCGGCACGAGCGCCTGCCCCTTCTTCACCGCGTAACCCCGCTCCTGAATGGTCCCCAGGATGCTGGCGTAGGTGCTTGGGCGACCGATTCCGGCGGCTTCGAGCGCCTGCACGAGTGAAGCCTCCGTGTAACGGGCGGGCGGCTGGGTCTCGTGGCCTTCCGGTTTCACGCTCTCGGCGGTGACGCGCTCACCCTCCTTGAGCGGCGGCAGCGGCGTCTCTCGGTCCTCCAGCGCGGCGGCGGGATCGTCACGGCCCTCCACGTAGGCGCGCAGGAAGCCGGGGAAGTCGATGGTGCGGCCCGTGGCGCTCAGGCCCACGTCCTCGCCGGTCCCCGCCCTCCCGGCCAGGCGCACCCGCAGGCTGCGGCCCCGCGCGTCGGCCATCTGGCAAGCGACGGTGCGCTTCCAGATCAGGTCGTAGAGGCGCCACTCGTCCCCGCTCAGCTCGCCGCGCAGGCTCTCCGGCGTGCGGAAGCTCGACCCGGCGGGGCGGATCGCCTCGTGCGCCTCCTGCGCGTTCTTCGCCTTCTTCGCGTACACGCGCGGCTGGGGGCTGAGGTACTGCTGGCCGTACATCGCCCCCACCTGCGTGCGGGCCGCATTCATCGCCTCCTGCGAGAGGTTGGTCGAGTCCGTCCGCATATAGGTGATGTAGCCCTGCTCGTACAGCCGCTGCGCCGCGCGCATGGTGCGGGTGGCGGCGAAGCCCAGCTTGCGGCTCCCCTCCTGCTGCAACGTGGAGGTGATGAAGGGCGCGTAGGGCCGCTGGGTGAAGGGCTTCTCCTCGGCGCTGACGACGGTGAGGGGTTGCCCGGTCAGGCCGTCCGCGAGGGAACGGGCCGCCGCCTCGTCGAGCAATCTCACCTCCATCCCCTTCTTCACCTGGCCGGTGAGGGGATCGAAGTCCTTGCCGGTCGCCAGCCGCATGCCGTCCACATCGGTCAGGCGTGCGGGGAAGGTTTCGCCGTCCCTCGTCGCCGCCGTCACCAGCAGGTCCCACCACGTCCCGCTAACAAAGCGCATCCGTTCGCGCTCGCGCTCGACGAGCATCCGGGTCGCCACCGACTGCACCCGGCCCGCGGAAAGCTTGGGCGCCACCTTCTTCCACAGCACCGGGCTGACCTCGTAGCCGTACAGCCGGTCGAGCGCCCGCCGGGCCTCCTGCGCCTCGACGAGGTTGGTGTCGATGTCGCGGGGATGCTCAATCGCGTTCTGGATGGCCTCCCTCGTGATCTCGTGGAAGACCATCCGCTTGACCGGGACCTTCGGTTTCAACTCCTGGTACAGGTGCCAGGCGATGCTCTCGCCCTCGCGGTCGTCGTCGGTCGCCAGGATGATCTCGTCGGCTTCCTGAGCGAGCTTTTTGAGCCGGGCGACCTGCTGGCGCTTTTCCGGCGAGACGACGTACAGGGGCTTGAAGTCGTCCTCGACATCCAGGCCCAGCCGCGCCCACGCCTTGCCCTTGTACTTCTCGGGGATGTCGGCGGCGCTCCGGGGGAGGTCGCGGATATGCCCGATGCTTGATTCCACCGCGTACCCCTTTCCGAGGTACTTCTCGATGGTTTTGGCCTTGGCGGGCGATTCGACGATCACGAGGGTTCTGGGCATAGGTGGTCACTCCCGGCGGGAATTGACGGTGAGGGTAGCACGGCCCCCCGGCAGGGCAAGGGGAGGCTCGTTACCAGCGTAGCGGCCCGCCTTTCCCCATGAGGCCGCATTTCCTTCATGCTACGCTCGTCACAATGCGCGCCCGGGGCTCGACCGTCACGCTGCTGCCGCTCGCCGTGATCGCGGCGCTGGCCCTCGGTTTTCTGCTGCTCCCCGGCGCCCGCGCCCCCCGCGCCGAGCGCCCCCACCCCGCCCTGATCGTGCTGGGGGCGGCCCAGTACGCCGGAAGACCCAGCCCCGCCTTCCAGCGGCGGCTCGACCACGCCCTCGCGCTGTACCGGGCGGGCGGCGTGCGGACCATCGTGGTCACGGGCGGACGGCGGCCCGGCGACCCCCACTCCGAGGGTGAGGTCGGCGTGCGTTACCTGGGCCGTCACGGTGTTCCGTCCGCCGCCCTGATCGCCGAAACGCGCAGCCGCACTACGTTGGAGAACCTGCGCAATGCCCGCGTGACCCTACCCCCCGGCACGCCCGTCACCCTCGTGACCGATGAGGCCCACGCCCCCCGCGCCCTGGCCCTGGCCCGCGCCCTGGGGCTGGATGCGAATGCGAGCGCCAGCCCCCTGAGCCCCCACCCCGACCGCCGCTACCTGCTGCGGGAGAAGCTGGCGTTGGTGGCGTATGCGTTGCTGGGGATCAGAGGGTAGGAATAGGGTAAGCCTCTGCAAGCAGATCGTAGATTACGGATTTGAGAGGGCAGCCTATGGCTGCCACCCCTCTCCCCAGCCCTCTCCCGCAAGGGGAGAGGGAGCAACAACGCCAAAGCTCCTGCTTCCCAAAACCGTCTATTGCGGACGGCCCATTCCCCCAAGCAAACTTGCGCTCGCACCGCCTTCACCACGTCGGCTCGCGCAGCGAGACGGTGGGCCCGCGGCTCAGCAAGCAACAAGATCAAACCTTGCGCGTCGAGAACACGGCCTACTGGCGAACTGGGCCGAGCCCCTTGCCGAGCGCAGCGGAAAGCTCCCCCCTGCCCCCGGTGGGGGTAGGGGGGCAGGGGGGGTGGGGGCAAAGCGTAGCAAGTTGCCCTGCCCCCAACACCCCTCCTTTACCGCCTCAACCGCCGCAACACCCCCGCTACCTCCGGCAGCCGTAGAGCGAGGGCACCCACCAGGTACACGCCCAGCCCGACACCCCCCGCCACCGCCAGCCCGAACACCCCGGGCACGATGAAGCCAGGAGCAGGCAGCACCCGCGAGACGAGCCAGGCAACGAGACCCGCAACGGCGGCCAGCGGCACGACCCGGCCCAGGTGCGCGAGGACAGCCCACGCGGGAAAGCCCAACTTGAGCCCATACATCCAGCCCAGCGCGGAAGCCATCAGCACGCCGCTCATCGTGGTACTGAGGCCGAACCCGATCAGCCCCAGCCGGGGCACCAGCAGGTGATAGAGCAGAACTTCCACCACGAAACCGGTCGCGCTGACGAGAACGGCCACGCGGGTGCGCTCGCGGGCATAGAAGGTCCGCAGCAGGATGGTCACGACCGCCCAGGGCACCAGGGCGAGGGCCCAGCCGATCAGGATGCCCGTTCCGGCCTGGAAGCGGGGCACGTCGAAACTGGGACGCAGGTTAAAGAGGCTGACCGCGTACGGGGCGAGCGCGACGAGCAGGGCACTCATGGGCGCGGCGAGGAAAGTGGTGGTGCGGATGGCCTGCACGGTGAGCGCCCGGAACTCGGCCCAGTTCCCCTCGGCGGCGTACTGCGAGAAGCGCGGGAAGAGGGCGAGCGCGGGCGAGACGACGAAGAGGCCGTTGACGGTGGTGAACAGCGTCTCGGCGTAGAAGTAACCGGACTGGGTGCCTGCCGGAAACTGCCCGGCGTTGCTGAGCAGGCGCGTGACATACAGGTTCAGGAACTGCCGCGCGCCCGCCGTCAGGGTGAAGGGGGCCATCTGCCGCAGCACCCGCCCGAGCGCCGGGTGCCCGCGCAGGGCGGGCGTGGGCAGAAGCCCGAAGCGCCGCAACGCCGGGAGCTGCACGACGAGTTGCGCCACCCCGCCGAGCAGCCACCCAAAGGCCAGCCAGGTTGCCGTATCCGGGAGCAGCAGCAGCACGACGATGCCCGCGATGTTGAACGCGACCGGGGCGAAGCTGCTCTCCCGAAAGTGCTCGTCGGCGTTCAGCAGGCCCATCGCCACCGACGCCAGGCTGATGAGCATCAGGAACGGCATGACGAGCTGCGTCATGTAGATCGCCAGCGCCCGGTCCACGTTCGGTGAGCCCGCCAGCAGCAGGTCCACGATCCACGGGGCGGCCAGGATGCCCAGGGCCATCAGCAGCAGGTTGACGGCGATCAGCACCCCGCTGAAGGCCGAGGCGAGTTGCCGTCGCCCCACGTCGTCCAGCGTCTTATACACGGGGATGAAAGAGTTGACGAGCGCCCCCTCCGCCAGCAGCTCCCGGAGCAGGTTCGGCACCCTCACGGCGATCAGGAAGGCGTCGAGCAGCGTGTTCCCGAACAGGGCCATGACCTGCGCCCGCACGATGCCCGAAAGCCTTGAGCCCAGCGTCCCTGCCATCACGATCAGGGTGTTCGCCCGCAGGGAGCGGCGCGGGGCCGGGGCAGGCGAAGCGGGACCCTGTGGGGACAAGCCGGGATCGGGAGCAGCGGGCGGGACGGTCACCGGCCAACTGTAGCGCCTGGCCCCCTCCCCAAGTGTTGGCCCCTGTGCTATATTCCCGTTTGCCCACCGGCCACGCCGGAAGCAGCCACACGCGGAGAGGTGCCAGAGTGGTTGAATGGGTCGGTCTCGAAAACCGAAGTAGTCGCAAGGCTACCGTGGGTTCGAATCCCACCCTCTTCGCCAAACGCTTCACCCCTGACCCAGCCGGTTGGGGGTGAAGTCCTTTTGGAGTTGGCTACAGCCCGAACTGCCTCCCCCACACCACCACCACGAGCAGTGCGGCCAGCAGGACCAGGGCGACGATCAAGCCGCGCTGCAATCTGGACGGGGCCAGGACCAGCGCCACCCCTCCGAAGGCCACGAGACACAGGAACGGCACCGGGATGAGCAGGCTCGGCCAGGCCAGCGCCCCGCCGGGCAGATTTCCCAGGCCGACCGCGAAGGCGAGCACGTAGGAAGGCAATAGGAGCGCAGCTCCCGCGATGCTCAGACCCGCGGCCCACCGCGCGGCGCGGACCCTGCCAGGAGAGCCCGGCGCGGCCCTCAGACCGACCAGAGCGGTCCACCCGGCGGCCAGCAGCACGAGCAGGGCCGAGAGGATCATCGGTTCACCGAGCCAGAATCCGTGTGGGAGGAGGCCAGCCAGCGAGGGCGCATACAGGAGAAGTGTAGGTGAGGAACAGGGAGGCTCCTGTCAGGCTCGGCCAACCGCCACCCACACCCTTCTAAACAGCACTCCTGCCTACCCCGCTACGCCACCCAGCCGATGTCCCCACGCCGCCTTTGTGGTAAACTGAGCGTACTGTGATCAAGTTTCTTAAGTAAAGGCACACCTTTTCTGCGCGGCTCCGACTTAGGCTGGGGGCAATGCCAAGACGTTGCTTTCCCCGCCGCGCGGACCTGCTCCGGGTGGCCTGGACGGCGTTTCTCCGCTCTCATAACCCCACGAAGGAAGTGACCTTCTATCGATAAAGTGCATGGCAACACGTCGGGCCTGCGCCCGGCTCAACTGAAAGCCCTCGGGAACCTGTACCGCCGCCGCATCGAGCCGGGGCGGATCGGGTCGCCCGAACTCGCGCGCAACCTCGCCGAACTGTCGGACGACATCCGGCGCGAGGTCAGCGTTCTGATTGACCGTCGAGGCCGCGTGATCTCAGTCAGCGTGGCGGATGCCAAGGGTGCTGAACTGCCCGACCTCCGCCTGGGCGAGCACCGGCTGGCGGGCTTCCACCTGCTCCACACCCACCCGCGCGGCGGGACGCTCAGCAAGGGCGACCTCTCCACGCTGTTCCTTAAGCGGCTGGACGCGGTCAGCGCCATCGAGGTGCGCAGCGAGGGTCAGCCCGGCCTCGTCCATACCGCGCATCTCACCCCGCCCGGCACGGTCGGCGAGGAGGAGGACTGGCGCATCCTCGACCCGGTGCCCTCCTTCCAGATCGACGACTTCGACCTGGGGGCGCAGGTCTCGGCGCTGGAGGAGGAGATCGCCCGCGCCGCCCGCACCCGCGAGGCGAAGAAGGACCGCGAGCGCGCCATCCTCGTCCAGATCGACCAGGGCGAGTTCGACGCCGAGGAGCGGCTGGAGGAGCTGAGCGAACTCGCCCGCACGGCGGGCGCCGAGGTCGTCCACAAGGAACTCGTCTACCGCCGCCACCTCAAGGCGGGCACGCTCGTCGGGGCGGGCAAGCTCGAAGAACTCACCAGCAAGGCGTACCACCTCGACGCCGACCTGCTGATCTTCGGGCAGGAACTCGGCCCGGCCCAGGCGCGCGAGATCGAGGCCGCGACCGGGCTCAAGGTGCTCGACCGCACGCAGCTCATCCTCGACATCTTCGCCCTGCACGCGCAGGGGGTGGAGTCGCGCCTCCAGGTCGAACTCGCGCAGCTCCGGTACATGAAGCCGCGGCTGCTCGGGGCGGGCGCTCAGCTCTCGCGCATCGGCGGCAGTGCGGGCAGCGCGGCGGGCGGCGCCATCGGCACGCGCGGCCCCGGCGAGACGAAGCTGGAGCTGGACCGCCGCCGCATCAACGACCGCATCTCCTTCCTCGAAAAGCAGCTTGAGGGCGTCGCCGTCCGCCGCGACGAACGCCGCAAGGGCCGCGCCCGCAACGACGTGCCCGTGATCTCCATCGTCGGGTACACGAACGCGGGCAAGTCCACGCTGCTCAACGCCTTTACCCACGCCGCCGAGGAGCCGCGCCGGGTACTCGCCGAGAACAAGCTCTTCGCCACCCTGCGCCCGACGAGCCGCCAGGGCTTCATCGAGGGCATCGGCCCCGTCATCTTCACCGATACGGTGGGCTTTATCCGCGACCTGCCCAAGGACCTGACCCGCGCCTTCCGCGCCACCCTGGAGGAGATCGGGGACGCCGACGTGCTGCTGCATGTGGTGGACGTGGCGGGACCCGGCGCCGACACCCGCCTGGACGCCGTGAACCGCATCCTGGAGGACCTCGGCTTCCGCGAGATGCCGACCGTCATCGCGCTCAACAAGGCCGAGGCCGCCGACCCCGACGTGCTGGAACGGGAGGTGGAGCGTACCGCGGGCATCCCCGTCAGCGCCCTGAAGAGCCTCGGCCTGCCCGAACTCAAGGAGGGACTGGCCGACGCCATCGGGCAGGTGCAGCGCCAGGAACTCGCCGCGCGGGAAGAGGCGCGCGAGCGGGCGGCGGACTACCTCTGAGGCGCGAGCCTCGCCCGACACGTCCCCGGCCCACCACCGGGGGCGCTTTGTTCACCATGCCCAGAGCAAAGCCTACAGACCTTCTCCCCTATCCGCGCTCCACTGGAGCCATGACCCGCTCGCCGCTCGACATCCGCCACATCTACCTGGAGCCCGGGGTGGAGAACTACGCCCGGGGCCGGGAGATTCTGGCGCGTTTCCCGGAGGCCGAGCGGACGGAGGTGCCGTCCCACTGGAACATCCCCGGGCTGCACGGCAACGCGGGGCTGGTGAAGGACTGGGTAAGGATCAAGCGGCAGGTTCTCGTGCTGGGCGTCCGCAAGACCTTCACCCTGCGCGAGAACGGGCGGAGTGCGGACTGGATCGCCCCGGGCCTCGCCAATGGGTGCGCGCTGGCCTGCGCCTACTGCTACGTGCCCCGCCGCAAGGGTTTTGCCAACCCCATCACAACGTTCGTGAACATCGAGGACGCCGTCAAAGCCCTGCGCCGTCACGCGGAGAAGCTGGGCCCGAAGACGGAGCCCAACCAGGTGGACCCTCACCTCTGGGTCTACGACATCGGCGAGAACAGCGACCTGAGCGTGGACGCCATGCTCTCGGACAATGTGCGCGACCTTGTGGCGCTGTACCGGACGTTGCCCAACGCCAAGGCCTCCTTCGCCACCAAGTACGTGAATCGCGAGTTGCTGGAGTATGACCCGCAGGGCAAGACTCGCATTCGCTTCTCGCTGATGCCGCGCCCCATCGCCCGGGTGCTCGACGTGCGGACCTCGCCCATCCGCGAGCGCATCGCCGCGATTAACGACTTCGTGGAGGCCGGGTACGAGGTCCACCTCAACTTCTCCCCCGTCGTAATTTACGAGGGCTGGACGGCGGACTATACGGAGTTGCTGCGGGAGGTGCGGGACTCGCTCTCGGACAAGGCCCGGGTCCAACTCGCCGCCGAGGTCATCTTCCTGACCCATAACGCCGCCCTGCATGAGGTCAACCTGGGCTGGCACCCCAAGGCCGAGAAATTGCTGTGGCGCCCCGCCTGGCAGGAGAACAAGCGTTCGGAGTACGGCGGCGAGAACATCCGCTACCGCCACGGCTTCAAGGGCAAGGCGGTGGCCCGCTTCACGGAACTGCTGGCGCGGGAATTGCCGGAGTGCCGGGTGCGGTACGCCTTTTAGATAGTTCCCCCTTCTGACGGATGACGCCGCCTTCCCCCGGGTGGGAGGCTTCCGGGCATGTGGCGCTCGCGGCTGGCCTGGGCCTATCTCTTCTTGGTGGCGCTGGGATGGTGTCTGGGCGCATGGGTGGGGGAGCGGACAGTTCCCACGCTGCTGCTCGCCTACCTGCCCCCCATCGTCTGGCTGCTGCCCGCCCCGTTCGTGCTGGGCTGGACGCTGCTCCGGCGGCGGGGCGTTCCGGTCGCCCTGGCTGGACTTCTGCTGGCAACCCTCGGCGCGGGCGTTCAGTTCCGGCCCCAGAGTGGGGGCACCCTGCGCGTGGTGACGTTCAACCTGGCGCGGGGAACGCTGGGAACGCCCGAGCGGGCCGCAGCCGTTCTCCGCGCCTCGCGGCCGGACGTGATCCTGCTTCAGGAGACGAACTTCGTGCCCGCGGACTACGGGGCCACCCTGCTGCGCCTGCTCCCCGGCTACCCATCCACCGCCGGGCATGAGGTGATGACCCTGACGCGGCTGCCGCACCGTGCTGGAGACGACGCTGCGGTGGCGCGGGCAGCCCCTGACGGTGGTGAACGCCCACCTGAACACCGTGCTCGTGTCTAGCGCGGCAAAGGGCAACTGGGACGCGGTGCGCAGTACGAACCGGGCGCGGGTCTGGCAGGTCGGGCTGCTGTGCCGTCTCGCCCCGGGGCGTTCCGGGCGGATGCTGGTCGGCGGTGACCTGAACACGCCGCCGCGTGGCCTGTTGTACCGTCAGCTCAGGACCTGTATCGGGCCGGACGCGCACGAGGAGGCGGGGCGCGGCCCGGGGTGGACCTTTCCCCGGCTGTTCCTGCGAATCGACCACCTGTTCGCCCGTGGGCTGACCCCCACCCGCGCCCGGGTTCTCCCAGCAGGAGGCAGCGACCACCGCCCCCTGCTCGTCGAATACCGCTGAACCCCCCGCAATCCTGCTGTCCAGCTTAATGCGGGAAGGAATACAGTCTTGCTATGACCCTCGACTTCCAGCCTGCCCCACCGGTCAGCGGCACGGACGTGACGGACGCCACGGTGATCTTCAACAGCAAGGCGGGCGGCAGCACCAAAGCCAGCCCCGACTTGCTGGTTGAGGCGCTCTACCGGCAGGGCTACCGCCCGGTCTACCGCGCGACCGACGACGAGGCGGATCTCCAAACTGCCCTTCAGGACGTGCGCGGCACCGTGTTCGTGGCGGGGGGCGACGGTACCGTGAGGGCGGCGGCCCTGCGCCTGGCGGGCCGAACGGAGGTACGCCTGGGCGTCATCCCCATGGGTACGGCGAACAACATCGGGCGGACGCTGGGCATTGAGGGCGAGCCGCTCGACGTGCTGGCGAGCTACGCGGGGGGCAGGGCGCTCCCCCTCGACCTGGGGCGCATCACGGCACCCTGGGGTGAGGACCTCTTTCTGGAGGCGTGCGGCTGCGGCGCCTTCGCCGATGTGATGGCCGAGTACGACCCGGAGGGGGGCAAGAGCCCGCTGCGGGCGCTGACGGCCCTGACGACCACGCTGGGCAACTTCACTCCCCTGGAACTGACCCTCACCCTGGACGGGCAGCCCCAGCCGGAGATGGCCTGCATGCTCGTGGAGGTGATGAACACCCAGGCCACCGGCCCCCGCCTGCGGCTCGCCCCCAGCGCCGATCCGAGCGACGGGGCACTGAACGTGATCCGGGTGGACGCCGGGGGGCGCGAGGGCCTGCTCGCCTACGTCGCCGCCCTGGCCCGGGGCAACTTCGAGGAACTCGCCAGCGTGCAGAACGACCTTGCCCGCCGCATTGACATTCCCTATGTGGGGCAGGCCTTTCACGTGGACGGCGAGGTGCGGCCCGCGCGGCCGGGAGGTTCCGGGGTGGTGAGGATAGAGGTCTGGGCCGGGGCGCTCTCGGTCCTCATGCCGAAGGGTCAGGAGGGTTGAGGATGCGTCCCCTCCCCAACAATCTCGTGTTCCGCGAGGGCGTGCAGGTCATGCGGATGGACCTCCACACCCACACCGAGGTCAGCCACGACTGCCGCACCCGGCTGCGTGACATTCCCGCCTGGATGCTCCGCACGAATACCCGCGTCATCGCCGTGACCGATCACGATCAACAGCGCGGCGGCCCCGAACTCGCGCGCATCGTCATCGACCTGGGCCTGGACGACCGCCTCAGCATCATTCCGGGCGAGGAGGTCACCACCTCGGAGGGCGAGCTGATCGGCCTCTTCCTGCGGGAGCGCATCCCGCCGGGCCTCACCCCTGAGGAGACGGTGTCCGAAATCAAGGCGCAGGGCGGCCTGGTGATGCTCCAGCACGGCTTCGATCCCCTCAAGCGTTACCGCCTGAAGCCGGAGGCGACCCGCCGCATCGCCGACAGCGTGGACATCGTGGAAACCTTCAACTCGCGCGTGTCCCGCCACCACTGGAACCTGGTGGCGGCGGCCTGGGCGCGGGAACGGAACCTGCCCGTGTGCGCTGGAAGCGACGCCCACACCCTGCGTGACATCGGCGAGGCGTGGGTAGAGACACCCTTCCGCGTGATCTACTCGCCCGCTGACCTCCTGGCCGCGCTGCGGGAAGGCATAGTCGCCGGAAAGTGGACACACCCCGTCTATGCCTACGGGCGCAAGCAGTGGCGAACGCTGAACGGGCGGTTCCGGCGGGATGGTGAGGGGCAGCAGGGTTAGAGCGAGGTGGTCGAACCATCGGGAGAACGCAAAACCGCACGGTTCCAAGAGAAGCCCTGCTCGTTGCTCAAGCATTCGATAGCCCGGCCATCCTCCAGCATCAGTCGCAACGCCGGACAGTCATTGAAAATGAATATCTCCAGTTGCCGCAAGGGCAAGCCATAGCACTCCTGCGCCACTTCTGTCACTGGGTAGAGATATTTAGGCCCACCATCCCACGAGACGGGCTCTTCGCCCCATTGACGGATGTGGAGTGCGTAACCTTCCGCAAACGAGCGCCACCACTGGCCTTCCATGCGCCAGTAGGCGATGTGGCAGCGACCTTCCTGAACTCCATTCTGGATCATGCCCTCGATGCGGAGGCCCTCCAAAACTCGGCCCTCGACTTCAGGCAGCACACCAACGAATTCCAACTCTGAGGGCACCATTCCGCTCCTCCTCTCCGACCCAGGATGAGCCCACATCGTGCCCAAGCTCAATATCCCGCCCGCCGCCCTCTGCTATATTTTGGTCGCCGGAGTGATCCGGCCGCTCTACCCGCTGGGGGTGACCCGGTTTCGACAGGGGAACTGAAGGCGCTGTTGCGTGTCGAGGTGCCGTTGGCCTCGTAAACAAACGGCAAAGCCATTAACTGGCAACCAGAACTACGCTCTCGCTGCTTAAGTGAGACAGTGACCGCCTAGCCCGGCCTTTGGCGCGGCGCGAACTGAACCAAAAGAAGGCTAGCCCCGGCGAGGTTCCATAGCCGAAGGCGAAAACAAGTGGGAATACGGTTCCGGGCAGTCCGCCCTCTGACGGCCCTGAACTCGACAATTAAACAGAGGGATACACACGTAGACGCACGCTGAACGGACTCTTGGACGGCGGTTCGACTCCGCCCACCTCCACCACCGGCCCCGCCCCCACAGGCGGGGTTTTTCATCCATTCTCCCTGTGCATTTTTTGTAAGGAGAGATGAAGTAGCCTCCATCATGCCCAAGGAAGAACGCCTGCAAGAGATCCTGAAGGCCTTTGTGGACACGCTGAACAGCTTCGCGGAGGGACGGCACTCCCCGGAAGTCCACGCGGCCACCATTGGGCGCCTCCTGGCCGAGGTTCGGGAACTCAAGGGCACGGGCGATTCGCTGGGAACTGTGGGTGCCCCCGCGCGCCTGTCGGCCTAGGCAGCGTCTTTAGCCACCTGACCTCGCCCCTTGGGGGAAACGCCATTCCAGCCGCCTGCTATACTCCGGCCCGGGCCGGGATGGCGGAATCGGTAGACGCATCCGACTTAAAATCGGCCGGGGCAACCCGTGCGGGTTCAAGTCCCGCTCTCGGCACCAGCAAAGTCCGTCCAGTACGGGCTTTTTCGTTTTCTATCCCGGGTAAGTTTACCTGCTGTCGCTCCCACACGGGCAGGGTCGCTCCATCCGACGACCCCTCCTCAGGAGGGGTGAGAACAGAGCCTCTTCCAAACAGGAAGGCATGTGTGCAGCCGGTGTTCCTCCCGGGGATACTCACCCCGCCCTCAGTAGGCGAGGCCTCCCCGTCTGAACTGAAAGCCCGCCTTGGTGAAGGCCACCATCACGGTGTGACCGTCGGCCTTGAACGTCAGCTCTGAGTTCTGGAAGGTCTTGTCCTTGCCCAGACAGGTGGCCTGGAGGTTATAGGTCCTGCCCTTCTCGAAGCGGGGCAGCGGGGCACTCTTCCCGACCGGCGAAACCTTCCCGGTCGGCAGTACGGCGACCTGAGACTTGAGCTGACTCCCCTCGTACACCCGGACGGCGACACTCAGGCAGGGGGAGGGGCTGTCGTACACAGCCAGCAGGCCGTCAAGCTGGAAAGTGTTGCCTGCCGCAGCCGCACCGCAGGTCACAGCGCCCAAGAGGACGACCGCCAGACACGCCGGGTGAACAAGGGGAAGGTTGGGCATTTGACCCAGGGTACGAAGGGATGACATGCAGACTTCTTACGGCCCCGCGGGCCCGCCTAAGCCCGCGCCTCGCGCAGCAGCTCGGAAAGGCGGCTGAGGCAGCGGCTGTATTTCTTGGCATAGGCGCCGTGGCGGTAGGTCTCGCTGAAAAGCTGCCCCAGCGGCACCCCGGTAAAAGCCGCCCGCAGCCCCAGGTCGTACAGCTTGTCGATGAAATGCACGAAGCGCAGGGCGACGTTCTGGTCGGGCATGGGCGTGAGATCGGTCACGCCCAGCCCCTCCACCCCGGCGAGCAGCCGGCCAAAGCGGCTGGGATGGACCTCCAGCAGGTGCCGGTTGAGGTCGCGGTGGCTGACAACCGCCAGGGTCGCGTCGGGCTGCCGGGAGAGCCACGCGCGGAACTCCTCGGGCGTGAGGGGCTGGGCGGGGGTGGTGCCGCGCTGGCGGTAGTCGGGGCCGTCGATGCGGTGCGTCTCGAAGCGCTCGGCGATGCCCTGAATCTGACGCTGGAAGTCGGCGGCGTTGAAGCGGCCCTGCCCCAGGGCGCCGGGCTCGGTGTTGCTCGTGGCGACCACGCTCGTCCCGGCGGGCATCAGTTGGCCCAGGAAGGTGTTCGCCATGTGGGTGTTGCCGGGATCGTCGAGCTCGAATTCGTCGATCAGCAGCAGGTCGTGGCCGCGAAAGGTTTCCACGGCGCGGGTCATGCCGAGCGCACCGATCACATACATCAGGTCCTGAAAGCTCATCAGGGCGCGTCTGCCCTCCGCCGCGTGGTAGGTGCTGGCGAGCAGGTGCGTCTTGCCGACCCCGAAGCCGCCGTCGAGGTACAGGCCCCGCCCCTCGGGCTTGGCGCGGCGAAAGAGGCGAAAGCCGCCGGGCCGCACCTGCGCCCCCTTCAGAAAGGCCTGGAGGCTGGCGCGGGCCTCCTCCTGGCTGGGGTAGGCGGGGTTGGGGCGGTAGGTCTCGAAGCGCACGTCCCGGAAGCGGGCGCTGGGGGCGAGGCTCGCCGTCAGTTCTTCCGGGGTGAGGGTGGGGGTGCGGGAGAGAAGGTCAATCATGGGTGAAGTGATGAGGCATAAGGGTGTGAGTGAGCAGGAGAGGGGGCGGGAGACACGAATGGGGAGGCTTGCGAGAGCGGGGGCACGTCCGCCCCACTCATCGCCGGGACCACGTCACCGGTGCACTTCCAGTTCCACCTTGAAATTGCCGCGCCGGGTCTCGTTCACCACGCGGCGGAAGTCGATGCGCCCGATCCCCTCGGCGCTGAGGCTGTCGCCCTCGCGGATCTCGGAACTGGCGCGGGCGGGCTGGCCGTTCAGGCGCACCTTGCCCCCGTCGATCCCCTGCTGGAAGTAGGCGCGGCTGACGCCAAAACCCTTGGCCCCCACCACGTCCACCCGCATGGAGGGCACCACGACCTCGCGCGTCTTGGAGCCCCGCCCCGCCGTCTCGCCGACCTCCTCGACCTCGACCTCGCGGCCCCCCAGTTCGGTGAGGCCTTCCAGCGTCTGCGCGGCCTTGCCGGTAGCAGCGATCAGGAAGGAGCCGCCGCGCTCCTCGCGCACGTCGCCGAGCCCGTCTTCGGGCAGGTTCAGGCGGCGCAGATGCACGGTGAAGTCCTGCACGTCCCAGGGGGGACCGCCCGCCTGTGGGGTTACGCGCAGCACGGTCACGCCGCTGTCCACCTCGGGAATATGAGCGGGATACAGGGTGAGGATCACCCGCCGGGCGTCGGGGAAGCCGCCCGCGATCACGAAGCGCACCTCGTCGTCCTGGAGTTGGCGGCGGTCGATGTCATCACCGTCGAGAAAGGGGGTGCGGACCACGCGCCCACCTCGCGCCTGCGCCACCAGCGTGGGGAGCTTCTGCTTCATGGGCGCAGGATAGCGTCGCGGGAACCGGGGACGCCGCGCGCCCGCTCCTCTACACTGGCCCCCATGCAGATCGCTGACCCGTTCGGGGTGCCCGGGGCACCGCTGGAGACGCTGCACGCCGTCCTCTCGCAGTTAGAGGGCGTGGACCGCGGGGGCGGCCGGCTCATCCTGATTAGCGACCGGCAGGGGGACCGCCCCGCCACCCGCTACGCGGCCCTCTTCATCTTGGGAGAAGACGCCCTCATCACCGCGCCCGCCTTCGGCCCGGAGTACGGCGCGGTGGGCGCCCAGGCCCTCGCCGACCTGACCCGCTGGGCGCAGGAGCGCGGCTGGCCGGTGCGCGAGACGATCCTGCCGCCCCCCGACTTCGTGCGCGTCCTCGCCGAGCCGGACGAGGGCGAGGTGGCCCGGCTGATCGCCGCGAGCAATCCCAGCGACCCCGCGATCTACACCACGCTGCCCAAACGCCGAACCGCCGACGAGTGGGAGGAATGAACCCCCGCTAGACTGCCCCCATGTTGCTGTACGGACGGAATCCGGTGCTCGAAGCCCTGCGCGACGGGCGCGTGACCGAGGTGCTTGTCGCGCGGGGCGTCGAGGAGGCGTTCGTGCGCGACCTCAAGGGTTTTGACGTGCGGGTGCGGTTTGCCCCCCGCATCGAGCTCGACCAGATCGCGGGTACGACCCAGCACCAGGGCGTCATCGCGGAGGTCGAGGACCTGGAATGGGCGACGGTGGACGACATCCTCGACCGGGCCGAGGCGCGGGGGGAAGACCTGCTGATCGTCCTCCTCGACGGCATCACCAACCCGCGCAACTTCGGGGCGATCATCCGCTCGGCGGAAGTATTGGGCGCGCACGGCGTCGTGGTGGAGGAACGGCGCAGCGCCCCCCTCTCCCCGGTCGTCGCCAAGACGGCGGCGGGGGCGACGAGCTACCTCCCGGTCGCGCAGACGAAGAACCTCCCGCGCCTGATGGAGCAGCTCAAGCAGGGCGGCGTGTGGGTCTACGGCGCGGCGGGCGAGGCGGCGCAGGACGTGGGCAGCACGGATTTCAGCGGCAAGGTCGCCCTGGTGATCGGTGCGGAGGGCGAGGGGCTGAGGCGCCTGGTCCGCGAGAAGTGCGACGCGCTCGTGCGGATTCCCACCCGGGGACAGGTGCAGTCCCTGAACGCCTCCGTCGCGGCGGGTATCCTGCTGTACGAGGCGGCGCGGACGAGGGGGGCGAAGTGACCTTCCGGGTCGAAACCATCGCCAGCGAGCGCCTGACACTGGAGGTACTGCCCGAACTCGGCGCGAGCGTGCTCAACCTCCGGGCCGCCTCGGGCCGTCCGGTCCTGCGCCCGGTGGACCTCTCCAAGGTGGAGACGAGCAGCCAGTGCGCCTGCTTCACCCTGCTGCCCTTCTCCAACCGCATCCGGGACGCGCGCTTCACCTTTGGGGGACGGGAGGTCCAACTCCGGGCCACAACGAAGGACGGCCTGACCCAGCACGGCGACGTGCGGAATCGGCCCTGGCAAGTTTCGCGCCCCTCTGAACAGCACCTGCGCTGTGACTTCGACAGCCGGGATTTTGCTGACATGAACTGGCCCTGGGCCTTCACCGCCCGGGTGGAGTACCTGCTGCACGGACCGCACCTCGATCTCAGCGTGACCCTGACGAATGCCGACACCTCGGAGATGCCCGCCGGGATGGGCCTTCACCCGTACTTTCAGCGGCGGGAGGACGGCGTGGACCCCCGGCTGAGCTTCGACGCGGCGCTGCTCTACGACACCGGTGAGCGGCAACTGCCAACGGCCGAGGCACGCCCCGTCCGGCCCGACGAGGACTACCGAACGTCCCGCGAGATCGGTAAAGAGCAGTTCGACCGGGTATACACCGCCTGGGACGGCACGGCCCGCCTCGACTGGGGTACGCGCGCCCTCGTCCTGACCGCCGACCCCGTGTTCTCGCACCTGGTGGTCTACACCGCGCCGGACGGCAGCCTCGCCCTGGAGCCCGTCAGCCACGCGACCGACGCCTTCAACCTGGCGGCGCGGGGCGTGGGCGGGACGGACATGCGGACGTTGAGCCCTGGGCAGAGCCTGGCGGGTGCTGCGCGGATCACGCTAGAGGGCGAGTGGTAGACGGCTGACCCGGCCGCCTCGCTACGCGGTCATCGTGGCGAGCAGCGCCCCGTCGTCGCCCCGCAGCTCGAAGCCGGGGCGGCCCCGGGTTTCCAGCCAGCGCAGGGCGCCGAGCAGGTCGTCGGTCTCGCGCACCGTCTCGGGACCGCCCGGACCCCGCCAAATCAGGCGGTAGGCGCGGGCGGCTGCGGGCGGGGTCCAGCGTTCGCCGCCGTCTTCCTTCACGAAGGCACGTGACATGGTTCCAGGGTTCGCCGCGCAGGTGAGGCGCGGCCCGGAGGAGCGTGATCAGGGGTTCAGGTCCGGGACCGAGCGCCCTCCGACGAGGGTGATGCGGGCCTCGCGCCGCTCGTTCCCCCGCAGGTAGCCCAGGGTGATCGTGTCGCCCACGCTCGCCTTGCGAATGGCGGTGATGACCTCGTTCGCGTCGCGGGTCCGCTCGCCGTTCACGCTCAGGATGATGTCGCCCAGCCCGCTGAGGTTGCCGTTCTCGTCGAAGGTGGCGCCGCGCAGTCCGGCCCGGGCGGCGGGACTGCCGCGCGCCACCCGGGAGACGACCGCGCCCGGCGGGTCGGTCTGCCCGCTGTGGATGATGTCGAGGTTCAGGCCCACCACCGGCACGTCCCGCTTCCCGCCCGCCCGCAGCGCGGCGATCAGGCGGTTGCCCTCGGTCACGGGCACGGCGTAGCTCGCGCGGGTCTGGTTGCTGTCGTCCACCCGGATGTAGCTCACCACCCCGATGGCCTGCCCGTTGCCGTCGAGGATCGGGCCGCCGCTGTCGCCGGGCGCGAGCGGCGCCGACATCTCCAGGGTGCCCTGCGGGAAATCCGCGCGCCCCGCCTCCACGTTCAGGCGCAGCAGTTGCCCCCGCCGGGGTTGCAGGAAGTCGCCGCCGCTGTTCCCGATGGCGAGGACTGTCTCCCCCACCCGGGGTGGCCGGGTGGCGAGGTTGAGGACGGGAAAGGGACCCCGGCCCTCCACCTGGAGGAGCGCCACGTCCGCCCCCGCGTCGTAGGCGGTCAGGCGGGCGGGGAGGCGGCGGCCCGAGAGGGTTTGCACCTGGAAAAGCTGCCCGCTCCCAACCACGTGGTACGCCGTGAGCACCTGCCCCGTCTCCGAGATGAAAAAGCCGGTGCCCAGGCCCGCCTCCTGGGTGCGGGCGTTGAGCGCCTCCAGCCGCACGACCGCCGGGCGGGAGCGCTCGAACAGCGCCCGCGTCTCCTCCGGGAGCTGGTTGGGCAGGGGCTGGGTTGCCGCGGGTGAGGACGGGCCCGTCACACTCGGCAGCGTCAGGCGTTCCGGCAGGATATAGGCCGCCAGCGCGAGCAGCAGCAGCACGGGAAGCCAGGGGGAGAGGCGCGGACGCACGCGCCGAGTGTAGGTCCGCCCGGCACGCGACAGGGTGCCCAAAGGTACGGAGCCCCCCGGGAACGCTAACCTCATCCCCTATGGCGCTCTCACCGCCGCAGTTCTGGCTGCTCAAGTCCGAGCCGGACGTGTTCGGATTCGACGACCTCGTGCGGGTGGGGCGCGAGGCGTGGAGCGGCGTGCGGAACTACCAGGCGCGCAATTTCCTGCGCCAGATGCGGGTGAATGACCTCTGCCTCTTCTACCACTCCAGCACGGCGTTGCCCGGTGTGGCGGGTGTCGCGCGGGTGGGGCGGGAGCCGTACCCGGACGACCTGCAATTCGACCCGGAGAGCGCCTACTTCGACCCCAAAAGTACGCCCCAGAATCCGCGCTGGAGCATGGTGGACGTGGTTCCCGTCCTGGCCTTCCCGGCGGTATTGCCCCTTGACACCCTGCGAACGCTCCCCGAGTGGCAGGACTCACCCCTGACACGCAGGGGGAACCGCCTGAGTGTCCTGCCCGTGACCCCGGAGCAGTTCCGCGCCGCGTTGAAAGCCGCCGGGATGGACCCCCGGGAGGTGGAACTGTGAGGGGCGTCAGCCCAACCCTGTCAACGTTCTGTCAGACCTCGGCGTTCACACTGGTGCATGGACCTCCTGCTTGCCGCACTGGTGATCGTCCTGTCGCTGCTGCTGACCGTGCAGGATGAGCGCCGCACCCCGCAGTCCAGCGCCGTGCATGTCCGCTCTGCCCGCCGCTGAAGAATCCGCCACAGACCACCCCAAATGCTCGCCCGTCCCACTTCCCCGGGTCGGGCGTTAAGCTGGGGCGCGATGACTGTGACCCCCGCCCACCCCCCCACCCTCTACCCCCTGGGCGACGGCCTGGGCAGCGTCAGCCTCGTGCAGCACGTGGGCGACGACAAGATGATTACGAATGCGGCGAGAGTTTCCTTTGGTGGTGATTCAGACACGCCACTCAACCAAAAGGATGAAAAGTTGATCCGCTATCTGCTGCGGCATCAACACGGCAGTCCATTTGAACATAATTTAATCACTTTCAAAATTGTTTGCCCTATTTTTGTGGACCGGCAGATGGTGCGCCACCGCATTGGGACCTGCTTGACTGGGGACACCGTTGTAACGTTCGTCAACATCAATGGCGAGGCTCTCCCGAGGCTCAGAAAGACGGTCTCCGAGCTGTACAGGATGTGGACCGAGGGCGAGGTACATACGATGACTGCTCGGCCTGAGCAGGTAGCGACCGCACTCCGTGTTCTTCAGGAGGAGGGGGGGCGATACGGCGGTATTGCCAAGGCAGTTCGGGCCTCCGGTCTCTCCCGAAACACCATCCAGAGGTACGTCGGGGGCAGTATCGTCGGTCACCGCAGCAGCCGGAAACGTCTTCAGAATATGCGGCTTCGTGTTCTGAACGAAGCCACGGGACTATTTACCACCGGCCATGTAGCGGAGGTGATGTACCAGGGCGAGCAACCTGTCTACCGAGTCACCCTGGCTGACGGCAAGGGCCTGACGATGACGGCCCATCACCGGGTCCTGACCTCACGGGGCTGGCAGACTCTGGGCGAGGCCGTGGGGCTGGAGGTTCAGGGGAACACAGCCACGATGAGCCGCGAGGCGTTCCTGATGGTGAATGGGCTGGAGGTCTACCGGGACCGTGAGTGGATGGCTGATCAGCGCGCACAGCGCAAGAGCATTCAGCAGATGGCTGACGAGGCCGGGTGCAGCTACCACACCATTCGCAAGTGGCTCAAGGTTCACGGCTTGCAGTTCTCGCCGGAAGAAACCCGCTTCCCGGAGGGCTTCAGGCCCTGGAATAAGGGCAAAGGCGGCTACCGAGCGCCACGTGTTCTAACCGAAGAACACCGCATGGCTATTCGTGCCGCCCGGAGTGGCGAACGCAGCAACTTCTGGAAAGGCGGGATCAGCAGCGAACGCGCGAACATCAACCGTTGGACCTGGGAGCAGTCCCGGCGAGTTCACGAGAAGTTCCACTTCACCTGTCAGAACTGCGGGGAGCGCAAACCCGAGCTGCACGCCCATCATGTCGTTCCTGTCTGGGCCGACCGCTCTCTGGCCTTGAAGTTCGACAACCTCGTTACCCTGTGCGGCGATTGCCACAGAAATATTCACCGCTCACAGGAAAATGAGCTGGCGTTCGCGCAACGGTTCGACCCAGACATCGTGATCTCCGGGGAACGTCCCAAACCCAGGGGGAGAAAGCTCAAAGCCCACCCCACCAAGGTCGTGAAGGTGGAGTACCTCGGCATTCAACCGACGTACGATCTGGAAGTGGCAGGGGATTGGCATAACTTTGTCGCCAACGGAATTGTCGTTCACAACAGTAAGAATGAGATTTCCGGCCGCTATGTCGAGATGCAGGAACGTAACTTCACGCCGCCCTCCTTCCGCAAGCAGGCGCCCAGCAACCGGCAGGCGAGTGTGGAGGATGATGGAACACTGGATCAGGCTGAGGCAGCGCGAGTTTGGGAGGAAGCCTGGCGCCATGCCTTTGGTGCGTATCAGGAACTCCTGCATCTCGGCGTGACGCGCGAGCAGGCGCGGGGGGTATTGCCGCTCTCGCTGTATACCGAATCGTATTACACCTTTAATGTCAGGAGCCTCCTTCATTTCCTCGAACTGCGTGACCACGAGGGGGCGCAGTACGAGACGCGCCTCTTCGCGCGGGCGATGGCGCAACTCGCCGAACCACTTTTCCCGGTCACGTTCAGGGAGTGGCGGGCTCTGCACGCGGGGGACTGAGCACGCTCCGCGCCGAGAAGGCATCTGGACGAGGCAGCAGTCAATAACTGTTCCTTTGGAAGGCGTCCTTTCCACACTCCACCGGTCCCCGTCTCCCAGGCGAACTGCTCAAACTCGTGTCGCGTCTGGCAGAGTGTGACGCCCCCGTAACCGTCCCCTGCTAGACTCCCTCCTGCACCACAATTGAGGGTTGGAAAGGGGGGAGGATGCCCACACACTGGTCGATCAGCAGGCCGGATGACGAGCGCGGCGCGGCGCCATGACGGCGGGCGCAGCCCTGGAGGCGCGCCACCTCGTCAAGGATTTCCGCGGGTTTCGCGCCACGAACGACGTGAGCCTCCAGATTCGGGAGGGCGAGATTCATGCGATCATCGGGCCGAACGGGGCGGGCAAGACCACGCTCTTCAATCTGCTCTCGGGCTTCCTGCGGCCCAGCAGCGGCGAGGTGAGGCTGCACGGGGAGCGCATCGACACGCTGCCGCCGTACGCCATCGTGCGGCGGGGGCTCTCGCGCTCCTTTCAGATCAGCAGCGTGTTTCCCAGCCTGACGGTGCGGGACAACGTACTCGTGGCCCTGGAGTCCCCGACCCGGCTGCCGGGACAGTTCTGGACGCCGCTCGCCCGGCTGGAGGCGCTGGGGCCACGCGCCGACCAGATTCTGGCGGACGTGGGCCTGGCGGGGGCGCATTCGCGGCTCGCCGCCGACCTCAGCCACGGCGAGAAGCGGCAGCTTGAAATCGGCCTCTCGCTCTCGCAGGACCCGCGCGTGCTGCTCCTCGACGAGCCGACGAGCGGCATGGGCTCGGAGGGGATTGGCCGCGTGATCGCGCTCGTGCGGCAGGTGGCGCGGGGACGCACGGTCGTCCTCGTGGAACACAACATGAGCGTGGTGGCCGAACTCGCCGACCGCATCACGGTCCTCCAGTACGGGCAGGTGCTGGCGAGCGGGACCTACGACGAGGTGCGGCGCGACCCCCGGGTGATCGAGGCCTACCTGGGCGAGGAGGCGCACGCGTGACCATGCCCGCCGTCTCCCCCGACCGCCCGACCCTGGGGGCCATGCCGCTGCTCGAAGTCCGTGACCTGAACGCCTACTACGGTCAGAGTCACGTCCTGCATGGAGTCAACCTGCACGTCATGCCCGGCGAGGTCGTCAGCCTGATCGGGCGCAACGGGGCGGGCAAGACGACGACCCTCAAAAGCATCATGGGCGTGCTGCGCAGCCGCACGGGGCAAATCACCTTCGAGGGCCAGGACATCACCCGGCTGCCCAGCAACCGCATCGCCGCGCGGGGCCTGGCCTGGGTGCCGGAGGAGCGGGCGATCCTGAGCAGCCTGACGGTGCGCGAGAACCTGGAACTGCCCCCGGCGCGGCCCGGCGGCTGGAGCCTGGAGCGGGCGTACCAGGCCTTCCCGGTGCTGCGCGAACGCGGCCACCACCCCGGCTCCAAGCTCTCGGGCGGCGAGCAGCAGATGCTCGCCATCGTGCGCGTGCTGCGGAGCGGCCCGAAACTCCTGCTTCTCGACGAGCCCAGCGAGGGCCTGGCCCCGGTGATCGTCCAGCGGATCGGCGACATGCTGGCCGAGCTGCGCCGCGAGGGGCTGGCCGTGATCCTGGTCGAACAGAACCTGAAATTCGCCACCCGCCTCGCCGACCGCCACTACGTCCTGGTGGACGGGCAGGTGGTGGACGAGGTGCGCGCCGATGAGGTGGAAGCCCGCCGCGCGGACCTCTTGCGTTTCCTGAGCGTCTGAACCTCTCCCCCATTCCTACGGAGGAACTTATGCAGAAAAAGACTTTCACCGCCCTCGTCTCCACCGCCGCCCTCGCCGCCGTGACGGTTGCCCTCGCGCAGAGCGTGAAGCTCAGCGACAACGTGGTCCGCATCGGCGTCCTGACCGACCTCTCCGGCGTGTACTCCGAACTCTCCGGGCAGGGCAGCGTGAAGGCCGCGCAGATGGCCGCCGCCGACTTCATGGCGCAGAACCCCTCCTTCCGGGGCAAGGTGCAGGTCGTCGGCGTGGACCACCAGAACAAGGCGGATGTGGCGAGCAACAAGGCCGCCGAGATGATCGACCGCCAGAAGGTGGACATGCTGGTGGACATGCCGACGAGCAGCGCCGCGCTCGCCGCCAGCGAGGTCGCCCGCCAGAAGAAGATTCCGGCCCTGGTGGTGACCGGCGGGACCACCGCCCTCACGAACGAGAAGTGCAACAAGTACACCTTCCACTACGCCTACGACAACTACATGCTCGCCAACGGGACGGGCACGGCGGTGACCAAGCGCGGCGGGAACTCCTGGTACATCATCTACCCCAACTACGCCTTCGGCCAGGACCTGAACAAGCAGATGACTGCGGCGATCACCGAGAACAAGGGCAGGATCGTCGCGCCGAGTGACGCCACCCCCTTTCCCAACACCGACTTCTCCTCGTACCTGCTCAAGGCGCAGGGCCTCAAGCCCAAGGTGTTCGGCACCATGCAGGCGGGCGCGGACCTGGTGAACGTGGTCAAGCAGTACAACGAGTTCGGGCTGCGGCAGCAGGGCATCGGGTTGGGGATCGGCCTGCTGTTCGAGACGGACGTAGCGGCGCTGGGCCAGGACGCCTTCGCGGGCGCGCTCGCCACCGTGCCGTGGTACTGGAACGTGGACCAGCGGGCGCGCGACTGGGCCGCGAAGTTCGAGAAGGCGTTCGGCAAGAAGCCCACCTGGGCGCAGGCCGGGGTGTACTCCGCGACCATGACCTACCTGAACGCGGTCGCCCGCGCCAAGAGCGACGGCGGCGACGCGGTCGTGAAGGCGCTCGAAGGCTTCCGCTTCAGCGACTTCTTCGCCCGCAACGCCTACATCCGCCCGCAGGACCACCGGGTGCTGCTCGACGCCTACACCGTGCAGGTCAAGCCCAAGGCCCAGGCCAGGGAGAACGGGGACATCTTCACGAAGATCGCTACCATTCCCGCTGCCCGGGCCTTTATGCCGCTGTCCGAGAGCAAGTGCAAGATGTGAGGAGGGTCCAGGGGTCAGAGCGAACCATTGGAGGAGGACTTGTCATGCTGAGCGCAGCGAAGCATCTGCGGAACACGTTGGAAGGCGAGGCCCTTCACTTCGTTCAGGGTGACACATCGGTTATCGCCCCTACCTCCAACCCGGTTCGGGAAACAAACCCCGGCGCTCTGACCCCTGACCTCGTGATTCGCCTATGAACACGCAACTTCTCCTCATTCAGGTTTTCAACGGGCTGGTGAACGGCGCCTTCTACGCGCTGCTCTCCCTGGGCCTGGCCGTCATCTTCGGGATGCTCAGGATCGTGAACTTCATGCACGGGGCGCTGTACATGCTGGGAGCCTTCACGGCGTTTGCGTTGGGGCAGGCGTTCGGGCTGGGGTTCTGGCCGTCGCTGATCCTCGCGCCGCTGATCGTGGGGCTGCTCGGCATGGGGCTGGAGCGCGGGCTGCTCTCGCGGCTGTACGGGCTGGAGCCGAGCTACAACCTGCTGCTGACCTTCGGGCTGACGCTGCTGACCCAGGACCTCGTCAAGCAGGTCATGCTCTCGCGGTTCGCGGTGTCGAGCGCGCCGTACACGCCTCCCGCCGCCCTGTCCGGGGTCGTCAACCTCGGCTTCGTGGTCTTTCCCAAGTACCGCCTGTTCGTGATCGCGCTGGCCCTCGTCATCTGTCTCGTCACCTGGTTCGTGATCGAGAAGACCCGGGTGGGGGCGATCATCCGGGCGAGTACCGAGAACCCGAACGTCACCCGCGCCTTCGGCATCGACGTGGGCAAG
The DNA here is from genome assembly GCF_002897375.1 of Deinococcus aerius. Taxonomy (NCBI): domain Bacteria; kingdom Thermotogati; phylum Deinococcota; class Deinococci; order Deinococcales; family Deinococcaceae; genus Deinococcus; species Deinococcus aerius. The sequence goes on along the minus strand of NZ_BFAG01000005.1, from coordinate 192,890 downwards.
TGGGTGACGGGCGTGTTCGGGGTCGGCGTGGCACTCGCCGGGCTGGCGGGCGTGCTGGCGGCCCCGATCTACTCGGTCGAGCCGTACATGGGCGCCGAACTCATCATCACGACCTTCGCGGTGGTGGTGATCGGGGGGATGGGGAGCATCCTGGGCAGTATCGTCACCGGCTTCGCGGTGGGGGTGCTGGCGGCGGTCGGCTCGGCGCTGTACCCGCCCATCGCCAACACGCTGGTGTTCATCCTCATGGCGCTCGTGCTGCTCGTGCGGCCCAGCGGGCTGTTCGGGCTGCCGGAGGGGGCGCGATGACGGTCCTTCCCGGCACACCCGCCCGCACCGACCGGGGAAGGATGGCCCGCGCGGCGTGGCTGATCGGCCTGGGAATCGTGCTGCTGATCCTGCCCCGGCTGATCTATCCCGTCCTGGCGCTCGACATTCTCGCCTGGGGCCTCTTCGCGGTGGCCTTCGACCTGCTGTTCGGCTTTTCCGGCCTGCTCAGCTTCGGGCACGCGGCCTTCTGGGGCACGAGTGCGTACGTGACGGCCTTCCTGCTCTCACACGGGCAGAGCGTGCCGGTCGCCATGCTGGGCGGCACCGGGGCGGCGCTGCTCATCGCCGTGCCCATCGGTTTCCTGAGCGTGCGCTCGGTCGGCATCTACTTCTCCATGATCACGCTCGCCTTCGCGCAGATGCTCTCGTTCCTGGCGCTCCAGTGGACGGACGTGACGGGCGGCGAGAACGGGCTCCAGGGCTTCGCGCGGCCGAACTTTCTGGGGCTGGACTTCAGCGACTCGGTCACCCGCTACTACTTCGCGCTCGCGGTGTTCACCGTCGGCTTCTACGTCGCCTACCGCACCGTCCGCAGCCCCTTCGGGCAGGTGCAGCAGGCCGTGCGCGACAACGAGCAGCGGGCGCAGAGCATCGGCTACAACCCCGCCCGCTTCAAGTTCACCGCCTTCCTGATCAGCGCGGGGCTCGCGGGATTGGCGGGCAGCCTGTACACCTTCGGCCACGGGGTCGTCAGCCTGGAGGTCGTCAACTGGCGCACCTCCGGCGAGGTCGTGATGATGACCCTGCTGGGCGGCACGACCACCCTCTTCGGCCCGGTGATCGGCGCCGGGCTGGTGCTGCTGCTGCGCGACGTGCTGACGACTGCGAACCTCCCGGCGGGCATCGTCACGGGCGTGGTCTTCGTGCTCGTGGTGCTGTTCTTCCGGCGGGGGGTGGTGGGGACACTGCAATACTGGCTGCGGCGCCGGTAGCCCAACCCTCAACGGTCAGCCGTCAGCTTGAAAGGGCTGGCGGCTGAAAGCATTCCCGGGGCACCTCCACCCTGAACGAAGTGAAGGGTCCCGCCTTCCAGCCCTGCCTGGGATACTTCGCCTGCGGCTCAGCCTGACAACCTCCCGCCTACTCCCCCCCCTCCCGATCCTTCAACCCCTGAATCTCCTCGATAAATCTTTCCAGGCTGTCGAAATCACGGTAGACGCTGGCGAAGCGGATATAGGCCACGTCGTCGAGCGGGCGCAGGAAGGTCATCGCGCGGCGGCCGATCTCCTCGCTCCGCAACTCGGGCACGCCCACCTCGTCCTCGAAGCCGTAGGCGAAGGCGCGCAATTTCTCCGGGTCCACCGGGCGTTTCTCGGTCGCCAGGGTCAGGCCGCGCAGCAGCTTGTCAGGGTTGAAGGCCTCGCGCTGGCCGCCGCGCTTGACGACCATCAGCGGCTCAAGCTGGGCCCGCTCGTAGGTGGTGAATCTCCGGGCGCAGCCCAGGCACTCGCGGCGGCGCCGGATGCTGGCCCCGTCGTCACTGGGGCGCGAGTTGACCACCCGCGAGTCGGGCGCGGAGCAGTAGGGGCACTTCACCGCAGGGCCGCCTCGGGGGCACGCACCTTGGGCACGGGCGGCAGGGGCACCTCCAGCACCGCCCCGCGCAGGTGCCGCAGGGCCGGGGTGGCGAGCGCGAGCACCGCGTCGGCCAGCGGGCGGTCGAGCGCCTCATCCCCGCTGCTGGCGCGGGAGGGCAGCACGAGGTTCACCCGCAGGTCCTCGTCGTGGGCGTGTTCCACCAGGCCGCGCAGCGCCCCGCGCTGGGGATGCGCCTGGAGCCCGGCCTCGTCCAGGTGCGGCCCGACGAGGGTGAGCCAGGTGCCGGGCAGGCGGCGGCGCACGATCTGGGCGATGGCGACGCTGCTCTTCACGTTGCAGTTGAACAGCTCCATCCACTCGTTCTCGGAGAGCATCGTGAAGTTGGTGTGGGCGCGTTTGTCAGCCAGGTGAACGATGCCGTGGAGCGCCCCGAAAATCTCCAGGATGCGGTTCTGGGCGCTGAGCCAGTCGAGCGGCACGCCCACGTCGGCCTTGATGGGAATGGCCGTGCCGCCCGCGAGTTCCAGCCCGCTCGCGGCGGCGGCCAGCGTCTCGCTGTTGCCCCCGATCAGGACCACGCTCGCGCCCGCCCGGGCGAGCACGGCGCTGATCGTCCGGCCATACCCCTGGTCCGCGCCCGTCACCGCGATCACCTGTCCGGCCAGCACGGCTGGGCCGAGAGGGGAAGGGGATGAGGCGGCAGTCATACCCCCAGCATAGCGCCCCCACCGGAGAGGCGGGGGCGGGGCACCACTTCAGGACTTCAGCCCGCGTGGGGCAGGGGCCGCAATGCCCGGGCCGGGGGATCGCCCGCGCGGTGCCCCTTGCCGCAGGGATCGCACCAGTACGCCTGATCGCCGTCGCGCAGGTCGTAGAGGGCCAGCGGCTCGCCGCAGGAGGGGCAGACGTGGGCGTACCCGCGTCCGCTGACGGGATAGGAAATCGCCTCCTCACCGGAGGGCTTGTTACGTAACACCCGCTTCATATTCTGATTGTAGCAGAAGGAAGTGGGGGAGGTTCGGTGTGCCCAGGTAGGTGAACGGACGCGTTGATGAGGGGTTTTTCTCCCTCTCCCCCTGTGGGAGAGGGCCGGGGTGAGGGGGCGTGTGAGTAGCCGGAGCGCCTGCAAGATGGCTTGCTTTGTCTACTGGCCGCGCCGCAGGGCGTGCCCGCTCACCCCCTCCCAACCTCCCCCCTCAAGGGGGAGGAGCTTTGCCCACTCTCCTGAACGTGATTTCCTCGCCCAAGCGACTCATGGGCGTTGCTCAAGGGGGCTGGGATGCCGCGTCAAAGCGCCTTTTCACAGTGACCTACACCCGCGGGCTACAAATCCGCCTCGTCCGTCGGCTCGTCCGCCAGCTCGGGCTGGACGGCGCCGACACCCACCCGGCGGCGTTTGCGGAGCATGGCGGGTTCCTTGTCGAGGTTGAAGACGAAGTGCCGGGGCCGCCGCTCGCGCAGCCAGGTTTCAAGGGCGACCAGCCGGGGGCGAAAGCGGATGAACTCACGCAACTGGCGGATGGGCACAAATTTGGCCTCCTGCACGTCGCGGTCGGGGTCGCGGGGACCCAGTGTGCCGCCCACCTCGCGCCCGGTGTAGAAGAACTGGAGGTGATGCCCCCAGGTCTGCGCCTGGAACTCGACGATAAAGGCGAGGTCGCGCAGCTCCACGACCAGCCCGGTCTCCTCGTAGGTCTCGCGCCGGGCGCCCTCCTGCACGAGTTCCCCGGATTCCAGCCCGCCCTTGGGGAGCGACCAGCGACCGCGCTCACGCACGAGCAGGATCTCCTCGCCGCGCAGCACGATGCAGCCCACGCCAATGCGCGGCTCGGCGAGCGGACGCCCCTTCTTCTGCCCGCGCTTGCTGGGGGCGGCGGGCACCGGCACGCTCGTCGCGTTCGACACCTGGCCGGGCCCGGGCACCCGCGTCTGCTCGGGCGCACGACCACTGCGCCTGCGCCTGCGCCGCCGCCCCGTGTTCGCCCCCTCCGCCGCCTTCGCCTTCACGTCCTCCGTCATCAGACGCCCTCCGGCGCGAGGTCGTTGAAGCGCACGTGGGCAGAGTGGAACTGGAGTTTCACCGTGCCGACGGGGCCGTTGCGCTGCTTACCAATGATGATTTCGGCGATACCTTGCTGATCGGTCTCTTTATTATAGTACTCATCTCTGTATATGAACATAACAATGTCTGCGTCTTGCTCAATGGCGCCAGATTCACGTAAGTCGGAGAGCATCGGCCTATGATTCGGCCTCTGTTCTACAGCACGGCTGAGCTGACTAAGAACGATGATGGGCACTTCCAATTCACGCGCCAGCCCTTTCAACCCGCGTGAGATGGTGCTGATCTCCTGCTGCCTATTGTCGCTGCCGCCGCTGTTCTTACCGCCCGACATGAGTTGCAGGTAGTCGATCACGACCAGCCCGAGCTGCCCGTACTGCGCGGCGATGCGCCGGAGCTTGCTCCTCAGCCCGTTGAGGGTCAGGTCGGGCTCGTCGTCAATGACCATCGGGGCGTCGGCCAAGCGCCCCGCCGCGTGCGCTAGCCGCTCGAAGTCGCGCTCGTTGAGCTGCCCGGAGCGGATGCGGTTCATGTCCACCCTCGCCTCGGAACACAGCATTCGCAGGGCGAGTTGCACGCTCGGCATCTCCAGGCTGAAGACCGCCACCGTCTTCTCGCCGCGCAGGGCGACATTCTGGGCGATGGAGAGGGCGAAGGCTGTCTTTCCCATACTCGGCCTGGCCGCCAGTACGTTCAGGCTTCCCTTCTGGAGCCCCGAAATCTGCTCGTCCAGGTCGCGGAAGCCGCTGCTCACACCGTCGGGAATGCCTTTGTTCTGGTGCAGCAGGGTGATGTACTCGAAGGTATCGTGGACAACTGCGTCCATCGCCTGGAAGGCCTCGCCCCGCTTCTTCTGCTCGGCGACCTCGAAGATCATCTTTTCCGCTCGGTCAAGCAGGTCTTCGAGCGGCAGTTGCGCGTCGTAGGCGAGCTGCATCGCCTTGCCCGACGCACTGATGAGCTGCCGCAGCGTGTGCTTTTCCTGCACAATGCGCGCGTAGTGTTCGGCGTAGGCGGCGGTCGGCACCTGGTCCGACAGGCCGATCAGGTAGGTCAGGCCGCCCACCTCGTCGAGTTGCCCCTTGACCCGCAGGTCCTCGCTGAGGGTCACGAGGTCCACCGGCTCGCCGCGTTCCTGGAGGGCCCGCATCGCCGTGAAAATCTTGCGGTGGCCCTCTCGGTAGAACATGTCGGGGGTCACCGTGTCTCCCAGTTGGGTCAGCGTGTCGTTGTCCAGCAGGACACTTCCCAGAACGCTGATCTCGGCGTCGTTGCTGTGGGGGGGAACGCGCGGTGTCAGTTCCATGCAGGGCCTTTCGCGCACGCGGCAGGAAAAGCGCGTCGCCGGGAAGAGGCCCGGGCGCGCCGCGCGTGCAGAGGGTGGAATAGGGGTGGGGCTGCGTGAGCCCATTCGGGAGGCAAGCTCAGCCGAACTGCCGAGAATCATACCACTGCTGCCTGTCACGGGGCTGACAGAGCAGGCGGTGCCCCCCGAAGATCAAAGGGGGAAAGCGGGAGAACCGCGCCTGCCTCCCTCTCCCACGGCGATCAGGCGTCCAGCACGTCCGCGCCCAGTGTTCGCAGGTCGCCGTCAAAACTCGCCACCGGCAGGGCCAACGTCCGGCCCAGAGCCGCCAGGTAAGCGTCCGCGAAATCCACGCGCCGTTCCTTCAGCCGCCGCAGGGCCTCCGTCACGGCCTGTTCTTCCGGCACAACCGCGCCTGGTAGGTTCAGCACCTTGAGCAGGCCACTGGCGACCTCGGCGCGGGGCAACTTGTACAAGGTTTTCAGGGTGGAGAAGCACTCCGCGGGAACGGTGGGCGGAATGACGAGCTGCACGGCCCCAACCGCCGCACGCTCAAACAGGGCCACGGCACGGGGAGCGAGTTCCGGATGGTCCTCCAGCACAAAACGCGGAATCACATCCGCGTCAGTGAGGACTCTCAAGGGGCGTACTTCCCGGCCACCGCTTCCCCAAAGGCGGCGCGTTCTTCGGCACGAGTCGTGCCCGGCCGGGCCGCGTGCCCGAAAATCCCGCGCACGTCCTCAACCTTCGGCGTGCGCTCCACAGACGCCGTGAAGCCGTTTTCCGTGAGGCTCAGAATCAGCCGGTCCCCGGCTTGCAGGTGCAATGCCTCCCGGATGACTGCGGGGATCGTGACCTGGCCCTTGCTGGTCAGTGTGGTGCGCTTTATAGCGCCTCCTTCTTTACACGGTACGTGGCCTTACCTCCTGACAAGGTAAGGGACACCACCCCCCCCGATCCCCCCATGCACGCGTTTTCCATGTAAGGGCTCTGTTAGAGCCTCCTAAATAAGCTCATGCCAGCAAGGACGGGAGACACCCGGACCTGCAAAGCAATCCCCGGCTGGACGGAACTTCTCCCGATTCCTTATCCCGACAGCCACCAGGAGACCCTATGAAGAACGGAACCCAAGGCTTCACCCTCATCGAACTGCTGATCGTAATCGCCATCATCGGCATTCTGGCGGCGGTGCTGATCCCTAACCTGCTGAACGCTCGGCAGGCGGCGAACAACAGCGCAGCTCAGAGCTTCCTGCGTAACGCGGTGACTCAGGCTGAGTCCGCGCGCGCAAACGGTACTGCTGTTGGTGCAACGGTGGGGGCTGTCCTCAAGTGTACGGCTGCTCCGCTCTCGATGACCGAGCCTGCGGCTGTTAAGGCGGGTACTTGCGAAGTTCGTCAGGGACCGAACGAGACGACTGGCTACATTGAAGCGAGCACTGGCAACAAGTACGTTTTCAATGGCAGCACCCTTACCTCCACGACAACCGCTGGCGCTCCCGCTCCCACGGGCATCACGAGCACTCCCTAACATACTGTAGTTTAAGGCCGCCCCGACGCTACGGGGCGGCCTTAAACTACTCAATCTAAGGGTCTCCTCGACGAAGTTTCTTTAAAGGTAGCTGACCGGAAATGCAACAGGAGCATACAAGATCTGCCACTCCTAAGCGTCAAGGCTTTACTTTGATTGAATTACTGTCGGTTGTTGCAATTATTTCCCTTATATTGTTCTTCCTGTTTCCCAACATAATAAGTGCGCGCGCAGCATCTAATAATAATAGCGCTAAATCTTTAGCTCGTAATGCAGTAACGAGAGCCGAAATACAACGTAGTAGCGATAACGGTAAACCTATATACACTAATTTGACTCCCTGTGCGCCAGCCATCTTTTCCGAACTTCCTGCTAATGTATCCAGTTGTCAGGTACGGCAGGACGAAAACACTTCTTATGTCCTTGTCAAATCATCAGACGGTGCTTACTTCCAATTTGATGGACAGCAATTACTCGGCCCACTTGCCACAGCACCAGCTTCCTGGTAATCCTGTCAGAGCCTATAAGGTAGCTAGATATTCCTGTTAGATTACCCCCAGCCGCTTCTCCTCCTCGTACACCCTTTCCAGCACGAACTCCTTGAGGAGTGTCTGGTAGGAGGTGCCTTTCAGTTCGGCGAGGTGGCGCAGCCGCCGCTCCAGGTCGGTGCCCAGGCGGATGCTGGTGGGATTGGATTTGTGGGGCCGGGCGGGAGGAAGAAGATCGCCCTCCACGTTCTCTAGGCGCAGCAGATGTTCAGCTAGGGAGTGTGTGGCCCAGAACTCGGCCTCCTCGGCCTCACTTGTAAAGGCGGGAATGTCGTCCTGATGATGGATAATCTGCGTCCTCTTTGCCACAGAGTCCCTAGGAGTTCATCCGGAAAATCGTCACGGTCGTGAGGCGAGGACGGGTGACAACCTGAAGCAGTGCGGTTGACCGATGAACAGTGGGCGATCCTCGCGCCTCTGCTGCCTCCTCCTGAAAAGCAGACCCGCCGCGGACGACCGCGGCGGGGTGACAAAGAACTGTTGGAAGGCATCCTCTGGGTGCTCGGTACAGGGGCCCAGTGGCACCACCTCCCGCGTCCGGAGTACCCGCCTAAGTCCACCTGCTTCGAGCGGTTTCAGGAGTGGAACGAGCGCGGCGTGTTCCCGAACATCCTGGGACAGCTCTACGAGCTGTTGGAGGACCAGGGACTACTCGACCTGCGCGAGGCCTTCATTGACGGCACCTTCAGTGCCGCGAAAAAGGGGGCGCGAACGTTGGCCCAACCAAGAAGGGCAAGGGCACCAAAATCATGCTGATGGTGGATGCGAGCGGTCTGCCGCTCGCCGTCCACACTGAGCGTGCCAGCCCGGGGGAGGTCACGCTGGTTCACGCCACCCTGGAGGCCTCCTTCGGACTGGACTTCCCACAGCGGCTGATCGGGGACAAGGCCTACGACCGTGACCCCCTGGATGCGGAGTTGGCCGCGCTGGGGATCGAGATGATCGCGCCCAACCGCAAGAACCGGAAGCAGAAAACGCAGGATGGACGACCACTGCGCCGCTACAAGCGGCGCTGGAAGGTCGAGCGCACCATCGCTTGGTTACAGTCCTTCCGGCGTGTCCGAACCCGTGACGAGCGCAAAGCCGAGAACTTCCTGGGCTTCGTCCAGCTCGCCTGCATCCTCATTCTGCTTCGCCAAATTTCCGGATGAACTCTACAGGAAGATAGACCGGTCTACCCCGAACCGTTGCGCGAACGCTTCAGCCAGCTTCTTCCCCACACCTCGCTTGCCACTCAGAATCCGGCTGATCGTGCCTTGATCGGCCAAGTCGGCCAGGTCCGTCTGCTTGAGTCTGTGTTGCTCCATCAGGAAAGCCAGGACCTCGGCGGGGCTGGCATCGGCAGGAGGGTGGTGAGCCTCGTCGTAGGCACTCAGCTTCTCAGCGAGGAGGGCGGCGAGGACTGTATGGGGGCCGTCTCCGTCCTGTTCGGTCAGGCGGTCGAGTTCTTCCAGCAGAGCGGCAGCCTGATCGTAATCCTGCTCGGTGTCAATTCCGCGCAGGAGCCGGTGCAGGTCGCCATCCAGGGCGTTCCAGTGAGTCAGGGTTTGCTGAAGGTTCAGGGTCATCCCTTGCCTCCTTTGCGGTTCTGCTCGGTCCAGAGGTCGTATTCACGGTGGGTGAAAACGTGCTTGATATAGACCCGCTGGGCACTGTAGGCGACGAAGGTAATCAGACGGTACTTGTTGCCTCCGATATCGAACACGGTGGACTCAGGCGGGACGAAATCGACGCTGCCGAAAATCTGCTTCAGTTCGTCGAAATGGGTGGGGGCCGATCTACGAATAAGTTTCTCCCAGGCGCGGAGCGGCTTTTCGGCCTGTGGATGTTCCTGCCAGAAGTCGCGGAGCTTACGGGGCGTGATGACGTTCACCCAATCCAATGTATGCCAAAAAGGCATATAGCGCAACCCCTCGACCGCGCTACCCTCTCCCCATGACCCCCGCCACCGCCCTCAAGGAATGGGACGCCCAGTGTCAGGCGCTCACCTCTGCTCACACCGCCCTCCTCATCCGCAAGGGGGGCATCATGGAGACGCACGCGGGCTTCGAGGTCGAGCACCGCCGCTTTCTCCTCTACCCTACCTTCCTGCACCAGAATCTGGCGGAGTTGAAACCGGAGTTCGCGGGCCTACTGCGTGACGATCCGCAACCCGGGCGCATCGTGCTTCCCGCACTCGCCGAGGTGGTCGCCATCTACAAAGTGGAGTCGCTGGAGCGGGCCCTGGCGCTGGAACCGTACCAGGCGCTGACGGCAGGAGCCATCGAGCGGCGCTTTCACTACCGGAATCGCCCCTGGGTCCACGCGCTGCTCCTGCGGGTGCGCCCGCTGCGCGAGCCCCTCGTGCTGGAGGAGACGCCCGAGATGCTGGGCTGCGTGAGTTGGGTGCCGCTGCCGGACGTGTCCACCGAAGCGGAGGCGCCCGTGCTGGGGGAGGGGGAACTGGAACGGCTGCGGGCAGGGGTGGAAGGGATAGTCGGCGGGCAGGCTTTACCACGCTGAGCGGGGATGAATGCGGTCAGCTCTGAGGATGAACGCAATCTCAGGGGGTCGGCGCCGGGGAGAGGGGCAGAGGGGCTACGCAGCCGGGATGACCACTTCCTCCCCAACCCGAACGGGCCACTGAGCAGAAGGGAGAAGGGGCGGGACCCCATCAGGGCACCCCGCCCCTTCTGCCCTTCCACCAACCTCTACCCACGCGCCGCCGGAGGTTGCGTCCCACTATCCGCGAGCTGGATGAGCCACGCCATCAGTTGCACCAGGGCGAGCCCGGTCGCCGGGAGCCCGGCCAGCATCATGATCCAGCCGCTGATCTGCTGGTTTTCCAGCGGCGAGAGGTTCCACAGGCACAGCGCCCCGACGTAGGGGCTGTACAGCACCCGCCGGGAGTACAGCCACACGGCGGCGACCGCCATCATGGGCAGGCCCGCGATCAGCCCGAACCACCCGCGCGAGCCGATGTGGGCGGGCTGCACGCTCGGCAGGGGCCGCAGCACGACGCCCCAGACGAGCAGGCTGCTCAGCAGGTACAGCGCGGGCAGGAGCGCGGCGGCCGTGTTCGTGACCACCGAGGCGTTGAAGCCCGCCGGGATGTTCCAGAAGATGATGACGGCGGCCCACACGGCGAGCGCCACCCAGGGGTCGAGCAGCACGCCAAGCACCCGGCCCAGCGGACGGCGCGGGTTGATGGTAATGCCGCGCGGCAGGCCCAGGATCAGCAGTGGCGGCACGACCTCCGCGAGGACCATCAGGCGGCCCATGTACAGCGCCATGCTGTTCAGCGTGAGGGTGACGGCGGCAGTCTGCGTGGCGAGGATAAGCAGCACCATGCCCAGCCCGAACAGCACGGCCTTCCAGACCGGCCAGCGGGCCTGCCCGGCGGGGGTGCGGCGGGCCTGAGCGAAGTGCCACAGGTAAAGGCCGGAGACCGCCAGCACGGGCAGCCACACCAGGGGGTCGAAACGCAGGGCGAGGAGGTCCGCGAGGCTGGGATTCAGGTCAGGGGCACTCATGAGGAGGGGTTCTCCAGCACGTGGCGCAGGTCGCGCACCACGCGGTCCACCTGGGTGAGCTGGGTGTAGTCCCACAGCACCCGTAGGCGGCCGGAGGCGTCGATCAGGTAGGTGGCGGTCGTGTGGTTGATCTGGTAATTGGTCGGGCTCTTCACGTCCGCCTTCTGGTAGGCGACGCCGTAACCCCGGGCGACCTGCGAGAGGGCGGGCTCGGGCACCCGCACGCCCGTCGCCTGGCCGAAGAACTCGACGTACTCCTTGAGCCGGGCGGGGGTGTCACGGTCCGGGTCCACACTGACGAGCACGATGTCGAGCCGCTCACGTTCCCGGGGCGGAAGCGCCTCGCGGGCCTTTTCCAGGTACGCCAGGCTGAGGGGGCAGATGTTCGGGCAGTGGGTGAAGCCGAAGAAGAGCGCGGTGGTGCGGCCCGTGCCCCCCGGCTGGAAGGTCCAGGGCTGGCCGTTCTGGTCGGTGCCGCTGAAGGTCTGGGCGGCGCGGGGCGGGGTGTACGCCGTGCCGTAGAAAGGGAAAGGACTCCTGAGCCGCGCGAAGACCCACGCGCCGCCCAGCACGAGCACGACCGAGGCGGCGGCCAGCAGGGCGGATACATACCAGGGCCGCGCGGCGGGGGCGGGAGCAGGGGCGGGCAGGTCGGTCACGGGACTTCCTTTCGGGCTCAGGGCTTGCGGACGACGGCGCTGACGGTGAGGCTGCGGCCATCGCGGGTGCTCAGCGTCAGGGGCACCTTCTCCCCCACTCTGGGAACGCGCGCCAGGTCCATCAGCATGAGGTGGTCGCCGTCCGGGCCGAGCTTCAGGGTGCCGCCCGCGGGGACGGTCAGGGTGTTGACAGCACTCATGCCCGTGAGGCCCTGGGCGTCACGCCGGGTGGTCATCAGCATGGCGTGGCGGGCGAGGGGGGTGCGGACGCCCGTGAGGACGACTGGCGCCCGGCCCGTATTCCGCAGCGTCAGGAAGGCGCTCGTCTCCGTCGCGCCGGGCGGCACGGCCACGACGGTCGCGCCTATGGCGGTAAGGGGCAGCGGGCGGGCAGAGGTCTGGGGGGCAGGAGCCGAGCCCGCCGCGCCGTGGTCGGCGTGCCCCGCCGCCGCGGGCAGCAGGATCGCCGCGAGCGCGAGGGCCGCGAGCAGGGGGGTGGGTCTGGACATGCGGGAAAGCCTCCTGGGAATGAACAGGGAAGCGAGGGGAGGGGGGAAAGCCCCTTCCCCCGGAGTCTAGCGGCGCCACACGGGCCGAATTGTCCCCCTGTCCCGCGCCCAGCCCAAAGTGGTGGAACAGGTTCCACGGCCCGGGGTATGGTGGGCACACAGTGATGCGCAAACCCACGATTCAGGATGTGGCCCGGCGGGCGGGCGTGGGGGTCGGCACGGTCTCCCGGGTGCTGAACAACCACACCGCCGTGAAGGGCGCCACGCGCGAGACGGTCCTCAAGGCCATCGCCGACCTCGACTACACCCCCAATCCCCATGCCCGGCGGATCGCGGGCGGCAAGAGCTACACCATCAGCGTGCTGCTGCCCGTCGTGACGACCGAGTTCTATGTGCGGCTGCTCGACGGGCTGGAGACGGCCTTTCAGGAGGCGCGCTACGACGTGGCGATCTTCCCGCTGCTCGACCGCTCGCGGCTGGAGCGCTACCTGGGCTCGCACACCCTGGCCTACCAGGCGGACGGGCTGGTGATGGCGACGTACAACCTCACCGCGCTGCTCAGCGAGCGCCGGGTGCGCGCCCAGCAGCCCACCGTCCTGGTGGACGCCTTTGCTACCAACGTGGACTGCGCCTACATGGACAACGTGACGGGTGGGCGGCTGGCGGGCGAGTACGCGGCCACGCTGCCGGGCGAGCTGTACGCGATCTGGGTGGAGACCGAACTCGACCAGCTCTTCACCACCCGCGTGTTCGAGGAGCGCCGCTCGGGCTTCCTGGGGGCGCTGGGAGCGGCGGGCCGCACCCTCCGCGCGGAATTTACCGCCAGCTTCGACGCGCTCGCGGCCCGCAACGCCGCCGTGACGCTGCTCGACGGGGCGCAGCTTCCCTGCACGGTCTTCGCCTCCGCCGACCTGCTGGCGGGCGCGCTGCTCGACGAGGCGAGGCTGCGCGGCCTGACGCCCGGGCAGGACGTGCGCGTCATCGGCTTCGACGACCAGCCCTGGGCGGCGGCGCGGGGGCTGACCACCCTGCACCAGCCCGTCGAGCAGATGGGCTACGAGGCCGCGCACCTGCTGCTGAGCCGGCTGGGCGGGTTCCGGGGGCCGCCGCGCGCCCGCCGCTTCGAGCCGCGCCTGATCGTGCGCGACACGGCATAAGGAGGGCTCAGCCCGGCCCGTGGTCCTCGGGAAAGGCCTCCGGCACGCCGCCGTGGTGGGTGCGCTGGAGGTCAGCGTGCTGCACATCGTTGCGGCCCCGGTGCTTGGCGGCGTACATGGCCGCGTCCGCGCGGGCGAGGACGGCGTCGGGATGTTCGCCCTCCCGCGCGGTGGCGACGCCGAAGCTGGCCGTGATGCCGGTCACCTCACCGTGGCGCTGCCCTCCCAGTTGGGCCCGCAGCGTGTCCAGCATCTCGCGCACTTGCCGGGTACTCAGGACGGGCAGGATGAGGAGGAACTCCTCGCCGCCCCAGCGGGCCGCGACGCCGCCGCGGGGGAGTACGCCCTGCGCCGCCTGGGCCACCCCCCGCAGCACGAGGTCGCCCGTCGCGTGCCCGTGCTGGTCATTGACAGCCTTGAAATGGTCGAGGTCGAACAGCACCAGGGTGAAGCGGTCCCCGTCCTGGGCCAGGGCCGCGAGGCGTTCCTCGGCGGCGCGGCGGTTGGCGAGCCCGGTCAGGGCGTCGCGGTAGGCCGCCTCGCGCTCGGCGAGCAGTTGCACCCGCTGCACCCCGAAGGTCGCCTGCACGATGATCATGACCGCCCCCACCAGCAGGAACTGCGCAACCGCCCCGACCAGCCGCGGGTCGCCCGCCGAGGCGCCGGTGACGAGGTGGTTCACGCAGACCCCGAAGGCGAGCAGGTACGTGGTTCCGGCCAGCCAGGCCGCCCGCCGGGGGGGGTACAGCAGAAAGGCCCCGGCGTAGAGCACCGGGAACCAGTACGTGCTCTCGCTGAGCATGCGAACCTGCGGCGCGAACACCCGGAACTGCTGCTCCAGCGCGAGCAGGAAATACACGCTCGTCACCCCGTAGGCGATCGTGGCCGCCACCCCGACCGTCAGCCGCCGCAGCAGCAGCGCGAGTTGCAGCCCCAGCAGGATCAGCGCCAGCACGGGCAGCGCCACCCGGTCCAGCGGATCGAAATTGGGGGCCTGGGCCCACAGGGCGCCCACGCAGGCCAGGGTCCCGAACGCCACCAGCAGGGCGAACATGCGCCGCTGCGATGTCTGCCAGAAGGCGGCCTCATACCGCGGTGGGGAATGCTGGGGGGGGTTGGTCAAAGGCCCTCCGGATGCTGTCCAGGCCCCCATATTCTAAACCATTGATGAAAAGCTTGACGTGGAAACTAGAGGGGTGATCTTCATGTGGGGCGTGGGCACCGGCCTCCTCAGCGCAGCACGGTGTGGTGAACCCGGCAGCGCGCCTCGTAGGCCTCCTCGGCGCCCACCAGCACCACCGGGTCGTCGAAGCGGGCGGGGCGGCCCCCGATCAGGCGCTGCGAGCGGGTCGCGGGAGCGCCGCAGACGGTGCAGATCGCGGTCAGCTTCTCGACGCTCTCGGCGCGGGCCAGCAGGTCGGGGATGCAGCCGAAGGGCTCGGCGCGGAAATCCAGGTCCAGGCCCGCCAGGATCACCCGCACCCCCGCCCCGGCCAGGTCCAGCACCAGCGGCCCCAGGTCCGGCCCGAAGAACTGCGCCTCGTCGATGCCGACCACCTCGGGCAGCGTGTGATCGGGCGCCGAGAGCAGCGGCCCCTCACCCAGCAGGTGCGCCCGGATTTCCGCTGCCTCGCGCACGGCAACCGCCGGGGTCGAGCGCCCCGCGTGGCTGGCGACCTGCGCGACGTGGTAGCGGTCGTCGATGGCGGGCTTGAACACGGCGACCCGCTGCCGGGCGATCACGGCGCGGGTCACGCGGCGAATCAGCTCCTCGCTCTTGCCGCTGAACATCGGCCCGACGATCACTTCCAGGTGCCCGCCGTGGTAGGGAGACTTCAGCACGCAGGGGATTATGGCAGAGGGCCGGAAAGGAGAGGGGCCGGGGACCGGGAGCCTCCCCGGACGGCGCCAAGGGGAAGAGGAGCTCCTGCCGCTCAGCCTTTGATCTCGGTGCCGGAAACTTATTTTCAACCGAACAGCAGAGAGCCAACCATGAGCGCCTTTGCCCAGGCCTTGATCTCCACCGAGGACACCCACTTGTGACCCTCCCCCCTCGTGGGAGAAAGCCTGGCGCCGCCAGGGGTGAGGGGCGCCCATCCGGCAGCCTCGCCCCATCCGCGCAGCTTCCAGAGCCGGGACGGCGCAGAGATCAGAGCCTGGCCTTTGCCTGTTGCCTTTGCCCTTCCCCACCCCTGGGCAAGCCGCCATAAAAAACCGCCCTGCCGTGACGGCAGGGCGATCAGAGGCTTCGCGCCTTACTTCTTGTTCTTGTTGCGGTAGCTGTCGCCGAAGCGCTTGTTGAACTTGTCCACGCGGCCCTCGGTGTCGACGAAGCGCTCCTCGCCGGTCCAGAAGGGGTGAACGCCGCTCCACACGTCCACGTGGATCTCGGGACGGGTGCTCAGGGTCTCCATGACGACCTTGCCCTGGTAGATGATCTTGGTGGGCACAGCCTTGGGGTGGGCATCTTTCTTCATGTCTCTTCCTCCTCCGTCACGTCGGGGGTGCGTGACGGGCAACCTCGGGATAATAGCACGTCACCAGACGTAATGCGCGTGCCAGCTCTCCCCCCGGCGGAGGTGCGGGGTCGGTGTCCCGGTCACCCGGTGCCCCCCCTTGACCGCCGCCCGCACGAGCAGCCGGGGGTCGAGGTCGGGGTAGAGGCGGCGAGCAAAGGCCACATCCTCGCGCACGTCAAGGCTACCCCCGCTGGCGATGGAGTCGGTGCCGATGGCGACCTCCACCCCCGCCGCCGCGAAGGCCGCCCAGGGGAAGGTGCCGCACTCCAGGTGGGCGTTGCTGCGTGGGCAGGTCACGACCGGGCAACCAGCACGGGCGACCCACGCAATATCGCCCGCCGTCACGTTCACCATGTGGACGAGGGTGGGCCGAGCGGCCAGAACGCCGAGCTCATCGAGATAGCGGACGGGGGTGAGGTCCGGCTCCGGCTCCCGCCCGATCACCCCCGCCAGCGTCTCCGGGTAGAGGGCGGGCAGCCGGTTCTCCCAGATGGGGCCGCCGCCCGTCCGAAACAATTCCAGTTCGGCGGGGTGTTCGGCCACATGAATCTGCAGGGGCAGGCCCTCCCCCGCCGCGTACTCGGCCACGAGGCGCATCAGGCGGTGGCTGACGGTGAAGGGCGTGTGCGGCGAGAGGCCGACGCGGGGGCCGCCGGGCCGCTCCCGCCCGCGCCATGCCTCCACCCGTTCGCGGAGGCTGCGGAACGTCTCGTCGGCCCGCTCGGGAAAAGGGCCGATTACCTCGAAATAGAGGACGCCCCTCAGGTCGGCCCTCGCCAGCAACTCGTCCATGACCTCCGGCGACCACACGATGTCGCCCACCGCGCCCACCCCCAGCCGCGCGAGGTCGTCCGCTCCGGCCAGGGCACCCGCCATCCCCCGCTTCTCCCGCTGGGCGATCACGACCTCGGGAATCCAGCGGAAGTAGGGCAGGGCCTGGAATTCGTAGGCGCTCATGTCGAGGTGGGTGTGCGCGTTCACGGGGGGCGGGGCGATAACCTCACCCACTCGCCGCTCCCGCGCGTGGGGGTAGCCCGCCCGCAGGGTCGCCGGGTCGCCCGCCGCCGCGATCGCGCCGTTCGCCACCACCACCCCGCCCGGCGCGTGCCCGCCCCCGATGCCGGTGTACAGCACGTCACAGGTGAGGAGTTCGGGGGCGTGGGTGTCGGGAGTTGCGGGCAGGGTCATGGCCCGCATTCTGCCGCGCCGTTACCAAGAGGCGAGGGGACCGACGTGGCGCACGCCGGTTCCCCCCTCCCGACCGCCTAGCTCAGCCGCTGCACCCGCGCCTGCAACTCGCGGGCGACGGCGTCCGGCCCCCCCGCGAGCAGCCCGGCGGGCACGTGCCAGCGGCCCTTCTGCTCGAATTCGGAGGTGAACAGGCTGGCGAGGCCGGTCGCGCGGCGGTCCACCTCCAGGATCACGTCGAGGCCGCCCGCCGCCGGGAACATCATCATCTCCAGCTCGCTGATGCGGTACTGGCCGTAGGGGGGCCGGAAGCTGAGTTCCTGCACGATCCGCCCGTGGTGGTACTCCACCTCGCTGGAACTCAGCCGGAAGCCCAGGCGGTCCGCCGCCGCGATCACGACCTCCATCTCGCGGCTGGGGAGAATCTGGAGCGGGTCGTTGTCCCCGGGGTCCATCGCCCCCGCGATGTCCGCGTCGGTAACCAGCCACACCGCCGTCCCCGGCAGGGTGAGGGGCGTGCCCGCCGGGACGGTCAGGCGGAAGGGGAACTCCCGCGTCTCCCCCGGACGAATCTCGAACCCGCCCACCACAGGCTGCGAGAACAGCGTGTGCGTCACGTACGAGTCGTCGGACTTGTAGCGCGTCGCCAGACCGAGGTTGAGGCGCTCGATGCGCTGCTCGATGGCCCCGCCCCGCACGACCACCACGCCCGTCAGGTCCTCGCCGATCCGCACCGCCGGGTTCTGCACCCGCGCGTCCACCGCTGCCCCGCCCACACCCACCGCCGCCATCATCTTCTTGAGGAATCCCATACAGATGACATTACGGAGGTGGGGACGGGCGGGTTCCCTCTCTCAGCGTCCCTGTGCCCGGCGGCCCGCCATCATCGCCGCGCCGACGATTCCGGCCTCGTTCTGGAGGGTGGCGGGGACCAGCTTGGTCCGCTCGGTCTTGAGATGCTCCTGCCACTTCTCGGCCTTCTTGCTGATGCCGCCGCCGATGATGAAGAGGTCGGGGGAAAACAGTCCTTCCAGATGCTGGAGATAGGTGCTCGCGCGCTTGGCCCACTGCTTCCAGTTCAGGTCGTCACGCTCGCGGGCGCGGTCCGAAGCCCAGGCCTCGGCCTCCTTGTCCCCCTTGAGCCACAGGTGGCCGAATTCGGTATTCGGCACGAGAACGCCGTCGTGGATGAGTGCGCTGCCGATCCCGGTGCCGAAAGTCAGCAGCATGACCACGCCGGACACGCCCGCCCCCGCCCCGAACCGCGCCTCGGCGAGGCCCGCCGCGTCGGCGTCGTTGATCAGGGTCACGTCGCGCCCGGTCGCCTGGGTGAAGAGGGCGTCAGCGTCCAGCCCGATCCAGCCCTTGTCCACATTGGCCGCGCTGAGCGTCTTGCCGTGCTGCACGATGCCGGGAAAGGTCACGCCGACCGGCCCCTGGTGCCCGAAGTGCCGCACGAGTTCGGCCACCACGTCCTTGACCGCGTCGGGCCGCGCGCCCTCCGGGGTGGGAATGCGGTGGCGCTCGGCCATCAGCTTCCCGGTTGCCGTGTCCACGGGCGCCCCCTTGATGCCGCTGCCGCCGATATCGATGCCCAGGATCACGCTCATGGGGTACAGCGTAAGCGACAGAGGCAACTCATCGGTAGCGGGAAAACCCTCAGCCACCCGCATGGACCTTTCCATATTCCCCCTTCCCCACTGGCGGCCACAAAAAACCGCCCCCACGGTGGGAGGCGGTCTTTCTTCATCCTTCGCCTACTGGCCGCGGGCACCCTTGGCGGTGTTCACCAGCACCTGGAAAGCCTCGGGCTCGCGGGCGGCGATGTCGGCGAGCACCTTGCGGTTGAGGTCCACCCCGGCGCGCTTGAGGCCGTTGATAAAGGTGGAGTAGTTCATGCCGTGCAACCTCGCGCCCGCGTTGATGCGCTGAATCCACAGGCGGCGGAAGTCGCGCTTCTTGTTGCGGCGGTCGCGGTACTCGTAGGTCGCGGCGTTGAGCAGCGTCTGGAAGGCGTTGCGGTACTGCTTGGAGCGGCTGCCCCAGAAGCCCTTGGCGCGCTTGAGCACCTTCTTGTGGCGGCGGCGGCGGACGGTCCCGGTCTTAACGCGCGGCATCTATCTCACTTCCCCTTCGCCAGCAGCCCGAGCTTCATGCGGGCCCACTCGCTCTTGGCGAGCACAAACCCCTTGCCCTTGCCGCGAATCTCGTCGCCGCTCTTGCCGGTGTTCTGGTGGCGCTTACCACTCTTGAACGCCATGACCTTGCCGGTGGCCGTAACCTTCACCCGGCGGGTCATGCTCTTCTTCGTCTTCATCTTCGGCATGTCTGCTCCTTGGCCCAGTCGCACTTCCTGAGAAGGCTCCTGTCCGGGGTGCGGGCCGCCCCTGCACCACATTTGGCGCTGAGGCTGTTGGTCGCCCTGCCCCACTTGACCAAGAGGAGACTATACAGGGGGCGGCGGGGGGAGGGCAAGAGGGGCGTTAGG
Organism: Deinococcus aerius; assembly: GCF_002897375.1. NCBI lineage: Bacteria > Thermotogati > Deinococcota > Deinococci > Deinococcales > Deinococcaceae > Deinococcus > Deinococcus aerius. Next base: position 173,546 of record NZ_BFAG01000005.1, on the reverse strand, counting down.
GCTGCCGGAAATACATCTGGGTGACGGTGGGGCGGCTGCCGTTTTTCTCGAAGATGCGGCGCATGGCGTGGTTGCCCGCGGAGGTCAGCCCGCCGTGTGTGGCGAAGTCTCGGGTCAGACGGGAGAGCAGATGCGCGTGCAGCCGCGTCCCCTGCCCCCTGCCCCTCATGGCCGGATGCACGCCGATCATGTCCGCGCCGCCATAACCGGGTCTGGACGGCCCATAGGCGCCCAGGGCCACGAAGGGCAACTCGTCCGCCTCTCCGCGCAGGGCCACGAGCGTCCAGTCCTCGCGGCCCTCCTCATCCGGGCGGCCCAGGGTTGTCAGGAGGGCGGCAATGTCTGGGTGTTGCCACAACTCCTCGCCGCCCTCGACGGCTTCAGGAATGGGGGCATAGGAACGCGCTCGCAGGTCCGTCTCGTACATCACCTCGGTGCTGCCGTATCGCCAGCCCGCAGCCTCGACCGCCTCACGGTTCAGGGGCGCTTGGTCGTCCTGAAGCAGCAAGACCCGCTCCGACTCCGCCCGCTCACGAATGGCGCGGGCCAGGACGGTCAGTGCGTCAGCGGATACGTCCGGTCGAAAGCGCGGAAAGACAGGAACTCGGGGCGCAGCAGGAATCAGGGCGGTGCCCTCCACGCCCCTCCCGGAACGGAGGATCAGCACGTTCTCCAGCCGCACCTTGCCCGCCTCGACGTTCCCCCGAAGCACGGGCAGCCGCTTCGCCACGTCCGCCGGGTCGGGGTGCAGGGCGAAGAAGTCGGCCAGAGTGCCCAACTCGGGATGTTCAAGGGTGTAGGTGTCCAAAGGGGAACTCCACAGAGAGATGACAGGCCGCGCCGGGAAGGTCAGGAAGCCCGGCGGCACAGAGGAAAGTGAGCCAGATGTTCGTGTCCCTTACTCCGGCGGCCTCTCCCGGCTTGCCCGGCGGATGGCGTTGAGTAACCGGGTGACAGCCTGGGCGACGTTTGCGGCCTCGCGGCGCACTTCGGGGTCGCGGCTGAGCTGGGTCAGGCGCTCGGCGGCGCGGCGGGCAGCGTTCAGCAGGGCCTCGGTCGAGATGCGGGCGCGGCGGGGGCGGGTCATACGGGCACCTCGGAGGTGGTCAGCCACAGCGCGCGGTAGGGGTCCAGCCGCACGGTGGGGCGGTCGAGGGAGAAGACGCTGCCGCTCAGGCGATCCTGGGCGTGGTCACCCAGCACGCCCCGCAGCACGTAGCTCGGCAGCATGACCGCGTCCTCGCTGAAGTTGTACGCCTGCACCATCGTCCCCAGGGGGTGTTCGCGGCGCAGCAGCAGCACGCGACCGTCGGGACTGAGCAGCACGTGACTCTCGATGCTGGCGTGGAGGTGGGGCGTCTCCCGGCGCACGCGCAGCAGGTGGCGCAGACCCGTATTCACCCGCGCGACGGGGGTGTGCGGTGTTCCCTCCTCCTCCTCGGCGCGCACCGCCTCGGCCAGCGCCCAGTCCATGCGCGGGCGGTGGACCCAGCGGTTGTCGGGCGCGTGTTCGGGCACGTCCTCGAAGGCGTAGTCGTTGAGCATCGCCAGTTCGTCGCCCATGTACAGCAGCGGCACGCCCCCGAAGCCCAGAATGACGGCGTGGAGCAGCAGCAGCCTCCGCACGGCGTCGTCGATGCGGCCCGGGTCGCCGGTCTCCAGCGCCTCCTCCAGCCCGGCCAGGCTCGCCGCCGAGCCGCTGATCCGGCGGTCACCCGTTTCCGGGTTGTACTGGAAGACCAGACCCCGAGCGAAGGACCCCGGGAACTCGCCGCTGTAAAAGTCGCTCAGGAAGTGGCGGTGGCCCGGCCCACTCAGCCCCGCGCGGGCCGCGTCCTCGTCGGAGATCGCCCAGCCGATGTCGTCGTGGCAGCGGACGTACACGCCCCAGGTCGTACTCGTGGGCTTGGGGGGAAAGGCGCGCAGGGCCTCCTCGAAGAGCCGGGTGTTGCGGCTCGCCAGGCTGGACCAGAGCTGCACCATCAGGCTGTTGTGGTAGGCCATCTCGCTGACCTTGCCGTAGTGGACGCCACGGCCCAGGTAGTGGATCAGGTCGGCGGGCGCCACGATGGCCTCGGCCTTAAAGGCCACGGCGGGCGCCACGATCCGGGCGGCGGCCCGCAGCGCCCGGGTGAGCAGGTGGACCTCGGGCTGGTTCTGGCTCGTCGTCCCCAGGCGCTTCCAGATGAAGGCGATGGCGTCCAGCCGGAACACCTCTACCCCCCGGTTGGCGAGGTGCAGGATGATGTCCACGAACTCCAGGAACACGTCCGGGTTCGCCCAGTTCAGGTCCCACTGGTAGCTGTTAAAGGTGGTCCAGACCCAGCCCCCCGCCGCGTCGTCCCAGGTGAAGTTGCCGGGTGCGAAGTCGGGGAAGACCTCGGGCAGAGTCATCTCGTAGGCATCAGGCGCCGCGCGGTTGGGGAAGATGTGGAAATAATCGCGGTACTTGGGATCGCCCGCCCGCGCCTTCTGCGCCCACTCGTGTTCGCGCGCCACGTGGTTGAGCACGAGGTCGAGGACCAGGCTGATGCCCCGGCCCCGAAGTCCCCGTGCCAGCGCCGAGAGGTCGTCCATCGTCCCCAGGTCGGGGCGCACGGCGCGGTAGTCGGCGACCGCGTAGCCGCCGTCGTTCTCACCCTCACGGGGTCTCAGGAGGGGCATCAGGTGGAGGTAGCCCACGCCCAGCCCCTCCAGGTAATCCAGGCGCTCGCCCACCCCCTTCAGCGTTCCGGCGAAGCGGTCGGCGTAGGCGACGTAGCCCACCATCTCGGGGGCCTGGAGCCAGTCGGGGCGCAGCAGCCGGGCCTCGTCCAGCCGCCGCAGGTCCGCCGGTCGGGCGTGGAAGGCGTGGAGCATCACCTCCAGCAGGCGCTCCAGCAACTCGTCCGTGGCCTCGCCGTACACGGCGTGCAGGCTCTGCGAGAGGTCGTCGCCGTAGCGTTCCAGCCGCAGCAGGAAGGTGTCGGCGTCCCGGTCGTCGTCGAAGGCGCCCCTCAGCCGCGCCGCCAGATCGGTCTTCAGCACGTGCCCAGCATACGACGGGGGTGGGAACGGTTCCAAAATCTAAAGTTGGGAGGGCCTGTTCCTCACTCCGCACCACGGCCCACCCCTCTGAGCGCGCGTGGGGCAGCCGATTTTCGCCGGACATGAGGTTCTTTTTTAAAGAGATGGCAGCAAGATTATGTGTGGAGGCTTCCAGAGCATGAATGATGCGATTTCTCAATGCCACAAACTTCTGGTGGCAAGCGGTATTGTAGCGGGAAGTCAGTCCGAAAGATGCACTCATGGCATGATCAGGGAACTGATGGAAGCCCAGGCCGTTGCGACGCTCCCCAAGTTATACGTCGATTTTATGACCCTCATGGGAAGGAGTAGGTCATTTCTCGTGGGGTCAGATATAATGTATCCAGAAGTCAAGGGAAACAAGGAGGGACTGACCGAGCTCCTGATGGAGGAGTGGCCCGAACACAATTTAGACACAAGCAGTGTCTTTGTATTCTATGGTCATCAGGGCTATCAGTATTCCTTCTTTTTTGTTGATTCGGCCAGCGACGATCCATGCGTCCATTATTATCTCTTCAACGAGAAGGCATTCAAGGTAGCCAGCGAATCCTTCTCAAAGTGGTTGACAGAGGCCGTTGATTACACACTAAAAGGATACCTGTAGAGAAGTAGTCCACAGCGAGAGGGCGGCACGTCTCCCCCGCCGCCCCTTTCGCCCTGTCTTTTACTGAACTTCGCTGTGCGGGATGGTCAGATACACCGCCACATCGTCCATGCCCCGGACCTGCGAGAGGGGGACGTAGTGGTGCTGGCCGTCGTGGCTGCCGCTGCGGGTGAGCTTGAGCTGATCGCCCTCCAGGTGATCCACCGTGCCGACGTACTCGCCGTTCACGTCCTTGACCTGCATGTGATCGCCCTGGCTCTCCAGGCGCTGGCGCAGGTCCTGCATGAGGCGCTCGTCGATCTGGGCGGCGGCCTGATCGTTCTGTCCGTCGTTCTGGGTCATGGGGGGAGCATAGGCCGCTCTTCCGTAGGGTCAGATGACAGTCAGGTGGAGAAAAAGGTCACGGAACATTTGGGGAATCTCCATCTGCCGCCGCCTACCCCGGCAGCCGGGCCAGCACATGCCGGGCGCGGGGCAACTTCAGCCGCTGCTGGCGGTCGAACTCGTAGGGCTCGTTCATCAGGAACCAGTACAGGTCGTGCAGGTAGGTGTGGGCGAGGTAGGCCCGCAGCCGCGTCACCGTCTCCTGGGCCTGGTCCGGCAGGAAGGTCAGGGCGGCGTCGAGGCTGGCGTCGGGGCTCAGCAGGTCGAGGGTGCCCGTCTTGAGGAGCGCCACGTCGCGCAGGGGGTCGTCCCAGCCCGCCTTCGTCCAGTCGATCACCAGCACGTCGCCGCCCGGCGCGATCAGGATGTTGTCGTGCCACAGGTCGAGGTGGCAGAAGGCGGCGGGCTGATCGAGCAGGCCCCGTTCCAGCGGCAGTTCAACGGCGTCGAACAGATCGTCGAGCGGATAGGCCGCAAGAGCGCTGCGAAAACGCCGGAGTCTCTCTCTGAGCCTTCGCAGGTCCACCCGGCCCGCCCTCTCGCGGTGCAGCGCCTCCAGAATCGCGCGCAGGCGGGGCAGGGCGATGGGCACATCGGCGGCGCGCAGGGGGCGGCCCGGGAAGCGGCGCAGGATGAGGGCCTCCACGCCATCGGCCTCCACGGTGTCCACCACCCAGTCGCCGAGATCGGCGCGGCGCATGTTCCCTGCCTCCAGGCGGTGGTGGCCCTGGTGGTTGCGGTAGACCTTCACGACCACGTCCCCACCCGCCGCCGCATAGACCCGGCTCTGCATTCCCGCGTCCATCGGCGTCAGGGGGCCGAAGCGGGCTTCCAGCACGGGAAAGCGGTGGGATGGCAGGCCGCCCGGAATCACCCGCGCATCATAGCGGGAAGGATGAGGGCCGCAGGAAACGCCCGGTTCACTTGTCCTGCCCCAGCGCGAAGCCCTTGCTGAACTGCTCTTGGAGCACCGTGAAGACGAGCAGCGGCGGCAGCAGGGTCACGATAGCCCCCGCCATCACCGCGCCCCAGTCCGTCTGCCCGCCCACGTCGATCAGCTTGCGAAGGCCCACCTGCACGACCTGCCGCTCGTCACTCTGCATGATGACCAGCGGCCAGAGGTACTGGTCCCACACGTAGACGAACTGAATCACGGCGAGCGCCCCGATGGTGTTCAGGCTCAGGGGCAAGAGGACGTGGCGCAGGAAGAGCAGCGGCCCGCACCCGTCGATCCGCGCCGCGTCGGCCAGCGAGGTCGGGATATTCAGGAAGTGCTGCCGGAAGAGGAAGGTCCCCGTCGCCGAGGCCAGGAACGGCACGATGATCGCCAGGTACGAGTTCGCCCACCCCAGCCGCGTGGACACGAGGTCGAACAGCGCCACGATAAGCAGCTCAGTCGGCAGCATCAGGGTGAACAGCACCAGGGCGAAAGTGAGCGAGCGCAGCGGGAAGCGGAAGTACACAAAGGCGAGGGCGGCGAGGACGGAGAGGATCGTCTTGCCCACGACGACCGCGACCGTCACGATGAGCGAGTTGAGCATGTACCGCCCCAGGTTCGCCTCGGTCCATACCCGCCCCAGGTTGGTGAAGAACGCGCCCCCCGGGAGCAGGTTGGGCGTGATGACCTGATCGCTGGGTTGCGTCGCCTTGACGAGCGCGAAGAGCAGCGGCACCGCGACGAGAAACACCGCGACGATGAGCGCCGCGTGCGTCAGCGCGTGCGAGAGGCGCCTGCGCCCGCTGACCGACGGGGCCGCCCGCCGGACCTCCACCCGCTCAAGCGCCATAGTGGACCCTCCGGCTGCCGAAGCGGAACTGGAGCAGGGTGATCACGCCGACGAGCAGCAACATCAGCACGGCCTCGGCCGCCGCGATGCCGGTGCGGAAGTTGCGGAAGGCGTCCTCATACAGTTGATAGACGAGGAAGGTCGTCACGCCCGCCTGCCCCTCGACCGGCCCGCCGCGCGTCAGGATGTCCACCAGACCGAAGGAGTCGAACAGCGCGTACACGACGTTGGTGAAGAGCAGGAAAAAGGTCATGGGCGAGAGCAGCGGCACGACCACCCGCCAGAAGCTCTGCCAGCCGTTCGCCCCGTCGATCTCGGCGGCCTCCAGCACTTCTTTGGGCAGGTTCGTCAGCGCGGCGAGGTAGAAGACCACGTTGTACCCCAGGCCCTTCCACACGGCGGCGGCGGTCACCAGCCCGAAGGCGAGGGTGGGGTCGTCCAGCCAGCGGGGCCGCACGCCGAAGAGCGAGCCGAGGAGCTGGTTGACCGCCCCGACCTCCGGGTTGAACAGGAAGAGCCACAGCGTTCCCGCGACCGCGGGCGAGAGCGCGTACGGGAAGATCAGCAGCAGGCGGTAGATGCGCCCCCCACGAATGGGGCGACTCGCCAGCCACGCGAGCCCCAGTCCCAAGCCCAACCCCAGCACGACGACGAGCGCGACGAAGGCGAGGGTCTGCGCGGCGACTTGGCGGTAGGCGGGGCTGCTCAGGAGCTCGGCGAAGTTGGAGAGGCCCACGAACTGCCGGGTGCCCAGGACGATGTTGCTGCGGTACGTGCTGAGCGAGAGGGTCTGCATGGCGGGCAGGTACAGGAAGACGGCGAGGACGAGCAGGGTGGGCGCGAGAAAGAGCCACGGCAGCAGGCGGCCACGGAAAGCGGGAGCCGCCGTGGTCTCCCGGGCGGCGGGGGCGGCCTCCGTGGGCGCGGTGGGTAGGGCGGTCATGGGTCCTCCGGGCGGGAAAGGAAAGCCGCGCGGCGCACACCCGATCTCCGGGGCGCGCGCCACGCGGGCGGGCTTCAGCGGAAGTTCTGGTTGTACTCGCGCAGGGCGGCGTCCACCTGCGCCTTGGTGTCCTTCAGCGCGGCGTCCACGCTCTGCCCACCCAGCACCTTCTGGATGCCCTGTTCGATGATCTGGCGCGTCTGAATGGCCGTGCCGTTCAGCGCCCCCGCCGAGGCGAGGTTCGGCTTGGTCGCCAGCAGTTGGTTAAAGGCCACGAGTTGCAGCGGTGTCTGGGTAAACCACCCCTGCGACCGCAGCAGCGCGATGGAGGAGTTCCGCACCGGGTAGTAGCCGGTGAGCTTGTGCCAGTCGGCCATGTTCTTCGTGTTCGTCATGTACAGCGCGAAGTCGAGCGCCGCCTGTGCCTGAGCCGGGCTGATGTTCTTGGCGATCCACAGGCTGGCCCCGCCGATCACCACCCCGTTGCGCTTCACCCCGTCGGGGATGGGCAGCACGCCGATTCCCAACCCAAACCCCGCCTTCTTCGCCGCGTCGTTCACGTTGCCGATGTCGGCGGTGGAGTTGAGGTTGAACACGGCCTTCTGGTTGTTGAAGATCGCGTTGCTGCCGTCAGTGTCCGCCAGCTTCCCGGTGTAGGTGTAGTAGCCCTTGTCGTTCACATCCTTGAAGAACTGGAAGATGCGGCGGGCGGCGGCGCTGTCCAGGTTGCTCGCGGTCGCGCGGCCCTGGCGCCCGTTGCCGTTGTTCACGAGCAGGGCGCCCTGCTCGCTCATCCACTGCTCCACGAACCAGCCGTACACCGCCGCCGTCATGCACTTGGCGTCGATATTCGCGGCCTTGATCTTCTCGCAGGCCTTGAGGAGCGCGCCGTACGTCGTGGGGGGCCGCTTGGGGTCCAGCCCTGCTTTCTGCATCAGGTTCTTGTTGAAGTACAGCACCGGGCTCGACGAGTTGAAGGGCAGCGAGTTCACCTTGCCGCCGATGGTGTAGTAGTTGATCACCGGCTTGATGTAGTCGCTGAAGTCCACCGCCTTGATCCCGCTCACCGGCTGGAAGGCCCCCGAGTCCAGCGCGAGCTGGCTGCCGACCTCGAAGATCTGAACGAGGGCGGGCGGCTTGCCCTGCCGCGCGGCGAGGATGGTCGCCTGGAGGGAGTCGTTGTAACCCCCCTTGTAGGCGGGCACGACCTTCACCCCGGGGTGGGCCTTGTTGTACTCGTCAGCCCGGGCCTGAATCCAGCCCGCGCGCTTGGCGTCGCCGAACGAGTGCCAGAAGTCCACCGTCACCGTCTGGGCCGAGGCCGTTCCAGCCAGCGCGAGCGTGAGCATGAGTCGTTTCATGTATCCTCCCGAGGTCCGAGCGTAAGGGGGCGGGGTCAGGCGTTCGTCACGTGGCGCGGGTAGGCCGCGTCACGTTCCAAACGGTTCCAAATTGGCGTTCTTGCGCCAGCATAACATCGCTTCAGCGGGCTGCAAGCAGGACCTCCGGCACGTCCCCGATCAACCCGGCTGCCCCCAGCCCGACCAGGTGCCGCGCCAGATCCACGTCGTTCACCGTCCAGACGTTGACGCGCCAGCCGCGCCCGCGGGCCAGGTCCATCAGCCCCGGCGTCACGAGGGAATGGTGCGGGTGGAGGGCCTGCACGTCGAGGAGCCGGGCCACCCGGGGCATCACTCCCGGCCACCGGTCGAAGAGCAATCCGCGCTCGATCTCCGGGGCCGCGCTTCGCAGGGCGGCGAGGAAGAGCGGGTTGAAGCTCGACACGACGGTGGAGCCCACCAGCCCGTGCCGCCTCAGCCCCTCGGCGGTGCGCGCCACCCGGTCGTCGGGCCGCACCGACTCGTACTTGAGTTCGACGTTGAGGGAGGCGCCCGTGTCCGCCGCCCACTCCAGAACCTCCCCCAGCGTCGGCACGGGATGGGGGGCGAGTTGCCGGAGGGTCAGGTCCGCCAGGCGGCGCCCGTCGAACAGCCGCTCGTCGTGATGGACGACCAGCGTGCCGTCCGCGAGGCGGCGCACGTCGAGTTCCACGCCGTCCAGGCCCGCATCCAGGGCGGCCTGGAAACTGGGCAGCGTGTTCTCGCGGTGCTGGCGGGGCGAGCCGCGGTGGCCGAGCAGCAGGGGTTGGGGCATGTCGGGCATCGTACCGGGAGCAGGACGGAGCGGAGCGCACCCGGTGGCCCTGCCTTGGCCTCTTTCCCTGAAACATCACAGGGACCGGCGCTACAACTCGGGAAGGAGGGCCCCATGACAAACGGAACGCGCCCGGCAGGAGTCACGCGGCCCGACGAGGCTGACCCCGCCGACACCTGGCACGTCTACACCGACGGCAGCACCCGGCATGAGCGCCGTCAGACCTTTTCCGGGTGGGCGGCCCGGGCGGTGCAGCCCGAGACGCGGCAGGTGCGGCAGACGAGCGGCGCGCGTCCCGGCGGCACGTCGCTGGACGCTGAGACCGAGGCGATCCTGGCGGGGCTGCGGCTCGTGCCCGGGGGCGCCGCGGCGCGGCTGTACAGCGACCTGGAATTGGCGGCGCTGCTGGCCATCCTGGAGAGTCCCGCCGGGGAGGCCGCCCGCTATCACCTGCGGGACCTGTGGGTGCATCCCGTCGCGCGGAACAGTGGCCGGGATTCCCGCGAAATCCACCACGTCGCCCGCTCGGCAGAGCAGGAGGCGCGGCGGGGAGACACCCGGGACGGCAGCGGCCTTGCCAACGCCGCCTTGGAGGCGCAGGGCCTTGCGCGAATGGGACAGGCGGACCCGCCGCTCGCCCTGCACGCGCCCCGGCGCCTGCCCGGTGAGACGGGGCCCTTGCAGGTGCGTGTGGCTCGGCTCACGCTCGTCCCCGGGGGAGGACCGGGGGGAAGGGTCCGGGCCACGCTCACGCTGGACCTGGCTGAGGTGCCGGGGACCGGGCGCCACGAGGAGGAGGCGCTGCGGGACGCCCTGACCCGGGGCCTTACACCCCTGGTGCGCGGGGGGCTGGTGGAGGTCCGGGTGCCGTCCCGCTGGATGCCCGCCGCGGTGGAGGCCGCACGCGACCTCGGCGTGGTGCGGGTGATCGGGGAGCAGGAGCCTGAGGGGGACGGGTAAGGACGCGGCAGAACGGAGCACGGCACAGCCCCATTCCGCGCGGCGGCGCCCCCTATCTTGTCGTCATGTCAGCCGCCGAGAACGCCATGATCACCCACCTGCGCCACCTCGTCAGTCTGACTGGCCCCAGCGGCTCCGAGGAGGACGTGGGGCGCGCCGTGTTCCGCGCCGCCTCCGGGCTGGCCGACCGGGTGGAGGTGGATTCTTTCGGCAACGTGATCGCCGTGCGCGAGGCTTTGGCCGAGGACGCCCGGCGCCTGATCCTCGCCACCCACCTGGACGAGGTGGGGTTCCGGGTGCGGCACATCGGCCCCGACGGCTTCCTGCGGCTGGAAAAGGTCGGCGGGACGGACGACCGCATCCTGCCTGCCCAGCGGGTCTGGGTCCGCACGGAGAAGGACCGACTTCTGGGCGTGATCGGCACCAAGAGCGCCCACCTGCTGACCGACACCGACCGTCAGCGCGTCGTGCTGTACCCCGAGCTGTACGTGGACATTGGTGCGCGGAGCGCCGACGAGGCGGCGGGCATGGGCGTGCGTGTCGGCGATCCCGTCGGCTTTGTCGGCGACCTCGCGGAGCTGGGGCGGGGCAGCGGGCGCTACACCGGGCACGCGCTGGACGACCGGGCCGGGTGCGCCGTACTCCTCGCCCTGCTGGAGCGGTACCGCGACGAGCCGCCCCCCGTGACCCTGATCGTCGCCTTCACCGTGCAGGAGGAGGTGGGCCTGCGGGGCGCCATGGCCGTCGCCCGCGCCTTTGATGCGGACGTGGCCCTCGCGCTCGACATGACGGCCGCCGACGACACGCCCGAGGTGAACGGCGGGCACTTGAGACTGGGACAGGGCCCCACCATCAAGGTGATGGACTTCTCGACGCTGGCCCACCCCGCCGTTCGCCGCGGCCTGCTCGCTGCCGCGCAAGAAGGAGGTATCGACGTTCAGCACGAACTCCTGCGGGGCATCGGGACGGACGCCGGGGCCTTGCAGCACGTGGGACAGGGGATTCCGGCGGGCGCCGTGTCCGTTGCCAACCGCTACACCCACAGCCCGGTCGAGGTGCTGGACGAACGGGACCTGGAGGGGGCGCTGGGGCTGCTACACCAGTTCGTGCAGTTGCTGCCTGAGCTTGACCTGCGATTTATGGCGTTGGACGAGGAGTAGGGTTCGACTTTCGGCGGCGGAATGACGCTCTGTTTCTCCCTCTCCCCTCGTGGGAGAGGGCCGGGGTGAGGGGCATGTGACCAGCTCCACTTGTTTCTCCTACAAGGGGCATAGAATCCGGGTTGGCCCTGGGACGTGGCGCTCGCTCACCCCCTCTCCTGCGGAGCTGTACCAGTCCCAACCTCCCCTCTCAAGGGGAGGAGTTTTTATCGCTTCACACGCTCTTCTTCCTTCCATTACCAACGGAAAAATGGCAAGCGGGGCGCCAGGTCCTCCCCGACGCCCCGCTCCACGAACTGTCCTCCCTCAGAACCGGCCCGCCGCGAACTCCGTCATCACGCCCGGGGCCGCCGTGTCGAAGCCCACGAGGTCGAGCATACCCGCGTCGGTGGGGTCGGCGATGCTGAAGCGCGTGGCAGTCATGCCGACGACGATCAGGCGCGCGGGAATCCCCATCTTCTCGCGGTACTCGCGCAGCGCGACGACCGGCTGCACCCGGCCCGCCCAGGTCTCGTTGTCCGTGTAGACCACGAACACGTCGGCCTCGACCTTGTTGCGCGTCGCCCACAGCATCGGCAGCGCGCAGTCGGTGCCGCCCATCGGCACGCGGCGCATGGCATCCACCGCGTCGTCGAGCCGGGTGCGGGCCGAGAAGGTCAGGGGCGTCAGGCCGGGCTCGCCGCCGCCCCACTGCCCGCCGTAGCCGCCCGAGGCCGCCGAGAACGCGAGCGCCGTGTACCCCGGCTCGGTGCGCGCCGTCACCAGGCTCATCGCCGCCGTGCCCAGGCGCGGGGTCAGGCCGGGCACACCCGCCACCACGCCCGCGTCCATCGAGCCCGACACGTCGAGGCCCAGCACGAACCGCTTGCCCGCGGGTTCCACCGCCCCGAAGGCGAGCGCGAACGCCCGGTCGAGCGCGTCCACGACCTGCGGGACGACCTTCCACTCGCCGCCGCCCCGCACGCCGCGACCCGCGCGGTACACGAGCAGCGCCTTGAGCACGTCAATGGGGTGGATACGGCCCTTCCGCAGCCCCTCCTCGTTCGTCACCCGCTCCACGACCCGCGAGATCACGTCCCAGTTACCCGGGACAAGCAGGCCGACCCGGGCGAGGTTGCCGAGGTTGCGAAGGGTCCAGGTCAGGCCGTTCGTCTCCAGCGCCGTGCGGTACACCTCCGCGCCGCGCACGTGGGTGGGCACGGCCTCGATGGGCAGGCGGTACTCGCGCATCAGGGCCGCGGCATCCGCGTCGGTCGCCGCCCCCAGGGCCAGCAGATGACCCCAGATCAGGCGCAGCGCCTCGTCGGTCGCCTCGCCCTCCCCCAGCACGCCGTCCACCATGAACTTGAACACCGCGTTGCGGCGCACGTCGTCGGTCTTGGGGTGCGCCAGGCGCAGGGCGTCGGCGTGGGTCCAGCCGTCGCGGGCCTTGTACTTCACGGCCCACAGCGCCAGCTTGTCCACCGGGGCGTTCAGGTACAGGTTCGCCACGCCCTCGCGGGTCAGGCGGCCCCAGCCCCCGAACTCCTGCACGAAGGCCAGGAAGTGGAAGAGGTGCGTGCCTGTGCGCGCCACCCGGGGCAGCGCGTTCCAGGCGGCCTTGCGGGCCTCCAGGTCACCCAGCTTGGCGACCGCCGCGAGCGCGAGCAGCGAGGGACCCGGCTTGGGGGCGCGGTTCCGCTCCGCCACGTCCACGATCAGCTCCACGGCGCGCAGGCCATGCAGGGCGGCGAAGAGCTGGACGAACTCGGTTTCGAGCTTCGTCTGCGCTCGCTCGTCCGCGTAGAACGTGCCGCCCTCGGTTCCGAGGATCAGGAAGCGCAGGAAGCGCGTCTCCTCGCTCACCTCGAACACGAAGCCGCCCGCGTGGTTGCGAACCTGATCGCGCCGCCCGGGGAGGCGCTCGCGCTGGGTGACGTGCTTTGTCGAAATCGCCTTGAGGTAGTTCTTCATGCGTCGGCCCTCCTTTACAGGGCGAGATTGCCGAGCGGCCTGGGCCGCGAACAGCCGGAAGTGGGGGGGTGGCGAGGAGTCGAACCTGAGAACCTTCGCGCGTCGGCCCGTGGGGCAAGGGTGCCGAAGGGTTGCTGCCCGCCGAGTTGGGCAAACCACCCCCATAGGAAAGGGAACGGGTGGGACTTGAACCCACGAAGCTCAAACGAGCGAATGATCCCGAGAACCCTCGAACCGTTGGCCCGTGAGGCGAGGTGGTGCCGAGGGACCGCCGACAAGCGGCGTCATTTGCGTTTGACCACTCCGCCACCGTTCCCGGGTGATGCGGTGCCGCGAGAAGCGGCGGTGGTGGGGCGGGCCGGATTCGAACCGGCGACCTGGCGATTAGGAGTCGATAACCCTCTGGCTTCGGCCCGGCGGGCAAGGGTGCCGAGGATGTTTTTCCTGCTCTACCGCTGAGCTACCGCCCCACACGTTGTTGCTGCTGTTCGATGCGCCCGGCGAGACTCGAACTCGCACTGCCGCGGCTTTTGGACCGCGTTCCTCTGCCAGATTGGGGTACGGGCGCGTGATGCTCCGGGCGGGATTCGAACCCGCACTGCTCGCGTTCTCGACGCGATTCCTCTGCCGATTGGGATACCGAAGCATTGGAGCAGGTTGAAGGATTCGCACCCTCATCTCCGGTGTGGCACACCGGCGTCCTGACTGTTGGACGAAACCTGCGTTGGTCCTGCCAGCCGGAATCGAACCGGCGTTTCCTGATTGAAAGCCAGGGGTCCTGACCGCTGGACGATGGCAGGAGATGCGTGGGCAAGGGGAGTTCACGGGTTGGCCTTGCGGCCCTGGGGAGTCGAACCCCATGCCCCGGGTGCGGGACATTTTCACCCAAGAAAGAGAACCGTGAACGGTCGGCCCAACGCGGGGGAAGGAAGGTGGTGAATCGGGCAGGAGTCGAACCTGCGGCCTCCGGCTTCGCGGACCGGCGCGCTCTCCACTGAGCTACCGACTCGTGGGGGTGAGGACGAGTGGTTGATCCAGGGCACGTTCCTCTCGTACAGGTAACCCTGAATCTCCGGCCCTCACCGACTGGCGGCCCCGAAGGGAATCGAACCCTCATCTCCCGGGAGACAACCGGGTGTCCTCCGCCGTTGAACGACAGGGCCTTGAAGCTCCAGGCAAGGGGTGACCGACGGACGTGTGATCCTTGACAGGGATAACCGTCGGTCTTCGGCCCGAAGCAGGGGTCTTTGGGGTGACAGCCGGGACTCGAACCCTGGATTTCCGCGGCCACAGCGCGGCGTCCTGCCTTTGGACGACCATCACCACGAAAAACCCGGCTTGCGCTGAGGCAGGCCGGGCGGGGCTGGCTATGCCTTCAGAGACTTCGTTGATTGAGGGAATCGGTGCCTGGGAGGCCGCCGTCCTGTCCGTGACGACCCTCGGCGTACAGGGCGGGCCGGAGCCACTGGCCTGCAAGTCGTTCGCTATGTCGTCTGAAGTTCGTCACGGAAATCACCTCGGACCGGAGTGTACTGGGGGCCGCGAACGGATGGCATGTGGAAAAAAGCGTAGCCGCTGTCTGAGCTATTTGGCGGGGAAGTGGGCCTGGATTTAGCCAGCGCCGCCCGAAAAGGCAGCAGTGGTAGCTTGAGTTCTCCCCACCGCCGCCTTTCCCTTCCCCGAGGTGCGAACGTGAATGTCCTTCTTCCCGGTGTTGCCCTGCTGCTGCTCTCCACGGCCACAGAGACTCGCTTGACGGTGCCCGGCACGAGCGTCAGCCTGGCCCTTCCGGCGGGCTTCGCGCCCATGCCCGCCGACGTGATCGCCCTGAAGTATTCACGTGGGGGCAAACCGCCAACACAGGTCTACTCGACCCCTGGCCCGAGCTACGCGGTCAACATTGCCTTTGCTCTGCGGGATGTGAAGCTGCCCGCAGGGAGTCTTGCCCCGGCTCAGACCTCGATAGAACGCTCCATCGCGGGAACGCCCGGCCTGCGCTGGCTGGAGCGCGGCGTGAAGCGGGTGGGCGACCGGGAGTGGATCGTGCTGCGCTTCTGGGTGGACGGCCTGGATCAGCCGATCTACAACCACCTGCGGGTGACGCGCGAGGGTGACAAGACCCTGCTCGTTACGGCCAATGTCACCAAGACGCTGTATCCCCAGTACGCGGCCAAACTCGACGCGGCGATGAACAGCCTGAAGTAAGGAGGTTAGAACACCACCGTCTTGTTCCCATGCACCAGCACGCGGTCCTCAATGTGGGCCTTCACCGCGCGGGCGAGAACTTGGCGCTCCACATCGCGGCCCAGGCGCATCAGCGTCTCCGGCGTCTCGCGGTGGGTCACCGGCACCACGTCCTGCGCGATGATCGGCCCGGCGTCGAGTTCCTCGGTGACGTAGTGACTCGTCGCGCCGATAAGCTTCACGCCGCGCTGGAAGGCCGCGCGGTAGGGATTGGCCCCCACGAAGGCGGGCAGGAACGAGTGGTGGATGTTGATGACGGGCCGCCCGAAGCTGCTCAGGAAGTCGCCGCTGAGAATCTGCATATAGCGCGCGAGGACCGCGAAGTCCGCCCCCGCCTCCTGCATCAGCCGGACCTGCTCGGCCTCGGCCTCGGCCTTGTTCTCCTTCGTGACGGGGACGACGTGGTAAGGAATGCCGAACATCTCCGCGTCGCGGCGCAGGTCCTCGTGGTTGCTGAGGACCAAGGGGATTTCCACGTTCAGCTCCCCCCGCCGCTTGCGCCAGAGCAGATCGAGGAAGCAGTGGTCGTATTTGCTCACCAGGATCGCCATACGCTTGGGCTCGGTGGTGTAGCTCAGCCGCCAGTCCATACTGAAGGGACCGGCGACCACGTTGGCAAAGGCCCGCTCGAAGGGCTCGCGGGCGAGGTCCAGGCCCTCCAGGTGAAACTCCATCCGCATGAAAAAGGTGCCGCCCGAGGGGTCGGTGGAATGCTGGTCCGAGTGGATGATGTTGGCGCCGTGGTTGTGCAGGAACTGCGACACAGCCGCCACAATGCCGCCCCGGTCCGGGCAGGTAATGGTCAGCACGGCGGTGTTCAGGGGATCGAGTTTGGGAGAGGGGGCCGTCATGTCGGGGCAGGATACCGGCTGTCCGGCGTGTAGGCTCGGGGGCGTGCAGACCACTGACTCCGGCCTCCCCGTGATCTACGACCCCCTGCCCCACGCCGCCCTGCTCGCCGACTATTGCCTGAGCGCGGGGGCGGGCGAGCGGCTGCTCGTCGCGGCGGGCACCGAGGCGGTCCCCCTCGTGCGCGAGGTGACCCGCGCCCTGCTGTCGCGCGGTGCCCGCCCGGTGGTGCGCCTGGAGTACCCCGGACAGGATGACGACTTCGCCAACCTTGCCGCCGACGCGGTGCTCGACCAGGCCCACCCCGCCGACCTCTCGGACGTGGAGGCGCTCGACGGCAGCCTGCGGATTCTGACGCCGGAGGCGGGCACGAGTGCGGACGCCTCGCGCCGCGCACGCCTGACCGCCGCCCGCGCCCCGGTCGCGGCCATCCGCAGCCGGAAGAAGTGGAGCCTGACCCTCTACCCCACCGCGCACGCCGCCGAGCAGGCGGGGATGACGGGGGCCGAGTTCGGGGCCTTTGTCATGCGCGCGATGTTCCTCGACCGCCCCGACCCGGTGGCCGCCTGGGGCGAGGTGCGCGAGATGCAGGCCCGGCTAATTGAGCGGCTGACCCGGGCCGACACGGTACGGATCGAGGCGCCCGGCACCGACCTCACCCTGCGCGTGGGGGGCCGCAGTTGGGCGAACAGCGACGGCAAGCGCAACATGCCGAGCGGTGAGGTCTTTACCGGGCCGCTGGAGGACAGCGCCGAGGGCGTGGTGACCTTCACCGTCCCGGCGGAATACGGCGGGCGGGTGGTGCGCGGCGCCCGCCTCGTCTTCCGCGCGGGCGAGGTCGTGGAGGCGAGCGCCGAGGAGGGGGAGGACGTGCTGCGCGCGGCGCTGACCACCGACCCCGGCGCGCGGCGGCTGGGGGAACTCGGCATCGGCACGAACTACGGCATCCAGACGCCCACGGGCAACATCCTCTTCGACGAGAAGATCGGGGGCACCGTCCACCTCGCCCTGGGCCGCTCCTACCCCGAGACGGGCGGCGTGAACAAAAGCGCGATCCACTGGGACCTCATCACGGACCTGAGGGCGGGCGGGCGCCTGAGCCTGGACGGGCAAACCATGCAGGAGGGGGGGCTGTTCGTCGGGTGAGGCGCCGGAGCGAAGCCCTTCTGGCAGCGGGTGGCGGCTTCCTGGCAGGACTGCTCGTCGCCTGGATGTTTTCCGCCATGCCATTTGCCCCGAAGCGGCAGGTCGTCGCGCGGTGGGACGCGCCGGGAGGCGCCTATCACGCCCTGATCGTGGACGAGGGCCCAGCAAGGCTGCCGAGGTCCCTTCACCGCTGGCGGCTGTACCTGGGTCACGACGCGGCGGAGCCCTCCTACGGCCACTACGTCAGCCTGCCCGAACTCCCCGACCTGTACGGCGAGGACGGGGCGAAATGGCGGGAGAGCCGGGTGAGCTGGACGCCCGCCGGGGTCCGCCTCACCTTCTGGACGGGGCACGAGCTGTTCGTTCCGGCACAGGCTTACGAGGGGGGGCGCTGAAGGACCTACCCGATCACCTTTCGCACCGTTCCCCTCCACTCGGGCGGGTACATCACGGCGAACTCCCCCTGGTGGTCGGCCCAGACGCGGGTGAAGTCGGCGTAGCTCATCAGGACGTAGCCCAGGAGGGGGTCCATCAGGTAGACCTCCCGCCGGGTGTCGTCGTAGCCGGTCACGACCCGCCAGTGGGGAATGACCTGGGTGGCGGTGATGTGCGATTGCAGGGCGATCAGCGGCAGCCGGGCCCGAATGGCCGCGCGCACCGTCTGGAGCGAGCCGCCGCGGTACAGCCGCGCCTCCATCCCGACCTTCGGGGCGAAGTCCACGATGGCCTGCGCCGTCATGTAGGACCGCTCGGTGGGGCGGGTCAGGCGGCTCACGTCGGAGAGGCTGACGTTGATGCCGAAGTAGCCCAGGACCTGCGTGATGCTCGCCGGGCCGCAGGCGTTATAGGTCTGGTGCACCAGCGGCATCCCGGAGAGGACATACCCGGCGGGGGCGGCCTGTGCGCCGCCGAGCAGCGCGGCGAGAAGGAGGGGACGCAGGACACTCACGGGCGCAGGATGCCCCAGCCGCTCTGACGAAAGGGTTACGGGCGGGCGAGGTCAGCCCGGCACGGGCTCCGGCTCATCCTCCTCCAGCGGCGCGAACAGGCGTTCCAGGTCCCCCGTCGTCAGTTGCGTGGCGCTCGTCAGGCCGCCGTCGAGCACGCCCCTTGCCAGCGCCGCTTTGCGGTTCTGGAGGTCGAGAATCCGCTCCTCCACGCTGCCCGCCGCGATCAGCTTGTAGACGAAGACGGGTTTGTCCTGCCCGATGCGGTAGGCACGGTCGGTCGCCTGCGCTTCTGCGGCGGGGTTCCACCAGGGATCGAGGTGGATCACCGTATCGGCGGCGGTGAGGTTCAGGCCCACGCCCCCGGCCTTGAGGCTGATCAGGAAGACGGGCACCTCGCCCCCCTGGAAGCGCTCGATCTGCGCCACGCGGTTCTTCGTCTGCCCGGTCAGCTTGGCGTACCCGATGCTCAGGTCCGTTAGCGTCTCCTCCAACAGGCCGAGCAGGGAGGCGAACTGGGAGAAGATCAGGACGCGGCGGCCCTCCTCGACCATCTGGGGGAGGTTCTGCATCAGCCAGTCGAGCTTGGCGCTGCCCTTCACCTTGCGGGCGGCGTCGAGCTTCACCAGCCGCGGGTCGGTCACCGCCTGCCGCAGCTTGAGCAGCGCGTCGAGGATGGCGACGGTGGAGCGGGCCAGGCCCCGGGCGTCGAGTTCCTCGCGCACCCGTTCGAGCATGGTCACCCGCACCGTCTCGTAGAGGTCGCGCTGGTCGCCGTCGAGCGTCACGCGGACGGGAATCTCGGTCTTGGGCGGCAACTCGTGCGCCACGTCGCGCTTCTCCCGGCGCAGGATGAAGGGTTTCACCCGGGCGGCGAGGGCGGCCTGCCGGGCGCGGTCCCCCTGTTTCTCGACGGGCACGCGGTACAGCTCGCGGAAGGTCTTCTCGTCGTGCAGCAGCCCCGGCGTCAGGAAATTGAACTGCGACCACAGCTCGCCGAGGTGGTTCTCCAGCGGCGTGCCGGTCAGGGTGAGGCGGTGACGGGCTTTGAGGGCTCCAGCGGCCTTCGCGGCGGCGCTCTTCGGATTCTTGATGTTCTGCGCCTCGTCGAGAACGAGGAGGTGGAACTCATGCTCGCGCAGGCGGTCCACGTCGCGGGGCAAGAGCGGATAGGTCGAGAGGACGAGGTCGTGGTCGGGAATACGGGCGAAGTCGGCCTTGCGGTGCGGCCCGTGCAGCGTCAGTACCTTCAGGCCCGGCGTGAAGCGGGCGGCCTCCGCGCGCCAGTTGCCGATCACACTCGTCGGGGCGACCACGAGGCTGGGGCGGTCGGCGCGGCCCGCCTCCTTCTCGGTCTGGAGGTGGGCGAGAGTTTGAGCCGTCTTGCCAAGCCCCATATCGTCCGCCAGAATCCCGCCCAGGTCGTACTCGCGCAGGAATTGCAGCCAGTTCAGGCCCTGCCGCTGGTAGGGGCGCAGGTCGGCGTTCAGCCCGGCGGGGGGCGGAACCTCCCTCACGCCCGCGAAGTTCCGCAGGCGGCGCCCGAGTTCGAGCAGACGGTCCGCCCCCAGCCAGCGCGCGTGCAGCGCCTCGTCGAGCATCGCCAGGCGGGCGGCGTCGAGGAGGGGCAGCTTCAGCGGTCCGGGCGGCAGGTCGCGCAGGTGCAGTTCGACGAGGACACTGAGGATCGCCCGCACCCGTCCGGCGGGGAGCGGCAATCGGCGGCCATCGGGAAGCCGCGCGCTGAGGATGTCCTCGTCCCCCAGCGCGGCCAGGGCCTCGGGCGTGAAGAGGTCGGGGTGCTCGGCGATCAGGGAGACGAGAATGGGGATCAGGCTGTGGCGCTCGCCGTCCACGACCACCCCGAGTTCGAGGGTGAACCAGCCGCCCTCCTCCTCGGCCTCGCCGTACCAGTCCTCGATGGAGGCGAAGCGGTAGGGGAAGGAGGGGTCTATATCGACCCGGAAGCCCCTGGCCTCCAGCCTCGGGATTTCTTCGGTCAGGAAGCGTTGCCAGTCGCCCTCCTGCGGGAAGGCATACAAGGCGTTCGCCTCAGGATGCCGGATGTGGTCGCCGCGCGGTTGCAGGGACTGGAGGCGCCTGAGGCCCGTCCGGGTGACCTGCCCGCTCGCCCGTTTCTCGGCGGCGGGGTCGCGGGAGGCGAGGTGGAGAATGCCGTTCTCGTAGTGCTGGCGCGGGGCCTCCAGCGGTTTGCCGTCGTAGAGGTGGCTGAGGCGGGCGACTCCGAGGCGCTCCACCGCGTTCGCCCGCCGCCACCCCTGCTGACGGCTGACCTCCACCGCCTCCTCGCGCAGGGTCAGGACGGGCTGGTACTCCAGGGGCGTGCGGACGGTGCGGACGGGTTTCGGGGTGGGCAGCGCGTCCCCCAGGTCCGGGAAGGTCTCCCGCAGCGCCTGCGCGAAGCTGGCGGCCTGGGCGGGGGGCACCGGGGGCACCCCCAGAAAGGCATTCTCCAGCGCCGGGGGCAGCACCGAGGTGACGCGGCCCAGCAACCCCTCCCCCACATACCAGCGGGGCGAGACGGGAAGGACGCGCACCCCCTCCGGCAGGCTGACCGCAGGCCGCTGCACGCCGCCCTTGTCCATCTCCCAGTCGTAGCTGACCTGCCGCTCGGGGCCGGGACGGAGCGGCTCGCGCCCTCCCGCCCAGTACAGCCGCCCGGAGTCCAGCAGCCGCGCCAGCAGCGTGTCGGTGAGGGGATGCGTGCCCAGGAACCACGTCTCCTCGCCGCCCTGCACGCCGCTCTCGGCCCCCAGCGCGAGGAGGTGGAGCAGGTCTCGGTCGGGGCGGGCGTAGCGGGGCAGTCCCTTGGGGTCGGTCAGGCCCCCCGCCCAGCGCAGGGTGTGCGGCAGGGGGAAGGTGGGACCCGCCCGCAGTTCTCCGCGGCGCTCAGCCGCGCGGCGCACCTGCAAGGCGAGGACCTCGCGGCCGGAGCGGGAGCGCAGGGCGAGATTCAGGTCGAAGCGCAGGGTTTCCTGCTCCTCGCGCCGAGCAGCCGGACCTCCCAGGTCCGCCGCCACACTGAGCCAGGCCCGCAGCGGACTCGCCAGCGGGGGCAGCGGAGCGTCCTCCTCCCCGGGAGAGACGGGCGCCCCGGCCGGGACAGCCTCCTGGGCCTCTCCCCCCGCCCCCTCCAGCGCCCGTTCCAGCGCCGGGCTCAGCAGGACGCGGGCGAGGTGGGGGCAGCCCTTGCGCCCGCAGCCGCACTCGCCGCCGGTAAAAATCCCCGCCTCGTTCAGCAGGAAGCTCTGGCGGTAGATGCGGCCGTCCTCCTTCACCTGCGACTGCCCCTTGAACCCGAAGCGGGTGCGGGTGAGTTCCACCTCACCGACGGCCTTGGGGCTCATGCCGAGCGCCGCGCTGACGGCGGGCATGGAGAAGAAGGCGGGGGGCACGCGCTCCAGCCGCATCCTCTTAGACCCGGGTGAGGTCGCGCGGCAGCGGCAGGAACTCGATCTCGGGGTGCTGCTCGGCGGTGTAGTCGAGGTCGTACTTGCTGCGGAAGAGCATCACCGGGCGGCCCTGGTCGTCCTCCACGTGCCGGGCGAAACGGGCCACGCTGCCCGGGTCACCCGCCAACCAGCGGACGAGCTGGTACGAGGTCACGTGCATCTCGACCTCCACCCCGTACTCCTCGGCGAGGCGGGCCTGGAAGACCTCGAACTGGAGGGGGCCGACCGCGCCCAGGTAGGGGTCACGCGCCCCGTCCGTGGGGTAGAAGACCTGCACCACGCCCTCCTCGGCGAGCTGGGTCAGGCCCTTCATGAACGCCTTGCGCTTGCCCACGTCCTTGAGGGAGAGGGTGGCGAAGGTCTCCGGCGTGAAGCGGGGGAAGCTCGGCAACTGCACCTTGGGGTCCACGCTCACCACGTCGCCGATCTGGAACACGCCGGGGTTGACCAGGCCGACGATGTCGCCGGGGTACGCCTCCTCGACCTTCTCGCGGTCCTGGGCGAAGAGGGTGTGGGCCTGGCTGAGGCGCAGCTTGCGCCCGGTTCGCGTGTGCGTCACGTCCATTCCGCGCTCGAAATGCCCGCTCATCACGCGCATGAAGGCGGTGCGGTCGCGGTGCTGCTTGCTCATGTTGGCCTGAAGCTTGAAGACGAAGCCCGCGAACGGCGCGTCGGGGTCACGCTCGCCCAGGTTCGTCTCGACCGGGCCGGGCGGCGGGGCGAGGTCCACGAAGTGGGCGAGAAAGTGCTCCACCCCGAAGTTGTTCATCGCCGAGCCGAAGAAGACCGGGGTGAGTTCGCCCCGCAGGAAGGCCCCCGGCTCGAACTCCGGCATCGCGCCCTGGATGAGTTCCACGTCCTCGCGCAGCTTGGCGGCGAGGTCGGGACCGACGAGGTCCACGAGCCGGGGATCGTCCAGCCCCGCCGTCTGCACGGGCGCCCGGTGCTTGCCCCCCGAGGTGCGCTCGAAGGCGAGGACCTGCCCGGTCCCGAGGTCGTACACGCCCTTGAAGTCCGGGCCGTCACCGATGGGCCAGGTGAGCGGCACGGCGGTGATCTTCAGCGTGCCCTCCACCTGCGCGAGCAGTTCGAATGGGTCCAGCGCGGGGCGGTCCATCTTGTTCACGAA
Organism: Deinococcus aerius; assembly: GCF_002897375.1. Lineage (NCBI taxonomy): Bacteria > Thermotogati > Deinococcota > Deinococci > Deinococcales > Deinococcaceae > Deinococcus > Deinococcus aerius. The sequence continues at coordinate 150,747 of NZ_BFAG01000005.1, read as the reverse complement.
GGTCAGGATGGGAATGCCCCGGTTGCGGCACACCGCGAACAGTTTCTCGGTCTGCGACTGCACGCCGCGCGCCGCATCCAGAACCATCAGCGCGGAGTCGGCGGCGGTCAGGGTGCGGTAGGTGTCCTCCGAGAAGTCCTGGTGGCCCGGCGTGTCGAGGAGGTTGATGTGCCGGCCCGCGTACTCGAACGTCAGCGCGGAACTGGAAATCGAAATCCCGCGCTGCTGCTCGATGCTCATCCAGTCGGACTTCGTGTGCGAGCGGCCTTCCTTGGCCGTCACCGAGCCCGCCTCCTGAATGGCGCCTCCGTACAGCAGCAGTTTTTCGGTGATCGTCGTCTTCCCGGCGTCCGGGTGCGAGATGATGGCAAAGGTTCGCCGGCGGGCGATCTCGTGCTCCAGTGAAGTGGCGGGGGTGGTCATGGGGACTCCTGCGCGGGCCAGGGCGACCCGATCTGGTTTGATTCGGAAGACAAACGCGGCATCTGCGACTCGCGCTACGGGGGCGGGAGGAGATGCGTCATCCGAGCATGATAGCGCAGCGCAGGAGGCGGGGCATCGCCAGGCACGGATCCAACGACAGCTCGGCAGGCGCTGGTCGCCACACCACCGCTCGGGGAACGGGTCATCCTGTCTTTAGGAGGGCAGCCTGCGGCGGCCACCCCCCTCCCCACCTCCCCCGCAAGGGGGGAGGAGTAAGAGCGCCAAAGCTTCTGCTTCGTAAAACCGTCAACTGTGGACGGCCGATCCCCACCCTTCGGCTCACTCTCGCACCGCCTTCACCACGTCGGCTCGCGCAGCGAGACGGTGGGCGAGCGGCTCAGAATGCAGCAAGATCAGACATTGCGAGTAGAAGAGGACGGCCACGGGCGCAGTGGGCGGGCCCTTTGCCGAGCGCAGCGGAAAGCTCCCCCCTACCCCCGGTGGGGGTAGGGGGGCTGGGGGGGTGGGGGTAAGCCGCAGCAAGATGCCCTGCCCCACGCCTCCCCAGCCCTCACCCAAACGCCGCCAGCGCCGCATCCAACGTCCCCAGCCGGGTCTCGATCAGCTTCCGCGGGTCCCGGTTATATCCCCCCGCCATGACGGTCACGAGCGGCGTCCCCGTCCGGGCCGCCCACCGGAACACCCGGTCATCCCGCGCCCGCACTCCCCCAGGAGTCAGCGCCAGCCGCCCGAGCTGATCCCCCCCCAGCACATCCGCCCCCGCCAGGTAGAAGGCGAAATCGGGCCGAAATCGGGCGACGGCGGGAGCGATGACCTCATCCAGCACGGCGAGGTACGCCTCATCCCCGGTGCCATCGGGCAGGGCGAGGTCCAGCCCGCTCCGCTCCTTCTGAAAGGGATAGTTGTTCGCGCCGTGAACGCTGACGGTCAACACCCGCTCCTCGCCCTGAAGGATGGCGGCGGTGCCGTTCCCCTGATGCACATCGAGGTCGAGGATCAGGACGCGCCGGACGTGGCCCTGGTCGAGCAGCCAGCGCGTGCTGATGACCACGTCGTTCAGGAAGGAGAATCCCTCGGCCCGGTCGCGGTAGGCGTGGTGGGTGCCCCCGCCCAGATTGATGCCCAGGCCGTGAGCGAGCGCGTCGCGGGTGGCGGCGAGTGTCGCCCCGCTGGAGAGCAGGCCGCGCTCCACGACCGCCGGGTTCCAGGGAAAGCCCAGGGCGCGTTCCTCCGCCCGCGTCACCTCCCCCCGGCGCCAGCGCGCGAGGTAGGCGGGATCGTGGACCCGCTCGGCGTCGGCCCAGTCCAGCCGGGGAGCGTCGAGCAGCGGGAGCCGGGCGGCCGCCCCCGCAAGCAGCGCCTCCAGGAATTCGCGGGGAAGGAACTGGCGCCGGGGCGGGGGGCCAGCCTGGTAGGCCGGGCGCCGAAAGCCCGTCCAGGCGCGGGGAAAGGGGGAGGTCATGGGGAAGAGGCCGCCGCTGACCGCCTGCCCGGATCTCCCCCGCCCACAGCCCGCCCCCCCACTTCGACCCCGCACACTTGGATCACAGCCCCCAAGTTACCCTGCGGTCAGTTTGCTGTGTACTTCCACGGGTGGGGGAACGGGATGCTCAAGAAGTCGCTCGCCGTCGTCATGTTTTCGTCGTCTCTGCTGGCCTGCGGCCAACTCCCGACGGGGGACCAGACCCCCAAGGCGTCCGGCGCCGCCGCCGACCTTGAGGCGCAGGCGGTCCGGCGCGAACGGTACCTCGTGGTGTTCAGGACCGAGGGAGGACCCGCCGACGTGGCCGCGCGGGTGGCCCGGGCGGGGGGGCGGCTGGGCCGCAACCTGAGCGGGGTGGGGGTGGCGACCGCGACCGGGGACGCCAGTTTCGGGCGCCGAATGGCCGCCGACCCCGAGGTGCTGGCTGTCGGGCCGGAGGGCCACCTCAGCCTGCCCGCCGTGCAGGAGATCGCGGCCCTGGGAACGAGCAGCCTCGACGACCTGTCGGGGCAACAGTGGGATATGCGGCGCATCGGGGCCGGGGCGGGCGCGGGCCGGGCGGGGGGGCGGCAGAAGGACGTGCTCGTGGCCGTCCTCGACACCGGCGTGATGGACGACCACCCGGACCTGCGGGGACAGCTCGCCCTCAACGTGGGCACGAACTACTGCCGCGAGGCGGGCGGGCCGGGCGGCGCGAGCGGCTACCCGGTCTACCGCAGCTACCTCGACCCCGCCGCGCCCGGCGGCCCCTCCGCCGACGCCTGCACCGCGGGGACGACCCCCACGTATCAGGGGCACGGCACCCACGTGGCGGGCATCATCACGGGGCGGGCGGATGGGGAGGGCATCACCGGGGTGGCGCCGGGGGTGAGGATCGCGGCCTACAAGGTGTTCGACCGCTACCGCTCGGCGGACGGGCAGGACCAGTTCGGCGCGTTCGACGGACCCGTCTTCGCGGCGATCCTGGACGCGGCGAACCGGGGCGCGGCGGTCATCAACATGAGCATGACGAGTACGCTCGACCTCTCAAACCCCCAGCACAAGGCGATGTGGCACGCCTGGAGCCGGGTGACGAACTACGCGGCCCGGAAAGGCACGCTGATCGTGGCGGCGGCGGGCAACAGCGCCGAGAGTTCCCGGGGGAAGCTGGCACACCTGCCCTCCGACCTCCCGGCAGTCATGTCGGTCTCGGCCACCGGCACCACCCGCCTGGAGGGCGACGAGCAGGGCGTCCTGTGGCCGAAGGGGCGCGACGTCCTGGCCTATTACTCCAACTGGGGGCCCAGCACCGACCTCGCCGCGCCGGGGGGCGACTGCGGCACGAACCCGGATAACAACCTGAGCTGGTGCGACGGGCCCAGCGGCAACTCGTACCAGCTTCCCGACGACTCCTACCGCCACATGATCCTCTCCAGCGTCATCCACGAGGACGGCGGCGCGGGCTACGTCTACCTCTCGGGCACGAGCATGGCGGCTCCCCACGTGGCGGGGGTCGCGGCCCTCGTCAAGGCGCTGCACCCGGACTGGAAGGCCGGACGGCTGCGCGCCCACCTGAAGGCGACGGCGGAGAGGATCGGGCAGAAGCAGACCTTCGGCGGCGGCCTGGTGAACGCCGACCGCGCCACCCGCTGAGGTCCCGCCGACCCTGGGATCACGCCCGTAGACTTCCCGAATGAACGCCCTGATGGAGCGGCTCGGCCTGCGGGTGCCGGTGATTCAGGCGCCGATGGCGGGGGGACCCTCGACGCCGGAACTCGCGGCGGCGGTGAGTGAGGCGGGCGGCCTGGGCAGCCTGGGCGCGGCGTACCTGACAGCCGGACAGATTGGGGCGGCGGGGGAAGCCGTGCGGGCGCTCACGGCCCGGCCCTTCGGGATCAACCTGTTCATCCCCGGGCCGTTGCCGGAGGTCACGACCGCAGAGGTGGAGGCGGCGATCGCCGAACTCGCGCCGCTGCACACGGAACTGGGGTTGCCCCCACCCACATTAGGCGAGCGAGTTCGGGAGGACTTCGACGCGCAGTTCCGGGCGGCGCTGGAGGTCCGGCCCGCCGTGTTCTCCTTTGCCTTTGGAAGGCTGGGAGCTGCCAGGATTGCGGCGTTACGTGCGGCAGGCATTCTCGCCGTCGGTACAGCAACAGGGGGAGTGGAGGCCCGTGCGCTCGCAGCGGATGGGGTGGATGCCATCGTCGTGCAGGGCGGTGCGGCGGGCGGCCACAGAGGAGGCTGGACTCACGACGAGTTGGAGGACACGCTGCACCTGACCCGTGTGGCGGTTTGGGCCGTCAATGTCCCGGTCATTGCGGCGGGCGGCCTGATGGACGCGGCGGACGTTCGCGCCGCCCTGGGGGCCGGGGCCAGCCTCGCCCAGTGCGGCACGGCCTTTCTGCGGGCGGACGAGGCGGGCACCTCTGCCCCCTACCGGGGGGCGCTCGCCTCAGCAGGGCCGGGAGACACGACGCTCACCCGGGCCTTCAGCGGCCGGATGGCCCGCGGTCTCGCCAACCGGGTGACGGCGGGGGTGCGCTGTCCCCTCCCCTTCCCCCTCCAGAACGCGCTGACCCGCGAACTGCGCGCGGCGGCGGCGCGCCTGGGGCGGGCAGACTTCCTGAGCCTCTGGGCGGGCGAGGGCGCCCACCGGGGACGGGAAGGCACGGCGGCGGAACTTCTGGCGGGGTTATGGGACGGGTAAGCCTGCGCCCGCTGCGCCCCGGCGACGAGGAAGCCGCCATGCGCTGGGCCGCCGACCCCGAGTTCTGCCTGGCGACGGGCTGGACCGCCGGGCTGGCGCCCCGCAAGGTTCGGGAACACTGGTCACGCGTCATCTCGGGGCTGGGACCGGACTTCCTGCGGCTGGGCGCCGAACTGGACGGGCGGCTGGTCGGGTACGTGGACCTGGCGGACCTCACCCCCACCTCCGGCGAGTTCGGCATCGCCATCGGGGAGCGGGCGCTGTGGGGCCGGGGGGTGGGCGCGGAGACGGGACGGCTGATGCTCGCGCACGGCTTTGACACGCTGGGCCTGGAGACCATCACCGCCGAGGTCCACGCCCCCAACCTCCGCTCACACGCGCTGATGCGGCGGTTGGGCTTCCGCGAGGTCAGGGAGGGAGGGCCGGACACGTACTGTGGCGAGGTGGTCACGACGGTGTGGTATGAGCTCAAGTGGGGCCAGTTTGCTCTAACTCCCCCCACCTTTTGACAAACAGCATTAGATAGCGCGAGATAGGGTCATCTGAAAGGAGGTGACAGAATCAGCGCATGGATGAAGTCCTGACGCTGGAGGAGCTGGCCGCCTATCTGAAGGTGAGTGAAACGACGGCCTACGCGCTGGTGCGGGGTGGGCAGATTCCCGGTCGCAAGGTCGGGCGCGAGTGGCGCTTCCTCAAAGCGCGCGTGGTGGACTGGCTGATGAAGGCCGGAACGGAGGACGGGATGGAAGGGCACAGCGGTGTGGTTCAGCGCGACGAGCAGGGCGGCGAGTTCAAGGTGGAGCATGGGCGCGAGTACGTCGCGCTGTGGCTGCCCCTGACCCGCGAGGAGAAGGCCGCGCAACTGGAGAAGGCGGCGCGGGAGGGCGTGAACGTCAGCGACCTCGTGGCCGACTACCTGAGAACCTGGGCTGGGTCCTAGGTTCAAGAGGTGAGCAGGTCGTCCCATGGCTCGGGGCGGCCTGCTCAACACGTCCGCCCCACGCCCCGCCCATTCGGAGGGGGAAGTCGCCCCCCATTTGCCCGAGGTGAACTTCCCGCCGGAAGCGCACCCTGGGGGCATGACAACCTTTCAAGACCTTTCGGCAGGAATGGCGGACGCCGTGCGCGCGGCGGGACAGAGTGTAGTGACGGTGATGGGCGTTCGGCCGGTGACGGTGAGCGGCACGGTGATCGCGGACGGGCAGGTGCTCACGGTCGCCCACGTCCTGCACAGTGACGAGGTGACGGTGCGGACGCCAGATGGCCGCGAGTTGCCCGGCACCGTGGCGGGCCGCGACCCGGCGACGGACCTCGCGCTCGTGCGGGTGGACGGGCTGAACGTGGCGCCGCTCAGCCCCAGCGCGGGCGCGCGGGTAGGTGAACTGCTCCTCGCGGTGGGCCGCCCGACCCACGGCGTGCAGGTGAGCCTGGGGCTGATGGAGCGGGAGGCGGCGCCGGAACGCGGCCCGCTGCGCGGCTGGCTGAATGCGGGCGCGGCGCCCTTCCGGGGAGTGTCGGGCGGCGCCCTGGTGGACGCCCGGGGCGGGCTGGTCGGCGTGCTGAACGCGGGCATGAGCCGCGGCATCCTCCTCGCCGTGCCCGCCTCCCGCGCCCTGAAGGTGGCGGAGACGCTGAGCACGCAGGGCCGGGTGCCGCGCGGCTACCTGGGGGTGGCGACCCAACCCGTGCGCTTCCCCGACCCGGCGGGCGAGGGCACCGAACCCGAGCGCGGGTCACGCCGGGGCCGTCATGGGCGCTGGGGGCGTGACGGTGGCCGCGTCGGCCTCGCCGTCGTGCAGGTCGAGGAGGGCAGCCCCGCCGCGGGGGCCGGAATGCTCGTCGGGGACGTGCTGCTCGCCCTTGAAGGCGAGGGCATCCGCCACCCGGGCGAGTTGCTGGAGCGCGTGCGCGAGCGGGCCGGGGAGACCCTGACCGTGCGGGTGCTGCGCGGCGGGCAGGAACTCGACCTCACCCTGACGGTGGGGACGCGCTGAAGACCGCCGGGCGGCCGGGGCGGGGCGGTGGGGAGACCTCACCGGCCCCGACTCCGGCGTTGCGGCGGGTAGCATCGGGCATGACGGCCTCCTCGCTGCCCGCCGTGCAGGTCAGCGCCCGTTCCCCGCTGCTGGGCGCGGGCCTGGGCGCCCTGCTCCTCGCGGCGGGCCTGCCCGTGGTGGCCGAGGGGGGCGAGGTCCTCGTTCTCGACGACGGCTGGCTGGACGACCCCGACGCCCTGACGGAGGTGTGGCCGGAGGGCATCGGGGTGGTCGCGGTCGGTTCGCCCGCCTGGGCCGGGGTCCTGGCCGAACTCGCGCCGTGCGGTTGGGCAGCCCTCCCGCTCGACGCCACGCCCGGCGAACTCCTCGCGGGGGTGCTCGGTGCGGCGGCAGGCCTTGCGGTGCTGCCCCCCGCGCTCGTGCCCACCCCGGCAACTCCAGCCGGGGAGGAAGGCGAAAGCCCCCTTCCCACCGGGGACGTGTCCCTCACCCCCCGCGAGCGCGACGTGCTGGCCCTGCTCGCCGAGGGGCTAAGCAACAAGCGGGCCGCGCGGGAACTCGGCGTGACCGAGAGCACCGTCAAGTTCCACGTGCAGGCCGTGTATTCCAAGCTCGGGGTGCAGAGCCGGGCGGCAGCGGTGGCACGGGGGATTCAGTTAGGGCTGGTGAGTGTGTAGAAGCCGTTAGCTTTGACTTGAGGTGTCCTGATGAGCTGAAGTATTCGTCAGCCACTTCAAGTAGCCCATCGGGTCATGAACAAATCGCGCGGCCCGCGAAGCCAGAATTTCGGCCACAACTGCGTTCCACTCGGCCTCGAACACGCGCTCCTCACTGGAAACGAAGACCGCTTCTGCTGCTGCTGTCGCCTCTACGATAGCCCGCAACAGGGCGGTGTTCGGGTTTCTCAAGTCAAGGCGAGCCTGAATTTCAACTACCCGCCCACCCTCGTAGTCCACCTGGATGTCGTCTTGACTTGGCTCCCCGTACACGAGTCTCGCATCGTCTCCAGTGCCATACGTTTCGTGTAACGGCAACAAGTCACACAGCCGGGACAGCAAGGCTTCAGGAACGGGCTGAGCCTTCCAGCCGAATCTGCACCACAAGTCTTCAGGGGAGACGTTTGGTGCAGGGCGGGGAACCGGCCTGAAGGTGAACTGCCAAAGAGCCATCCACCCCATCACACCACAAACAGCCCCTCAAATCCCATGCTGTGCTCCCAAACCCTCAGCGATTCACGCTGCTCATATCCGGGTAACGCTCCCCGCTCGCCGCGCCCACCGGGAAGGCGGCGTCCATGCGAGACAGGTCCTCCGGCGTAAGCTGCACGTCCAGCGCCCCCAGGTTCTCCTCCAGGTACTTCACCCGCTTGGTGCCGGGGATGGGCACGAGATCGTCGCCCTGCGCGAGCACCCAGGCGAGCGCGAGTTGCGAGGGCGTGCAGCCTTTCTCGGCGGCCAGCCGCTCCACCTCGCGCACGAGGTCGAGGTTTTTCTGGAAGTTCTCGCCCTGAAAGCGCGGGCTCACGCGGCGGAAGTCATCGGGGGCGAAGTCCTCGGGGCTCTTGATCTGCCCGGTCAGGAAGCCGCGCCCCAGCGGGCTGTACGGCACGAAGCCCACGCCGAGTTCCCGGCAGGTTTGCAGGATGCCCCCTTCGGGGTCGCGGGTCCACAGGCTGTACTCCGTTTGCAGGGCGGCGATGGGGTGGACGGCGTTGGCGCGGCGCAGCGTCCCCGCGGACGCCTCCGACAGGCCCAGGAAGCGGACCTTGCCCTCCTGCACGAGTTCGCTCATGGCCCCGACCGTCTCCTCGATGGGGGTGTTGGGGTCCACCCGGTGCTGGTAGTACAGGTCGATGTGGTCCACCCCCAGCCGCCGCAGGCTGGCCTCGCACGCCGATCTCACGTACTCGGGGCGGCCGTTGATCCCCAGCCGCTCGCCGCCCTTGCCGCGCATGTTGCCGAACTTGGTGGCGATCACCACCCGGTCCCGTTTGCCCGCGAGCCAACGCCCCAGCAACTCCTCGTTGCGGCCGACGCCGTACATGTCGGCGGTGTCGTAGAAGGTGACGCCCAGTTCCAGGGCGCGGTCCAGCGTCCGCAGGTTCTCGGCGTCGTCGGTCCCGCCGTAGAACTCGCTCATGCCCATGCAGCCCAGGCCGAGGGCGGACACGCTGAGGTCGCGGAGGTGCCGGGTGGGAAGGGAAGTCGTGGTCATGCGGTCTCCTTGTGGGTGAGGGGCGAATGCTGCCGGTCGTACTTCTCGATCTTGTGGCGAATGGCCTCCAGGTCCGCTTGAAGAGCTTCCAGCCGCGCGACGACGGCCTGCTCGTGCCGGACGAGCAGTTCCCGGCGGGCGGCAACGGTGCCGTCCCCCTGCCGGGCGAGGGCCACGTAGTCCCGCAGCCCCGCCATGCCCATCCCGGTCGCCCGCAGCCGCAGCAGGAAGCGCAGCATGTCCAGTTCCCGCTCGGTGTACCGCCGCTCCCCGCCCGCCGCGCGGGGCACGGTCAGCAGGCCCTCGCGCTCGTAGTAGCGCAGGGTGTGGGCGCTCACGCCGAGGAGCGCGGCGGCCTCCCGAATCGGCAGGGGGAAGGGGTTCGGCACAGGGGCACCGTACGCCTTCGAGCGCACTCGAAGTCAACTTCAGGTGAGCTTCACTGTCCGCCGCCCCGCCTCCGCCAGCAGCAGGAGGACGAGCAGCGCGACGCACGCCCCCAGTTGCACCAGGCCCCCGTCGGCGAGGGCGAGGGGCACCGTGAGCAGCGCCCCCACTGCGGCCAGGAGGCGCAGGCGACCCGGGCCCAGCCCCATCAGCCGCCGGAACAGCACGTCCCCGGCCAGGTACAGGGCGAGACCGCCTCCCAGACACCAGGCGACGTGCGGCTCGGCGTGGTCCGCCGGGTGCGCCACGACCCCCTTGATCCCGGCGGCGAGCACGATGATCCCCGCGAGCATCAGGTAATGCCCGTAGCCGAACCCGGCGAGCGCGAGGCGGGCCCGCTCCCCGTCCGGCAGGGCGTCCATGCGGCGTTCGGCCCGCTGGTCGTCGCGGTCGAAGTAGGTCCACCACAGCGCCCCGGCGAGGGCCAGCCCGAGCGCCGCCGCCGTGACCAGCGTGGCGTTCAGGGCCAGGCCGCGCGCCCCCGTCCCGATAGCGACGATGCTCTCCCCCAGCGCGATCAGGACCACCAGCCCGTGCCGCTCAACGTTGAGGCGCCGGGCTGAGCGTGAACCCCCGCTCGCGCCCGAAAAAGGAGCTGGAGATCACCACCCCGACCGCCGCCACCCACAGCGGCCAGTCCCACGGCAGATTCACAAACCCCGCGAGCAGCACCAGCCCCGCCGAGACCAGGTTGAAGGGGGCGATGCCGAGGATCGCCCGCGCGCTCCCCGTCCGCGCCCGGGTGAAGAGCCCGGCGTGCACCAGCGTCACGACGAGCAGGCCCACCCCGTAGGCCACGCCGCCCGCACCAAACACGGTCGGAATGGCGAGTGCCATCACCAGAAAGCCCGCCATCCCCGCGAACATCAGGAGGCGGTGCTTCGTGCGTTCGGTGCCCACGTTGCTCGTGAGCCACACGTACCCGCTGTAGATCCACCAGATCGTCATGAAGACGAGCGCGGCCCCCAGGTAATCCGCCCCATTCCGCGCCCCGGCGATCAAACTGGTGAGCTGCGTGACCGTGAACACGAACACGAGGTCGAGGAACAGTTCCAGCGTGCTCACCCGCGTGATGACCGGCTCCGTCCGGGCCGTCTCACGGGCTGCCTGGAAGGCCGAGCGGGGCAGGTCCGTCATGCCCCATCCTGCCTGAAATCGGGGCGCACCTCTACAGTAAGGCATGCGAATCGCGGTGTTCGGCGATATCCACGGCAACCTCCCGGCGCTGCGGGCCGCCCTGGCGGACATGCGGGCACAGGGGGCGGAGGCGTTCGTCTGCCTGGGCGACGTGGCGATGGACGGCGCCTGGCCGCGGGAGTGTGTGGCGGAGGTGGCGGCGCTGGGCTGCCCGGTCGTGCGGGGCAATGCGGACCGGGAGATGCTAGAAGCGCCCCGCCCCTTCACCCCGCGCGGCCTCCCCGACGAGCGGGAGGGGTGGGAGATCGGGAACTGGGGCCGCGAGCAACTGACGGACGGCGACCGGGACGTGCTGCGAACCTACCGGCCCACCGTCAGCCTCCCCGACCTCCTGTGCTTCCACGGCAGCCCGGAGCGGGATAACGAGGAACTGGCGGCGGGGACGCCGGAGGACAGACTGGAGGAGTTGCGGGCCACGCACGGACAGCAGGCGGCCTGGGTGGGCGGCCACACCCACAAACCGCTCCTTCGCACGCTGGACGGCTGGACGCTCCTCAACCCCGGCAGCGTGGGCCTGCCCTTCGAGCGCCGGAGCGGAGGGTACGTCAACCTCGCCCGCGCCGAGTACCTGCTCATTGACCGGGCGGGAGGAGGCTGGCAGGTGACCTTCCGCGCCGTTCCCTACGACGTGGAGGAGGTGCGGCGGGGCCTCCTCGCCTCGGGCATGCCGCACGCGGCGTGGGCGGCGGGGGACTGGGTGGCCGAATAACGGCACCGCCCGGTAGGCACGGCGGCACGGGCGGGAACACTTGGACCCTACGTTTCCCGGCGCTCCGCCCGCGCGGCCCCACGCCGGGCTGCGCGCGTATGGGCCTCGTCCAGCAGGGGCTGGAGGGCCTGAAACGTCGCCTCACTGGGGTTGAGGACGCAGACCCAGGCCATCGGCGCGTACAGGGGGTGCGGCATGAGCCGGTCCAGCGCTGTGTAGTCGTGCCCGGTGTCGATGACGGACGCCCCGCTGCCCCGCGGCAGTTCCCCGAACAGCGAGCGGTAGGTTTCCGGACTCACCCCGACGTTGAGCCGAAAGACCGAGGGCCGCTCAAGCCGGGAGGCCCGATCGTACAGGTCGTTCGTGACCAGTGTGGCGAAGGGCAGCCAGCGGTCGGGGCCAGCCTCCCGTCCAGGCCGGACCTGGAAAAAGAAGTTGCCCGACGACTCGATCACCTCTAGGTCGGCGTACCGACGGGTAATGGCCTCTGTAACAGCTTGCTCATCCATACCGAGCCTCCTGCCTCAACCTCGCTGAGAACCGTGAGCAAACCCCGGGGCAGGTCGTTGAGTTCGCCTTCATCCTGGAACACCTCCCCGGTGGGACGGCGTTCGCGCCCGCCTGCTAGCCTGTCCGCGTGAGCGTCCACCTCAATGCCGAACCCGGCCAGATCGCCGAGACCGTCCTGCTGCCCGGCGACCCCCTGCGCGCCCGGCACATCGCCGAGACCTTTTTCGAGCATCCCGTGCAGCACAACTCCGTGCGCGGGATGCTGGGTTACACCGGCACCTACCGGGGCCAGCGGGTCAGCGTGCAGGGCACCGGCATGGGCATCGCCTCCTCGATGATCTACGTGAACGAACTGATCCGGGATTATGGCTGCCAGAACCTGATTCGGGTGGGTACCTGCGGCTCCTACCAGCCGGACGTGCATGTGCGCGACCTCGTGCTGGCCCAGGCCGCCTGCACCGACTCCAACATCAACAACATCCGCTTCGGGCACAAGAACTTCGCCCCCATCGCCGACTTCGGCCTGCTGCTGCGCGCCTACCAGATTGCGCGCGAGCGCGGCTTTACCACCCACGTCGGCAACATCATGTCGAGCGACACCTTCTACCACGACGATTTCGACCAGTACAAACTCTGGGCGGCATACGGCGTCCTCGCTGTCGAGATGGAGGCCGCCGGGCTCTACACCCTCGCCGCCAAGCACGGCGTCAAGGCCCTGACCGTCCTCACCGTCTCCGACCACCTCGTGACCCGCGAGGAAACGACCGCCGAGGAACGCCAGCAGACCTTCAACCAGATGATCGAGGTCGCGCTCGACGCGGGGTTGGGGCTGTAGGAGACGTGGAGGACGGTGGGCTCGCTTCTGGGCAAGTCGGGCACACCTCTCTTCTACAAGCTTCTCCAGGCCCAATCTTTGGAGGGCAAGCGTTACTTGACACCCCCTCCCAGCCTCCCCCCTCAAGGGGCAAAAAGAGCTAAAACTTGTGCTTCCCAAAACCGTCTATTCTGGACGGCCCATTCCCCAAAGTGGCCCGCTCGCGCACGGCCTTCACCCCGCCTTGCTCGCGCAGCGAGACGGTGGGCACGCGGCTCAGCAAGCAGCAAGATCAAACCTTGCGCGCAGAGAGAAACGGCCACAGACGCGATGGGCCGAGCCCCTTGCCGAGCGCAGCGGAAAGCTCCCCCTGCCCCCTCTGGGGGTAGGGGGCTGGGGGGTGGGGGCAACCCGCAGCAAGTTGCCCTGCCCCACCCCCTTCACTCCTCCTTCGCCGGAAACACCTGATTCACCAGAATGCTGTACCCCAGCGCCGTCGCCGCATCCCCCCGCGACCCCAGCGTGAGCATGATCGCCCGGCTCAGCGTCTCGTACCGGTTCACCATCCGGGTCCATTCCTTCGGGTCGTACAGGCCATACGTCTCGTTCGGCCCCGGTTTGTAGGCCCGCAGAGTCCTGATGTACTCGGCGTTGTTCTGCCGGGCGTCCTGAACGGTGCGGGCGTACTGGCCACCGGTCCGCGCCCCCAGGGAACTCCGGGCAAGAGCCGCCAGACTGGCAAGCTGCTCTTCCAGCGGCGCGAAGCTGCGGGGAATGGCGTGGGCGTACAGCGTCCCGCCCCCCGCCCGGATACCCGCCAGCTCGCTCTCCAGGTCCCGCATCTCGCGGAACTGCCCCCTCAGCGTGGCCATGCGCGCCCGGAGCTGCGGCATCCCCGCCAAGCTCGCCTGCAACTTCGCCGCCCGGCACTCGGCCCAGTGGTAACTCGCATTGTCCTGATCGGCCTCACTCCACTGCTCGATGGTGAGGAGGCCGTAGCTGTCCGCGTCCACGACGTTCGCCAGAGGGCAGTTCGCTGGCGTCTGAGCCCGCGCGGCGCCGAGGACCAGGAGAGCGGCCAGGGGGAGCAGCAGGCGGAGGGGTGCGGGCGTCATGCCCCAGCCTACTCCTCCCGCCCCTTTCTGAGCCGCGCAATGAAAAAGCCGTCCAGACCACCTTCGGGCACCGTCAGCACGCCCTCTCCAGCGGCCACGGTGGGCAACTCCAGGTCGGGCAGCGGCTCGGGGGTGAACTCCGGGTGCCCGGCCAGGAAGTCCCGCACGACCTCCGGCCCCTCCTGGGGGGTGACGCTGCACACGCTGTAGACGAGCAGGCCGCCGGGCTCGACCAGGGCGGCAGCGTTGGGCAGCATCCGGGATTGAAGGGCCGCCATCTCCCCCACCGCCTCCCTTGTCAGCCGCAGCTTGATCTCGGGGTGGGCGCGCAGGGTGCCCGTCCCGGTGCAGGGCGCGTCCAGCAGGACGAACGGTGCGGGGGGCACGTCGAGCGGCGTGGTGAGGTCGTGGGTCAGGAAGTCGGCGTGCAGGCCCAGGCGCCTCAGGTTCGCCCGCGCGGCCTCGTGCTTGCGGGCAGCCACGTCCACGCTCGTGACCCGTGCCCCCCTTGCCGCGAGCATGGCGGCCTTCACCCCTGCCCCCCCGGCGAGGTCCAGGACCCGAGCCCCCTCCACCTCCCCCAGTGCGTCCACCACGGCCAGGCTGGCTGGGTTGATGGGCTGGGCCTGCCCCCGGCGGTACGCGGCGGACTCGCGCAGTGGGCGGGCGAGGGTCACCCGGTCCACCCCGTTCGGCCCGGGCTCGACCACGCTGCCCTCGGCCTCCAGGCTCCCCACCCCCGCGTCCGAGAGGCTGAGCCAGAGGGGTTGCGGCTGGAGCAGGTCGGCCAGCACGGTGTCCGCCCGCTCGCCGTAGGCCGCGCGGAACACCCCGATCAGCCAGGCGGGAAGGGCGTAACGGGTCTCGTCCGTCTCCGGCGGCGACTCGACCCGGCGCAGCACGGCGTTCACCAGCCCGGGCGGGGCCAGACGTGCGAGCCGGGCGACATTCACGTACTCGCTGACGACCGCGTGCGGCGGGGTGCCCAGGATCAATTTCTCGAAGGTCCCGGCGAGCAGCAGCGCCCGCGCCTTGGGGTGCGTCTCGCCGCGCAGCAGGGGCGTGAGGGCCGCCTCTAAGCGCGGGGCGTAGCGCAGCGTGCCGTACACGAGGTGGGTCGCCAGGCCCGCGTCCCGGGGGGAGAGCCGCGCCTCCGTCAGCGCCGCGTCGAGCGCCGGGGCGGCGAAGGTTTCCCCCGCCAGCACGCGCGTCAGGACACGGGCGGCCAGCACGCGGGCCGGGTTGGCGGTGGGGCGGGGGGCAGTCACCGGGGCAGGATAAGGCCAGCAGGCCGTGGGCGGGAAAGGAAGCGGCCCGGGCTCACCGCTGGGGGCGGAACCCGGGCCGGTGGGAGGAGGAGACTCAGCTCCTGACGGCCTCCCCCTCCCTCCCCGCGGGCCGGACCTGGGGCCGGGCGATCAGGGTCCACACCAGCAGCGCCCCCAACACGCCGCCGCTGAGCAGGTAGGGGGCCGCGTGCCCGGCGGTCTGGTACAGGCCGGTGCCCAGCAGCGGGCCGGTCATGCGCCCCAGCGCGAGGGCACTGCTGTTGAGCCCGGCGACGGCCCCCTGCCCGTTCGCCCCCGCGCTCAGCGAGAGGGCGGCGCTCAGGCTGGGGCCGAGGATGGCGCTCCCCACCCCGACCACGGCGAGCGCGGCGGTGATGGCCCAGAAGGTGTGCGTCTGGGGCAGCAGGAACATGCCCGCACCCATCACGAGCAGGCCCAGGCTGATGAGCGGGCCGGGCGCCACCTTCTTGCTCAGGGGCCGCATCGCCCCGCCCTGCACCGCCGCGGCGAGGAAGCCGAACACGGCGAGCATCCCGCCCACCGCCCGCGCCGTCTCGGCGGCCCCCAGGCGCAGGGTGTCCTGCACGTAGAACGCGATGGTCTGCTCCATCCCCACCGAGGCGAGCGTGTACAGGGCGCTGACCGCCAGGAAGAGCAGGATGGCGGGCTGCCGCAGCAGGGCGCGGCGTTCCCCCCGGGGGGCCGCTCCAGCGCCCGCCCGGCGCGTCTCCGGCAGGGTGAGGAAGGCGGCGAGCGCGGTCAGCAGGCCCAGCCCCGCGCTGAAGAACACGGGCACGGTGAGCCCGAAGCCCGAGAGCAGTGCCCCCAGCGCCGGGCCGAACACCACGCCCAGGCCAAAGGCCGCGCCGATCAATCCCATCGCGGCGGCGCGGTCCTTCTCGGCGGTCAGGTCGGCCATCATCGCCTGGGCGGTGGGCAGGGTGGCGCTGGAGAGCAGGCCGCCGATCAGCCGGGCGCCGACGAGCAGCGCGAAGAGCGCGGTGCCGCCCAGCACGCCGTGCAAGCCCAGGGCAGCGAGCACCCCGAACAGCCCGAAGCTCAGCGAGAAGCCGACCAAGCCGAGGATCAGGATGGGCTTGCGGCCCACGCGTTCGCTGCGGCTGCCCCAGATCGGGGCGAACACGAACTGCGCGAGGCTGTAGGCGGTGGAGAACCAGCCGATCTGCGTCTCGCTGAGGCCCAGTTGCCGCCCCAGCGGCGCGATGATCGGGAACAGCACGCTCAGGCCCAGCATGGCGACGAAGATGGTCAGGAACAGGATCAGTTTGGGACTCCCGCGATGGGGAGGGGGGGCGTCGCTCATACCCCCAGTCTACCCCCCGCCCGACCGCTCGGTCAGGGACGGATGTAGGTGGGAAGGGACACGAGGCCATCGCCGTTGTTACGGCCCTTGACGCCGCCGGATGGGAGCAGTCTGACCTCGGGATGAAAAAGGGCTTTGTAGCAGGGGATTGTCAAGATTTTTGCGGCCTCCTATACTGGCGGGCGAGCCACCGAGAAGATGCCGTCTGCCGGGTCCCTCCCCGTTGAGGAAACTCTGCCTGACGACCCCGCTGAGGCGGTGCGGCTCGTCTTGCCCGATGGGTATCGAATCTCTGGAAGCGGTTCAATCACCGCGCCCCAAGGAGTCAGCATGAAGAAAGCTCTTACTGTTCTGTCCCTCGCCCTGCTGGGAAGCGCCAGCGCCGCCAACCTGACGGTCTGGACCCACTTCGGGACGGGCGAACTCGCGTGGCTCAAGAGCCAGGCGGAAGCCTACGAGAAGAAGACGGGGAACAAAGTCACGGTCGTCAGCGTGCCCTTCGACCAAATCCCCGACAAGTTCATCCAGAGCGCCCCCAAGGGCCAGGGTCCCGACGTAATTGTCACGCTGCCCCAGGACCGCCTGGGCCAGATGGCCGCCGCGGGCGTGGTCGAGCCGCTGAACAAGTACGTCACCACCACCACCGACCTGGACCGGACGGCCGTGAGCGCCTTTACCTACCAGGGCAAGCTGCTGGGCCTCCCCATGTTCGCCGAGTCCGTGGCGCTGGTGTACAACAAGAAGCTGGTGTCCAAAGCGCCCACCACCTGGGCCGAGTTCCTGAAGGTCGCGCAGGCGAACACCGGCAACGGCAAGTTCGGCTTCCTGTACGACCTGAGCAACGCCTACATGGGCTACGGGTTCATCAACGCCTACGGCGGGTACGTGTTCAAGAACAACGGCGGCACGCTGAACACCAAGGACATCGGCCTCGCCAATGCGGGCGCGGACAAGGCGAGTGCCTTCCTGAACGACCTGCGCTACAAGTACAACCTGGTGCCCGAGGGCGTGAGCGGCGACGCGGCGCGCAGTGCCTTCCTGCAAGGGCGCCTGGCGATGTTCCTGACCGGACCCTGGGACATGTCCGACATCAAGAAGGCGGGCCTCGACGTGGGCATCGCCCCCTTCCCCACGCCTCCCGGCGCGGCGGGCAAGTGGAGCCCCTTCGTGGGCGTGCAGGGCACCCTGATCAACGCCTACAGCAAGAACAAGGCGGCGGCGGCGGCCTTCGCCAAGCAGATCACCTCCTCGGACGCGCAGGTCGCCTTTAACAAGGCGGGCGGGCGCATCCCGGTCAGCCTTTCGGCCAGGACCAAGCTCAAGGCGGACCCGGTGGTCGCGGGCTTCGGCAAGACGATCAGCATGGGCACCCCCATGCCCAACGTGCCCCAGATGGGCGCCGTGTGGGGCCCCTGGAGCAACGCCATCGCCCAGAGCGTGCAGAAGCCCAACCAGAACTACACGCAGATCCTCGACAAGGCCGTGCAGGAAATCAACAGCAACATCAAGTAAAGGGCCGTGCGGGGCGTGGCCTGAAGCAGGAGACGGACGGGGCGGCGTTCCCGTCCGTCTCCCCTTTCCTCCCGCTCCACCGGCCCCCCACCTGTTCAAACACTCAAGGGTTCCTGCTGGCAGAACGGCGTAGCATGATGTACTTGCCAGCGGACAACCCAGCCCGAAAGGAGCCCCATCCATGACTGTGACCGCCTCCCCGCGTCTTTCCGCTCCGCGCTCGGCCAGTCCACCGGAGGGGGCGGGTGGAGTTATGCTGGCGGTGCTGGTCCTCCTGCTGCTGATGGGGGTCTCGGTGCTGATCGGCTGGCTGCTGAGCGGCGCGACCGCCCGCGTCCTGCCGTCGGCGCCGCCCTACCTGATCCTGGTCTACACGCTGGGCGCCCTGCTGGTGCTGATGCCCGTCACGGCCCGGCTGGTCCCCTGGATCACGAACTGGTACTACCTCTTTCCCGCCATCGTGTTTCTGGCGGCCTTTACGGTGCTGCCCGTCGTGCTGACGGTGAACTACGCCTTTACCAACTACAGCGCGGTGAACAGCGGCAGCCCGGACTCGGCGGTGCGGACGGCGGCTGGCCTCAGCCCCGACCGCCGGGTGGTCACCCTGGCCGAGACGCCGCAGGCGAACACCATTCAGGAGTACCTGAAGTGCCGCACGCCGACCTGCGCCGGGGACACCCTCATCCTGTTCGACGAGGAGGCCGCCGTCCCCGTGCGGGCGAAGATCGCCAGCGTGAGCGGCAAGCAGGTCACACTGACCGCGCCTGCCCCCGCCGGGCTCGCCGTGGCGAACGCCACCCGGCTCAACCGCTACGAGTACGTGGGCCTGGCGAACTTCCGCGAGATCTTCGCCAAGGCGAGCCGGGCGCTGTGGCCGGTCTTTCTCTGGACCGTGATCTTCGCCTTCTCGACGGTGGTGATCAATGCCGTCGCGGGGCTGATCCTGGGCATCCTGCTGTACAACAAGCGGCTCAAGGGCCGCAACATCTACCGTACCCTGCTGTTCCTGCCCTGGGCGATTCCCGCCGTGATCAGCGTGCAGATGTGGGTGGCGCTCTTCAACCAGCAGTTCGGCATCGTGAACAAGACGCTGGGGCTGCTGGGGATCACGGCCATCCCGTGGCTGGGTGACCCCCTCTGGGCCAAGATCAGCATCCTGCTCGTGAACCTCTGGCTGGGCTTTCCCTACATGATGACGGCCACCATCAGCGCGCTCTCGACCATCAACGAGGACCTGTACGAGGCCGCCAGCATCGACGGGGCGAGCCGCTGGCAGCAGATCACGAACATCACCCTGCCGCTCTTGCGGACCTCCTTCACCCCGATCCTGCTCTCGGGCTTCGCCTTCAACTTCAACAACTTCGGCATCATCTACCTGCTCACCAAGGGTGGCCCCACCCAGGAGGGCCGCGAGGCGACCGCGCAGAGCACCGACATCCTGCTCTCGTGGGGGTACAACACGGCCTTCGCCAGCAGCGGCGGCCAGAACTTCGCCCTCGCCAGCGCTATCGCGCTCATCATCTTCTTCCTGACGCTCGCCATCAGCCTGGTGAACTTCAAGGCCGCGGGCGTGTTCGAGGAGGCCCGCCGATGACCGTCGCTCCCCAGAATCCGCAGACGCCCCGCGATGTTCCGCGCTCGCAACCCCTGCCGCCGGGGGGGTACGTCCACCGGGAACCCGGGCCGCTGCGCCGGGCGCTGCCCTGGCTGGTCCTGGCGGCGCTGCTGGTCGGCCTGGTCGTCCTCGGCTATTTCCTGGTACGCAGCCTGGCGAACAGCCAGAAGAGCTTCACGATCTACTTCGTGGAGGGGGGCTGGAAGCGCTTCTTGCTGTTCCTGCTCGCGGCGAGCGGCGTGCTGGCGCTCACCAGCCTGGCGGGGCAACGCATCGGTCAGGCGCGCACCGGGCGGCGCATCAGCTACCTGGCGGTGCTGGGCGACCAGCTCACGCACCTGTTTCTGATCCTGGTGGTGCTCGTCGCCATCTATCCGCTCTTCTACGTGCTGCTGGCGGCCTTCGACCCCAACAACAGCCTGTTCGCCTTCCCCGACTTCGGGAATCCCAACATCTTTTACAGGACGGGGCTCCTGCCCCAGCTCAGCGGCCTGAGCTACGACAACTTCCGCCAACTGTTCGAGGGCTTCTCCATGCCCGGCTGGCAGGTGCTGCTCGCGGGCATTGTCGGGGCGGGCCTGGCGGCGATGCTGATCCTGCTGCTGCTGGGGCGCTTCGGGCGGGAGAGCGCGGGTCTGGACCGTACCCGCACCTGGATCACCCGCGTCCTGCTGGCCGCGCTGGCGATTCTGATCATCTTCATGACCCCGGCGCAGTTCACGGGCGGCACGAACGAGAGCAAGTTCCTGCTGTCGGTCCGCAACACGCTGTTCGTCTCCGGCCTGACCGGCGCCCTGGCGATCCTGCTCTCCACGACCGCCGGGTACGCGATGGCGCGGCTGCGCTTTCCGGGCCGCTTCCAGACCCTGCTGTTCTTCATCTTCATCCAGATGTTCCCGGTGTTCCTCGCGCTCGTCGCCGTGTACACGCTGATGGTGCTGCTGGGCCTGAGCAACACCTTCACCGGCCTGATCCTGGCCTACTCGGGCGGCGCCATCGCCTTTAACACGTGGATTTTCAAAGGCTACGTGGAGTCGCTGCCCGAGTCGCTGGAGGAAGCCGCGATGGTGGACGGCGCCACCCGCTGGCAGGCGTTCCAGCGGGTGGTGCTGCCGCTGTCGGGCGGCATCCTGGTGTTCATCTTCCTGAACCAGTTCATCGGCACGTACGCCGAGTTCATCCTGGCGAACGTGCTGCTGACCGGCGTGGAGAAGTGGACGGTGGGCATCATGCTGCTGAGCTTCACCAGCGGCCAGTTCTCGACCAAGTGGGGCGTGTTCGCCGCCGCCGCCACGCTGGGCGCGATCCCCATCGTGGCGCTGTTCTACGGCTTCCAGCGCTATTTCGTGGGTGGGGCCGTGGCGGGCGGCGTGAAGGAATAGGCACGCTTTCCAGCTTGGGAGGAGGCCCCAGGTACGCTCCCCGGGGCCTCCTCCTTTTGGCCGGACCTAAAACAGTTGGCGAAAGAACAGTGTCATGCTGAGCGAAGCATCCTCAAACCTCCTGGGAGGGAACTCTTCACTTCGTTCAGGGCGACCATTCTTCTGTCCAACGCCCTAGACTTGGGCGGTTTCCGCGACCAACCTATCCACCACCGCGTGCAGGCTGAACGACAGCTCCTTCTCGAAGGAGGGAAACATGAAGGCGAGTTCGGGCTGGCGGCGCAGGTAACCCGTGGAGGGCTGCTCCTCGGTGACCTGCTGCCAGCCCACCGACAGGGCGTACAGGTGCATCAGGAGCCGCAGCGTGACGCCCTGCGGCAGGGGCACCCGGTCGAGGACCGGCTGGAGCAGGGTGCGGACCTCCCGCTTGAAGCTCAGCGTCAGTTCCAGGCTCACGTTGTGTTCCAGCACGGTGCCCAGCAGGATCAGCAGTCGGCGCAGCGCCTCGTGCCCGCGGGTGGAGGCGACGAGGACATCGGCGACCTCGCCCGGCGTCTTCGGCCCGCGCTCGTCGAGCAGGGCCGTCAGCTCCTCCAGCCAGCGCCCCAGGTGTTCAGTGAGCAGCGCCAGGAACAGCTCCTCCTTGGTGTCGAAATACAGGTAGAGGGTGCCCTTGGCGAGTTTCGTCTCGCGCGCCACCTGGTTCATGCTCAGGTCGGCGTAGGGGGTATGGGCCCAGAGCCGCTCCGCGGCGCGGAGGATGTCGTCGCGCCGCTGGCCCTTCTCCTCGGGGCTGCGGGCGCGGGCGGGACGGGGGGGATCGCTGACCACGAGTCAGATCATACGCCCGCCCCTTTAGCGCCCGCTGTGAAGCCTTTTACGGCGAGTCTCCCGGTGTGGGGCCGGAAGGGTCCTTTCCCAGGCACCCCCGGGCCGCTCGATCCCTTCCGAGGTGGCTAGGACTCGGCACCTGGCTGCCGCGACTCCTCGCCAGTAAGGGCTCGCAGGCGGGCGGCCAGCGCCTCCTGAATCACGGCCCTCTCCTCCAGCCGCAGGACCGCGGCCAGGCGGCGGGAGACGGTGAGCGCCCGCCCGTAGGCAGAGGCCGCCTGGCCCGAGACCGTCCCCCGCAGGGCTTCCCGCCACCCCTCCGGCAGCTCGCGTTCCGCCCGGCGGGTGGGGGCGAGCGGTTGCGGCAGGCCCTCCAGCACGCGGACCAATCGCAGCAGCCCGCCCCGCACCGGGGTCAGCAGGTCCCAGGCCCGCAGCTCCTCGCCCCGCGCCAGGACCGCCGAGCCGAACACCAGGTCGTTCAGCACCCCGTCGTAGAGCGCCTGGACGCCGGGCAGGGTCGCCGCGAAGATCGGGCGGGTCGCCAGTTCCTCCAGCCGGGCGCGTAACGCGCCGTCGGCGTCCTTGATCAGCATCCGGTCGGGCGAAGTTCCAGCGTTGGGCCAGGTGGAAATCTGGGCCAACTGCTCCCCGTCAACCATGTGCAGCTCGACCCGGACCAGGTCAGGAGTGACCACGTTCGGCGTGCCATAGGGATTGACCACCGCCAGGGCGACCGGCATCAGGGGCCGCAGGAAGGCGAAGGCGTCCAGCGTCTCCCCCGACTCCAGAAAGGCCCAGTACTCCAGGTCGCTCCACCCGTCGGAGGCGGGCGCGCCGTCTGGCCCCACCTGAGTCCGGCTGCCGTAGGCGAGGGCATGGCGCACCCCCGGCTCGGCCACCAGGGCGGCCCGGATGCGGGCGTCCAGAGCGTCGAGAGCAGCCACGGAGGTCACGGCCCCAGCGTAGCCCACCTCATCCCGCGCTTCCGCCCCATGACCGAGTGGCGGCCCTCACCTCCCATCAGGTGTCTTAAGGGGCGGGCAAGCCGGGCTCACTGAGGAGGAGACGGCACTCCCTAGGGTGGACAGAAAGCACGGCAAGGAGCGGGTATGGATTCACAGATCAATGACCGCATAGAAGACGCGCTGAGTAACCACCCTTCCGTGGAGGTTCTGTCCGAACGGCTGCAAGGCTGGCTGAAGGAGGCGGAGGAGGCCTTGCCGGACGGGCTGATCAGCCTGCTGCACGGCGAGCCCATCGGCCATCCCCTGCATCCCATCCTGATTCACCTGCCGCTGGGGGGCTGGATCGTCGGGGGCATCCTCGACTTCCTGCCGGGCCGGAGCAGCCCGGAGCGGGAGTACGCCGCCGACATGGCCCTGCTGCTGGGCACCGTGGGCGCCGTTCCCACGATTGCCGCGGGCTGGACCGACTGGTCCAACGCCCGAGGTCAGGCGCGGCGCACCGGCCTCATCCACGGCAGCCTGAACGAGGTGGCCTTCCTGCTCAACGCGGCCTCCCTGCTGGCGCGCAGGCGCGGGCGGCGGGGCCTGGGCAAGGCGCTCTCCGGCACGGCCCTGGCCCTGGGCGGCGTGGGCGCCTTCCTGGGCGGGCAGCTCGTCTACCGGCACGGCCTGGGGGTGGGACACACGATGACGGTTCCGCAGGGCTAGCCGGCGCGCCCATCCCGCAAACAGGCCCGGGGCATCCTTCCCGGGCCTGCACCTTTTGGGGGGCGGGTCGCTCAGCGGGGCTTCTTGTAGTCCTTCGTCGTGGGATCCAGGAGGCTCGGTCCCTGATCCTCTGGACCCTCGACATGGTCCTGAACGTACTCGTCCGACGGCTCGGCACCGGGCACCTGCCGGGCGCCGCGTCCCTCGCGCGCGTGCAACTCCACGATCTCCTTGTCGGTCAGGTCCGTTCCCCCGGCGTCGGCGGGGAAGTCGCCCTCCGCGTGCTGCTTCTGGCCCCTCTGATCATCGCGTGTCATATCCAACCTCCGGGTGATGTGGCTCCAGCAGATGGAGAAGGGCAGCATACGCCGGGTGCGGCGAGGGGCCGGTGACCATGACGAATCGCTCAAGCGCTCCTGGTGTCCGTCTTAAACAGACGGGAGGTTCGGGGAGGGGTGTGAGGCCCGACGGGGCCAGAGGCTGTGAGACACAGCGGATCTCGGACTGAGGGTGCCCGATCTCAACCGGGCGGGGGCATCCTCATGAGCGCCGGCGGGGAGAACTCAGGCCCAGTTCATCCCTTTACCTGACTGAATTCTTAGGCTGCGTTACGTGAAATCACAATCTCTTCTTATCCTCCTCGGCTCGGCCACGCTGCTCCTGGCCGCCTGCGGGCAGACGCCAGGGCCTACCGCCACCGCGGCGGAGCAACGCCTCTCGACCTCCGCCGACGCCGCGGGGATCACCCCACTCGCCGTCACGCCCATCGCCCTCACCGTCGGGCAGACGTATCAGATCAACGTGTACTACGGCGGGCAGCCGGTCACGCCCGCCCTTGTCACCTGGACGAGCAGCAACGCGGCGGTGGCGACGGTCGACCAGTATGGCCTGGTCACCGCCCGGGGGGCGGGAACGGCGACCGTGCGGGTGGCGCTGCGCAGCAACCCGGCCAGCTTCCTCGACTTCCCGGTCAATGTCAGCAAGGCGGCGACAGCCCCGGCTCCCACGCCGACGACGGGCACGGGTCCCAGCGCCTACGAGCAGCGGGTCCTGGACCTCACCAACCAGGCCCGCGCCCAGGCGCGCACCTGCGGCACCCAGTCCTTCCCCGCCGCCGCACCCCTGACCTACAACGCCGCCCTGCGCACGGCCGCCTACAACCACTCCAAGGATATGGCGGTGCGGGGCTTCTTCAGCCACACCAACCCCGACGGGCTGAGCCCCTTCGACCGCATGCGCGCGGCCGGGTACACGAACTTCACCGCCGCGGGCGAGAACATCGCCGCCGGGCAGTCCACGCCCGAGCAGGTCGTGGCGGGCTGGCTCCAGAGCCCCGGCCACTGCGCCAACATCATGAACGCCGCGTACCGTGATCTCGGCGTCGGGTACTACGCCGGGGGCAGCTACCGCTCCTACTGGACGCAGAACTTCGGTCGGCGCTGAGCGGCAAACGGAATGAGGGGGCCTTCACCGGCCCCCGTTCCGTTTTGGTCAGCCCCGCGCCCTGATCCCCAGTTGCGATGAGGCGAGGACGAGGGGCGAGTGAAGCGGGCAGCAGAAGCTGCCGGACTTGCGAGGATGGCCGAACATCCGGTGCCGGTTCAGATGTTCGGGAATTGGAGCCATCCGGCATAGCAAGAGAAACCCCCGCGCCTCGGCGGGGATTTCTCCTGGGTGCCAGGTTTACTTGCCGGAGGGATCCGGCATGCCCATGGCGTCCGTGATGTAGGTGTGTTCGTTGTCCACGATGGTCCGGCCACCACCCTGATCCCAGGTCATGGTCGTGTTGAAGAAGTCGTCGCCCTTCTGGCTCGCCACCACCTGGAACTCGAGGCCGATCCGCTCGCCGGGCTCCATGTTGTCGACGTGGAACCGGAAGCTGCGCTGATCGTCGGCGGGGATCAGCGTCACCGTGGTGTCGCCGAAGGTCGCGGTCCAGGTCGAGGGGTCGCGCAGGTCGAACTGGTGGAGGGTCAGGTTCGCCGTGGGGTTCTCGCTCAGGAAGTCGCTCCAGAAGCCCAGGTAGATGGACGAGCTGTTCCTGAGGTTGACCATTCTCGGCAGGGCCGCGTTGATGAACACGTTGGTCGCCGAGTTGGTGCCCTCGTTGTCGTAGTACGTGTCGTACACGAACGGCGAGCCGACCGGGTAGGCGTCCGTGCCGTTGTCGCGGTCGAACTCCTCGGCGGTGACGTAGTGGTCCCACAGGTCGTGGCCCCAGGCGGGCTTGCCCACGATGTCGACGTAGGCGCAGTCCTCGAGGAAGTTGCGGCCGTTGTCGAGTTCGTACGAGGCGTTGAGCTGGCCGTTGTCGGGACCCTCGAACTGGAGGTACTCGTTCGGGTTGCCGCGGTAGAGCTGGTTGAGGTTCCAGGCGAACAGCCGCACGCAGTTCTGGTTGCGGTTGCCGATGACCTCACCACGCAGCGACATCGTGATCGTGCGCGAGGTGCCGTTGAGCAGCGTGCCGAGGTTCAGGCCGACGCGGCGGTCGCCGTTCATCTGGTCGGAGCGCTCCAGCGTGATCAGGTTGCCGTTCTCGTCGCGCGCCACCGGGCCGCTGAAGGCCGGGCCGTAGGTGTCCTCGATCCGGGCGTTGTACAGGAAGCCTTCCTGCGGGTACTCGTTCGGGAAGAGGGCCTTGAGGCGGGCGTAGGCGTTGCGGATGCGCGAGTCGGTCTCGTTGAGCGTGGAGCGGTCGAAGTTGTCCACCCGGATGTTGAACCGGGCCTGCTGGTTCGAGACGACCTCCTGATCCAGCGCCGTCTTGGTGATGCGGGCCACCGGACGCACGATGTTGATGTACTTGTACGCGTCGACCTCGGCCGCGTTGCTGGCGCTCGCCTTGGCGCGGTTCTTGATGTCGTACGGGTCCTCGTACTCGGTGTTGAGGTCCGCGATCGTCTCGGGCGGCGTGAGGCCGTACACACCGCGCAGGTCCGTGACCGGGTCGGCGTCCCCGTTGCGGTCGTTGTCGTTCCAGGCGTAGCCGGGCTTGTGGCGCGGGTAGACATCGATGGCGATGCGCAGCTCGGCGCCGGGGGCGAGGTCACCCACCGTGTTGAAGTCGATGGTGTGGGTGTTGAGGTCGTAGTCGGCATTCAGGGTGCCGCCGGTGGGCGTCCCGTTCGCGTTCACGATGCGGGCGCTGCCGAGGACGTAGCCCAGTTCGGCGGGCAGCTCGTCGCGCACCGTCACGTCGCGCGCTGGCGTCGTGGTCGAGCTGTTGCGGACGCGGATCGTGTAGGTGTAGGTCTTGCCGACCGTGAAGTTGTCCTCGGTCGTCGCGGTGCTGGTGCCGCGGTCGAGGCGCGGGGGCAGGTTCACGTCGTCGGGCGCGTAGGGGTTGTGCGCCGGGCTGTTCGGGCTGACCCGCTGGAAGCCGGTCCACGTCAGGATGTTCGGCCCCGTCTTCTCGATCTGGAGGATCGCGCCGCTGAAGGTCTTGGTGAAGTTGTAGCTCTTCAGCAGGAAGTCGTAGACCGTGCTGCCGTAGCGGACCTGGTAGTAGTAGTCGGCGCGCACGCCCGTGGACAGCGGCAGCTCCTCCGCCCTGACGTCGAGGGCCGGGCGCAGGTAGACGTTCTGGCCGCCGCCAACGGTCACGCTGCCCGAGCCGCTGATCGCGCCGGAGTTGGTGGTGAGGAACAGGCGGTCTGAGGGCCCGGTGAGCGTGTAGGTGACGTACCCGGGGAATGGGGCGTCCTGCCCGCCGCCCACGGCGACCGGTCCCTGCTGGGGCTGCTTGGCGTAGGCGAGGGTGGCGAACGAGTGAATCCGCTCGCTGGGGTTGAACCAGTTGTTGTCGAAGCTGCCGACGTTGCCACCCAGGCGCTGACCGCTGGGGAGGAGGCGCCCGCTGCCGTCGGCGTAGTACAGGTGGCTCATGTTCGTGAAGAACATCTTGAACTCGGCGAGCGCGGAGCTGGTGGGCGCGTCGGAGGCGTCGCTCGCGCTCACCACGAACTTCACGGGTGTGCCCTGGGACGGCGCGCTCGTCGCGTACACCGTGAAGCGGACGATGCCGTTGGCGTCCGAGAACGCCGTGGCGGTGGCCGCGACGGCCTGGGCGCGGATGCCCAGCGGCGACGCCGAGGCGCCCATCTGCACGTGGCCCGCGATGATGGTCACGTCGTCGCTGTCGGCCGAGACATTTACCCGGGCACCGGCGACCGGCGCACCGGCGGCGTCCCGCACGACCATCTGGACGAGGACGGGTTCCTCCGTCTGGGAGGCGTACAGCCGCACGTTCTTGTTGGCGTTGACTTCCGGGTTGAAGGGCAGGCCCTGGCCCATGCTGTCGGTCACGGCGGGGTCGGTGGTGAACCCGATGCTCCTGACCTGCTGCTGCTGCTGGGCCTGCTGGGTGCGGTACGACAGCGTGACCAGGCCGTTGGCATTCGCCGCGCAGTCCAGCGTCACGGACTGCGGAGTATTGGACTCGGGCTGGTAGCCCTGCATCTCCTGCGCGGCAACGGTATACGTGCCCGCCTCGAACATGGTCGAGAGCTTCTGCCCGCTGGTGGCCGTACCGGTAAAGACGGCCTTGCCCGCGGCGTTCTTAATGACGACTGGGGCCTGAACCTTGCCGTCGACAGCCTTGACGTTTTGCAGGTTGACGGTGATGGTGGCGCAGGTGTTGGCGGCTGGGGGCTTGGTCGGGGGGTTGACCGGGGGCGTCACGACCGGGGGTTGGCTGCCCGGAGGTTGTGAGATAGGCGGGTTCGTTCCCTGGGAAGGCGTGTTCGTGCTTCCGCACGCAGCGAGGGTAAGGGCACCGGTCAAAGCCAAGCCGACGTATCTGAATCCCTTCATGCTGTATCTCCCTAAAGGCTCTGAGCATCTCGTGACGCGATGATGAGCCTTCGCAAAAGCCGATAAACCGGCGATCGCGTCCTTCATGTGGCCGTATGAAACGAACCGATGAACTGTTGGGAAAGCGCCCGCTTATGCACCCGAATCGGGGGGGTTGAGCCTGTAGCCCTTGATCTGCCTGGGAATGCCCCTCCGAGGAGCCGCCACACAATTTCTCTCCTGACGCCCCTCCCAGCGGGGTACGGGCGCCAAAACCGGCCTCACATCAGCAGTGTTCAGTCAGGACTTCTCGAACAGCGAACCTCCACCAACTCCGGGAGAAAGACCTCGAACAGCCGCAGACACGTCACATGGGGGTAAACCTCACATTCACCTCCCCCTGCATAATGTGGAATTTCCGACATTATATGGACCAATCTGTTTCTCATGTTGAGAAAAATGAGTTGCGGCTAAAATTAAGCTCTTTGAGAGGGGGAGCGGGGCGCGTGGTGGGCGTTCGGGAGGCGGAAAGCTCAGCTCACAGCCTGAGGAAAGCGGCAACGCCTCAGGCTGGACTCGATCCAACTAGCTGTGTTTTTCCCCGTCCCACCGCCACTTTTTGCGCCAGCAGAACTGACACCGCCAGCGACAGTTCAGGTGAGAGGTGGTGTGAGGCTGGGGCTCTGCTCCCGGCTCACCACCTCCTCTCAGGGAGGAGTCGTCTTCCCCGTCCGACGTGGAGCGGCGTGGCCAGGAGAACGTGGCCCCCGGGGGCAATAGAAAAACCCCCGCCGGGCGGGGGCTGATGCTGGTAGAACCGAGGGGATTTGAACCCCTGACCCCTACCGTGTCAAGGTAGTGCTCTACCCCTGAGCTACGGTTCTGAACCTGAATGGGGTATTGGAGGCGCTGACCGGATTCGAACCGGTGAATCGAGGTTTTGCAGACCTCTGCCTTACCACTTGGCTACAGCGCCGCTGTACTCGCCTTGGGGCGGCTGGGGGGCTCAACCTCTGCCAGCGGAGGGAATGTTAGCACGCCCCCCGGGGGCTGTAAAGCAGGCGAAAAGCTCGCCTAGGCCCGTAGAGTTGAGGTGTCATGAACAGAATGCTGACCGCCGGTCTGGCGCTGCTGCTGGGAGCCTGTGCGCCCGCCGCCCAGCCCACCAATCCCTTCATCCAGGGGCGGACCCTGAACATCGCGCACCAGGGGGGCGAGGGGCTGCGGCCCAGCAACACGATGCTCGCCTACCGCCATGCCGCCGACCTCGGGGTGGACATGCTGGAGATGGACATGCACGCCACCCGTGACGGCGTCCTCGTGCTCTCCCACGACGAGACGCTCGACCGACTGACGGACACGAAGGGACGGATCGCCGACCTCACGCTGGCGCAGGTGCTGGCGGCAGACGCCGGGTACGCCTTCACGCCGGATGGCGGCGCGACCTTCCCCTTCCGGGGGCAGGGCGTGCGGGTGGCGCAGCTCTCAGAGGTGCTGGCCACCTTTCCCGATATGCCCCTGACGGTCGAGATCAAGCAGGCGTCCCCCAGCATCGCCGCGCCGTTCTGCAAGACGCTCCGGGATGCGGGGGTCACAGATCACGTCATCGTCGCCAGCTTCAGCGACGCGGCCCTGAACGAGTTCCGCGCGGCCTGCCCGGAAGTGACCACGAGCATGACGGAGAAGGAGCTCCGTCCCCTCGTGCTGCTCAGCAAGGTGGGGCTCGCCGGGCTGGCCCCGCTCCCGGGCCGTGTGGCGCAGGTGCCGGTGCGGTCGGGGAACATCGAGGTCGTGACCCCCGGCTTCGTGCGGGCGATGCACAGGCGCGGGGTGGCCGTTCAGGTTTGGACCATTGACGACCCCGCCGAGATGCGCCGCCTGATTCGGATGGGCGTGGACGGCATCATCACCAACCGGCCCGACCTGCTGAAAGCCGTTCTGGCGGAGGGGATGGGGCGCTGAAGCAGAGGGGATCAGGAACGGGCAGGAGCCAGCGCCGCCATCGCCTGGGGCGGGGCGCAGAAAGCTGGTCACCCTGAGCGAAGGCGTTGGGTCCCGGAGCCTTGGGATGCTTCGCCGGCGCTCAGCATGACAACCCTTTGGCGCCCCGCCCCAGAACAGGTTCACCCTCGCCCCCTGAGGGAGACTTGCAAAGCTGCGAAGCAAAGGGTCGGCGCGCAGCGCCGGGGAGAGGAGGTCCACAGGCGGGCTGACCCCTGCTTTCCCCGCAAGCTCCCTGCAAGGGGTCAGGCCGAGCATTCCACCTGTCGCCGAGGGGGCCCTTCACAGCATCCAGGGCGACATCCTCTCCCGCGTCACCTGCTTCAAATGAAGGAGGGGCCAGCCGCGGTAGCCAGAGCCAGCCCCTCTCTCCTCCCCACTCCTTATGCCCGCGTCCGGTAGCGTTCCTGCAATTCCCGGAGCAGGTCCGTGAAGTCCACGCCCTTGCGCTCCCTGTGGCCTTCCGGGGTGCGCTCGCGGACGCTGACCTCGCGCCGGGCCTCCTCCTGATCGCCGACGATCAGCATGACGGGGATTTTCGACAGTTCGGCGTTGCGGACCTTGGCGTTCATGCGGTTGGTCGAGTCGTCCACCTCGGCGCGCAGGCCCGCCGCCCCCAACTCGTTCGCCAGCGTCTCGGCGTAGGCGTTGTGCCGGTCAGCGATGGGGATGACCACGACCTGCCGGGGTGCCAGCCACAGCGGGAAGTCGCCGCCGTAGTGCTCGATCAGGATGCCCACGAAGCGCTCCAGGCTGCCGAAGGGCGCGCGGTGGATCATGACCGGGCGGTGGTCCTGACCGTCCTCGCCCACGTAGGAGATGTCGAAGCGTTCGGGCAGGTTGTAGTCCACCTGGATGGTGCCGAGCTGCCACTCGCGGCCCAGCACGTCCTTCACGACGAAGTCGAGCTTGGGGCCGTAGAAGGCGGCGTCGCCGGGCTCCACCGTGTAGGGCAGGCCGACTTCCTCGACCGCCTCGATGATCTGCCGCTCGGCCACCTCCCACTGGGCCGGATCGCCCACGTACTTGTCGGACTCGGGGTCGCGCACGCCCACCCGGAAGCGCACCTCGTTCATCCCGAAGGTCTTCAGGACGAGGACCGTCAGGTCAAGTACGTCCAGGAATTCCTTCCCCAGCTGGTCGGGCCGCGCGAAGATGTGCGCGTCGTCCTGCGTGAAGCCGCGCACGCGGGTCAGGCCGTTGAGCTCGCCGCTCATCTCGTAGCGGTACACCGTGCCGAACTCGGCCAGGCGCACCGGGAGGTCGCGGTAGCTTCTGGGCTTGCTCGCGTAGATCCGCACGTGGAAGGGGCAGTTCATGGGCTTGAGCATGTACTGCTCGTCGTCCACCGTGATGGGCTCGAACTGGCTGTCGGAGTAATAGGGGTAGTGGCCCGAGGTGCGGAAGAGGTCGAGGTTGCCGATATTCGGCGTCACCACGCCCTGATAGTCGCGCTGGAACTGCTGCTCGCGCAGGAAGCGGGTCAGCTCCTCACGCAGAACCGTGCCATTGGGGAGCCACAGCGGCAGGCCCTTGCCCACGAGGGGATCGATGGTAAAGAGTTCGAGTTCCTTGCCCAGCTTGCGGTGGTCACGGCGCTTGGCCTCTTCGAGCCGCGCCAGGTACTCGTCCAGCTCCTTTTGCGTGGCGAAGGCCACCCCGTAGATGCGCTGGAGGATCGGGTTCTTCTCGTTCCCGCGCCAGTACGCGCCGCTCGTGCTCATGAGCTTGAAGGCCGTGGGCAGCCTGCCCGTGTTCGGGAAGTGCGGCCCCCGGCACAGGTCCACATAGTCGCCCTGCTGGTAGAGGGTGATGGGCTCGCCCTCCGGCAGCTCGCGGATGAGTTCCTGCTTGTAGGGGTCGTGCGGGAACTGCGCCAGCGCCTCGTCCTTGCTCACCTCGCGGCGGGAGAAGTCGAGGCCCCGGGCGATGATCTCGCGCATGATCCGCTCGATTTCCGGCAAGTCCTCCTCCCGCAACGGCTCGGGCAGGTCGAAGTCCTGATACCAGCCGTTCTCGATGGCGGGGCCGACCCCACGCTTGACAGCTTCCGGGCCGTAGCCCCTGGCCCGGTAGAACTCGCCGACCGCCTGGCTCATCACGTGGCCCAGCGAGTGGCGGAAGACGGCGGCGGCGTCCGCAGGGTTCTTCTTCGTGACGAGCGTGATGTTCGCGCCCTCGGGGAGCGGGGACATCAGGTCCACGAGGTCGCCGTTCGCGGTGGCGGCCAGGGCGTCCTGCGCGAGGCGGGGGCCGATGGCCCGGGCGGCGTCGAGGGCCGTGGCGCCCTGGGGCAGATCGAGTTGTTTTCCGTCGGGCAACGTGACGTGCATGGGGTGACTCCTTGAGAGCAGAATTGACCCGGTCTGGCCGCAAATCCAGCAAAACGCCTGAGAGCCGCGTGGGAGCTTCTCAGGCGCTGAGAGTTCGCGTGGCCAGACCGGGAAGGGGCATTCGCCTCGGCAGCCCGCCACGCATCACCAGACCGGAGTGATGGGCGAGCGGCTTCATGAACGCAGGATAGCGGGCGAGGTGGACCAGGGGCAACCCGCCGAAGAGGCTCAGGACCCCCGCAGGGGGTGGGGGGCGCGGGTGTTCGCCTCCCCGAGATCGATCTCGAAGAAGCGGTAGCCCTCCTGCCCGGCGTCCGCCGAGCGGTAGCCCATTCGCTCGTAGGCGGGCGCCGCACGGTGCCCGTTCGCGTACCAGAAGACGTAGCGCAGGGGCCGGGACCGGGCCCAGTCCTCCACCGCACGCATCAGGGTTCGGGCGACACCCTGCCGCCTCGCCCCGGGGACGGTGTAGAGGTCGTCCAGCTTGGCCGTGCGGTGCGAGTTGCCCGAGCGGAGATGCGGGCCGTAGTCGTGGACGGCGGCATAACCGAGCAAACGGCCCGTCTCGTCCCCCGCCACGAGCAGGGCGAAGTCGTCGCGGGCGCAGAAGGAGGGGAAGCGCCGGGCGAGCGCCTCCTCGTCCTCCACGAAGCCCATGTCGAGCAGCATGGGGCGCAGGGCGGGGAAGTCGGCGGGAATGGCGGGGCGGACGGTGAGGGGGGGCATGGGAGGAGTTTCGCCGCCTGGAGGCTGTGGGGAATGCGCCAGATGGCTCAGGCACGAGAAAAGGCCCCACCGAAGCGGGACCTGCCATCGCTGACCCGACCTACCAGGCGGGTGCCGCCGTCGCCTCCATCCCCTTGGGATTCGGCCCCCACTTGTTCGCGCCGGGCTGGCTCTCCATCACCAGGAAGATGAAGAGCACCAGGCCGCCGACGAACGGGACGAAGTTAATCAGGTACCACCACCCGCTGCGGCCCGTGTCGTGCAGGCGACGAATGGTGACGGCGAGGCTGGGCACGAAGATGAACAGGGCATAGAGAATCGTCAGGACCAGGCTGAGCATGGCGAGGCCGCCCGGGTTCCAGTCCTCCTGCCCCGCCGCCGCCGCACCCACGGAACTGAGCAGCAGGGGCAGTTCCAGCAGGATCACGACGACTGTGTTGATCAGCGAGAACATCCAGAAGTCCCGTCGGCGCGCCCTTCCCCGAAAGTCGGCGTAGTGGTTGCGGATCACGTTCAGGTATTCGTTCATATGGCCTCCTCCGCCCGGTTCTGCCCACGGGCGCGTGAGGATATCCTAAAGAAGTCCTGAGAGAGATGGGCCGCAACTTCGCCTTCCCTGATGGGGGTAGCATCCCCCCGTGCGTCCCCCCCTGCCCCTCGGCCTGGGTGTGCTGCTGGCCGCCTGCGCACCTGTCCCGACCGGACCCGTCCCGCCACTGCCGGATATGACGGCTCCTCTGCTCATCCGGGCGGATGCGGCGGATGTGAGGATCGTGGTGATGGGAGACCAGGGCACCGGAACGGAGGTGCAGCGGCGGGTGGCGGCGGCGATGCGTGCGGTCTGTGAACGCGAGGGCTGCGACCTGGGGGTGGGGCTGGGCGACAATTTCTACCCGGCGGGGCCGCGTGATCCGGCGTCCATCCTCTTTCGAGAACGCTTTGCCGAACCCTACGGCCCGCTGGGCGTGCCCTTCCTGATGGTGCCCGGCAACCACGACGAGTCGTGGCTCCTGGGCGGGGACGGGGCCGACGCGCGGGGAGCGGAGGCGGAGGTGGCCTACGCCCGCCTGAACCCGCAGTGGGTGATGCCCGCCCGCAGCTACCGCGCCGCCGTGGGCGATCTGGTGGAGTTCTTCGCGGTGGACACCTCCCCCCTGGCCGCGTACCTGCCGCCCCTGCGGGTAAACGAGAGGCCGGGCGGGTCGTGGGACCGGGCGCAGCGGGCGTGGTTGGCGGGTGCCCTGGAAAGCAGCCAGGCCCGCTGGCGGCTGGTGTTGGGCCACCATCCCCTCTTCAGTGGTGGCAAGCACGGGGACGCGGGGCACTACGATGGTCTGCCGCTGCCCGGACAGCGGGGGGACGGGGTGCGCGCCCTGTACGGCGTGGCCTGCGGAAAGGCGGACGCCATCCTGAGCGGGCACGACCACGTCCTGATGGGCTTCGCGCCGCAGCCGGAGTGCCCGGGCACCCGGCAGTGGGTGAGTGGAGCGGCGGGGCAGGTGGAGCCGGGACGCAGCGGCTCCCGCCCGGTCACGTTCGGGATTTTTGACCAGCCCGGCTTTCTGTGGCTAAACATCACCCGGGACGCCCTGACCCTCCGCGTCTTTACCGTCTCCGAAGACGGCGCGGCGCAGGAGGTCCACACCGAGACGGTTGGCAAACCCTAAAGAAGGGCGGCCCCACGCGGAGGCCGCTCCTACGCGAATTACCCTTACAGCCCGGCGGCGGCCAGGAAGGCGTCGAGTTTCTGGGGACGGAAGCCGCTGAGGCTCTGGGCCACGTCGCCGCTCACCAGGGTGGGGACGCTGCGCTTGCCGCCGTTCACGCTCATCACGTACTCGGCGGCCTGCTCGTCCTGCTCGATGTTGATCTCCTGAAAGGCGATCCCCTTGCTGCTCAGGGCACGCTTGGCGGCGTGACAGTCGGGGCACCAACTCGTCGTGTACATCTTGACCATGCTTCTACTTTACAAAATAAAGCGGTATGGAAGGTGAGAGTTCTTCCCAACGTCCAGAGAAAACGGCCCACCGATGTGGCGGGCCGACGAGGAGCAGGCTGGGATCAGGCGTTGGCCGCGGCTTCGGGCCGGGGCGCCTCGGCCTGCGGGGCTGCGTCGCGCCGGGGGGCCGGGGCCGCCTTGGGCGCCATGATCATGTTCATGTCCATGCCCATCATGGAGGGCATCCCCTCGGGCGTGCCGATGTCCGAGAGCGTTTCAGCCACGCGGTGCAGGATGCGCTCGCCCAACTCGGGGTGGGTGCGCTCGCGGCCACGGAACATGATGGTGACCTTGACCTTGTGGCCTTCTTCCAGGAAGCGGCGCACGTGCCCGGTCTTGGTGTTGAAGTCGTGGTCGTCGATCTTGACGCGGAACTTGATCGCCTTGACTTCCTGGGCGCGGGCACGCTTGCGGTTTTCCTTCTCGTTCTGCTGCTGCTCGTAGCGGAACCGGCCATAGTCCAGCAGGCGGCAGACGGGCGGCACGGCCTGGGGGCTCACCATCACGAGGTCCAGGTTCTTCTCGCGTGCCATCGCCAGCGCGTCGCGCGTGTCGATAATGCCGATCTGCTCACCCTCCGCGCCGATCAGGCGAATCTGGCGGACGCGAATCTGGTCGTTGACCTTGTGTTCTTTCGCTATGTCTATCACCTCCGCACGCCGCCCACACGCTGGCGGGTCGGCGGCTCGTACACCCCTCGGGGCATGACACGTCATTTTACCACGCGGGCCGCGCTTCCCGGGAGATGGCTTTCTTCATCGCGGCGCTGGGGCATTCTGGGCTCCATGACACCCCCCTCCCACACCGGCCCGGCGGTCTCCCGCGCGTTCGGGCCGCTCGCCGCCCGCGACCCCAACCTGGAGGTGCTGCTCACCGACGGGCTGGGCGGCTTCGCCCTGACCAGCCTGGCGGGGGTGCCCACCCGCTGCTACTCGGGCCTGGCGGGGAGCCACGAGCCCCCGGTGCGCCGCTGGCAGCACCTCGTCTCGCCGCTGGAAGGGCTGGAGGTGGGCGGCGAGCGCGCGACGCTTCACGCGCTGGAGATCGCCCCCGGCGTGTTCGAGGGCGAGGGCCTGACGCATCTCGCGGGCGCGGGCCTGCACGACCTCCTGCCCGAACGGGAACAGTGGGTGCGGGGGGTGCGGGTGAGGCGGCGCTCCTTCACCCCCCGGCACTCCGGCGCAGTCGTCTTCCTGTACGACGTGGACGCCCGCGATGAGGTCACCCTGACGCTGGGCGGCTTTTTCGCCGACCGCGACATGCACGCCGTCCACCGGGAGGCGCCGGAGTTGCGCTTCGACGCTGGGGGAAGGCAGGTCCGGGTGCGCGGCGAGCGGGAAACCTGGGTGACCCTGCACGCCCCGGACGGCGGGATGGAAGCCCTCACCCCCCAGCCCTTCGCCCAGCGGGTCTACTACCGCCACGACGAGGCGCGCGGGGAGCCGAACCACGAGCGGGTAACGGGGGCGGCGCTGTGGCGCGTGACCCTGCCGCCCGGGGGTGGGCGGGTGGCCCTCGTCGTCTCGGGGCTGCCGGGCGTGACCGTGGATGATCCCTGGGCAGCCTACGGGGAGGAAGCCACGCGGCGCCGCACCCTGGTCCGGCAGGCAGCAGAGGCGACCGGACTGGACGACGAATTGACCGCCATCCTGGCCGTCGCCGCCGACGCCTACCTCGTGCGGCGGGCGAGGCCGGAGGGGGTGAGCGTGATCGCGGGCTACCCCTGGTTCGCCGACTGGGGCCGCGACTCCATGATCGCGCTGACGGGCCTGACGCTGACGACGGGGCGGTACGGGGACGCCCGCAGCCTGCTGGGCACCTTCCTGCGCTCGCTGCGGCGCGGCCTGACGCCGAACAACTTTCGCGACGACGGCTCGGGGGCCGGGTACAACACGGTGGACGGGGCGCTGTGGCTCGCGGCGGCACTCGAACGCTACGTGGGGGCGAGCGGGGACCTCGCCTTCGCGCGGGAGGCGCTGCTGGGGCTGCGCGAGCTGCTGGCCTGGCACGTGCGCGGCACCGACCACGGCATCCGGGTGGACCCGGCGGACGGCCTGCTCCTCGCGGGGGAACCCGGCGTGCAGCTCACCTGGATGGACGTGAAGGTGGAGGGCTGGGTGGTCACGCCCCGCCACGGCAAGCCGGTGGAGGTGCAGGCGCTGTGGCTGGGGGCGCTGGGCGCGGAGACCCGGCTCTCGGAACGGCTGGGCGAGTCTCCCGAGTTCGGGGAGACATACAAGCGGGCGAGGGCAAGCTTCGCGGCCTTCTGGCAGGAGGAAAGCGGGGCCTTCGCGGACGCGCTGGGAGGGGACGGCTCGCCCGACCCCAGCGTGCGCCCGAACGCCGTCATCGCGCTGGCCTTGCCGGACACACCGCGCACCCCCGCCCAGGTGGAGGCCCTGGTGCGGCAGGTCGAGGCGCAGCTTCTGACCCCGGTGGGCCTGCACACCCTCAGCCCGCGGGACCCGCGCTACCGCGGCAACTACGGCGGCCCGCAACTGCTGCGCGACGCCGCGTACCACCAGGGCACCGTCTGGCCCTGGCCGCTGGGCTCCTTTGTCGACCTGCTGCTGGAACGGGGCGAGGTGGGCCGGGCGCGGGCCGCCCTGACCGGCCTGAGCGGGCACGTCTGGGAGGCGGGGCTGGGCCACGTCAGTGAGGTCTTCTCGGGAGACAGCCTGGGGCCGGGCGGCTGCCCCTTTCAGGCCTGGAGCGTGGCCGAACTCCTGCGCGCCCACGTGCGGGTCAGCCGGGTGGAGAGGGATGTATGAAAGACCACAAAACCGGGAGGGAACCGCGTATAGCAGCCACTTCTTCCGCCAGCCTGCCTACACTTATTCCTTGACGTTTCGGGAACACAAAGTCTACAGTTTGTGTCATGGGGACACTCTCGCTTCCGCCGCAGGCCACCCAGGTCGGGCTGGCCGTGGACGTGGCGGCCTTTGCGATGCACGCGGGCGAGCTGCGCGTGCTGCTGGTGCAGCGCGGCGAGCTTCCGCACGCCCGCGACTGGGCGCTGCCCGGCGGCTTCGTGCAGCCCGGCGAGGCCCTGCACGAGGCGGCGCTGCGCGAGCTGCGGACCGAGACGACGGTGGAACTCGAGCCCCGGCACCTGGAGCAGTTCTACACCTTCGGCGAGCCCAGCCGCGACCCGCGCGGGCGCATCGTCTCGGTCGCGCACCTCGCCGTGCTGCCCCACGGCACCGTGCGGGTGACGGGCGGCGGGCACACCCTGGGGGCGGACTGGTTTCCGGCCCACCGCCCGCCCCGCCTCGCCTTCGACCACGCCCTGATCCTCGACCGGGCGATCAAGCGGCTGCAAATCCGGCTGGAATACGCCAACCTCGCCCTGGAGTTCCTGCCCGACACCTTCACCCTGCCCGAACTCCAGGGCGTGTACGAGGCGATCCTCGACCGCCAGCTCGACAAGCGCAACTTCCGCAAGCGGCTGCTCGCGCAGGGCATCCTCGCGCCCAGCGGTGAGCGGCGCAGCGGCGTGGGCCGACCGGCGCAGCTCTACCGGCGGGCGAAGGGGGCGAAGGCGGCGGCGCTGTAGGCGAACTGTCCGGCCCCACGTTCTGCGGCACGGCCCCCCGGTAGAATGTCCCCCAGCTATGGACATGAAGAAGCTCATGAAGCAGATGCAGCAGGCGCAGGTCGCCGCCGCCAAAATTCAGGAGAACCTCGCCGCGCAGACGGTCGAGGGCACGGCGAGCGGGCTGGTCACCGTGACGATGAACGGGCACGGCAAGGTCACCGGGCTCAAGATCAAGCCCGAGGCGGTGGACCCGGACGACGTGGAGGCCCTGGAGGACCTGCTGCTCGTCGCCCTGCAAGATGCCTCGGCCAAGGCCGACGCGCTTCAGCAGGAGGCGACGCGCGGGCTTGGGTTGCCCGGATTCTGATGCGGACATGGTCTATCGTTGAAAGGGGAGGAGTATGAAGTACCCACCTTCCCTCGTCGCGCTGATCCGGGAGCTGTCGCGGCTGCCGGGCATCGGCCCCAAAAGCGCGCAGCGGCTCGCCTTTCACCTCTTCGAGCAGCCGCGTGAGGACATCGAGCGGCTGGCGGGGGCGCTGCTGGAGGCCAAGCGCGACCTGCACACCTGCCCGATCTGCTTCAACATCACCGACGCCGAGCGGTGCGGCGTGTGCAGTGACCCTAGCCGCGACCAGAACATGATCTGCGTGGTCGAGGAACCCGGCGACGTGATCGCCATCGAGCGCAGCGGCGAGTACCGCGGCCTCTACCACGTGCTGCACGGCGTCCTGAGCCCGATGAACGGCGTGGGTCCCGACCGGCTGCACATCCGCCCGCTGCTGCCCCGCGTGCAGGAAGGCATGGAGGTCATCCTGGCCACCGGCACGACCGTGGAGGGGGACGCGACCGCCCTGTACCTCCAGCGGCTGCTCGAACCACTGGGCGCCGACGTGAGCCGCATCGCCTACGGCCTGCCGGTGGGCGGCGCCCTGGAATACGCCGACGAGGTGACCCTGGGCCGCGCCCTGAGCGGAAGGCGCCGGGTGAGCGAGCAAAGCCCGCCTCCCCCCCGCCGCCGCAACGAGGACGAGCAGGACGGGGCGGCTCCGGCGGCATCGGCCCATTAGGGGGATGGCCGTCCTCTCGAGGTCAAGCCCGAGAAGACTGGGAAAACACGGCCCTGACGGCGCCTTTTGCCCCTCCCCCTTGAGGGGCGAGGTCGGGTGGGGGTGAGCGAGCACGCCCCCCGACGCGGCCAGTAGACGAGGCAAGCCATCTTGCAGACGCCAAAGCCGCCCACACGTCCCCTCACCCCGGCCCTCTGCAAGCAGCTCTGCGAGTCTCCCACAAGGGGAGGGGGAGAAAAACCTCGTTCCCGCCGCGCTTGTTCCGAACGGGACTATACGGGGCGCCGTTCCCACCCACCCTCTCTCCCGCCCTGCCCCTCCCCGGTGGGGCGTTTGCTTTCCCGGACGGCTGGGCTACCGTTGCCCTGTGACCCCCACCTCCAACCCCCTCTCCCCTGCCCCGCCCGACGAGTGGATGCGGCCCGTCACGCTGACGGGGCCACACGTGACGCTGGTGCCATTGACGCCGGAACACGCCGCCGACCTGCACCTGGGCGCCGATGAGGACACCTACGCGCTGCTCGCCCGCGGCGGCCCGGAGCAGCGCACGGTGGAGGGCTGGGCGGAGTACATCGGGCGGCTGAATGCCCTGCCCGCCCGGGTGAACTGGGCGGTGCTGCGGGAGGGCCAGGCCGTGGGCCGCATCAGCTACAGCGAGGTGCGGGCCGCCGACCGCTGGGTGGAGATCGGGACGATGCTCGTGCCCGCCGCACAGGGCACCGTCGCCAATCCCGGCGCCAAACTGCTGCTGCTGACGCGGGCCTTCGAGGAGCTGGGCGCCAACCGGGTCCACTTCAAGGTGGACGCCCGCAACGCCCGCAGCCTGCGCGCGATGGAAAAGCTCGGGGCCGTGCGGGAGGGGACGCTCCGGCAATATCAGGTGCGGCCCGACGGCTACGCCCGCGACAGCGTGATGTTCAGCATCCTGCACGGGGAGTGGCCCGCCGTCAGGGCCGGGTTGCAGGCCCGCCTCCTGACTGGCGGATGAGAACCCGCCCCGCGCTTGCCACATCCCGGCGGGTACACTGACCCCCATGCGTGCCCCCCGCCTGCCTCGCCTCCCGCTGGCCACCCTCGCCCTGGCCGGGACCCTGCTCGCCGCGCCCGCGCGGGCGCTCGTCGTGCCGCTGACAGGCTGGACGCCCGTGAACGGCAACGCGAACCTCTGGACCGACCCGCAGGGAGCCTGCCTGGTGCGGGAGGAGCGGCATGACCAGGCCTTTCCGGCCTTCAACACCCTGGAGGAGG
The DNA here is from genome assembly GCF_002897375.1 of Deinococcus aerius. Taxonomy (NCBI): domain Bacteria; kingdom Thermotogati; phylum Deinococcota; class Deinococci; order Deinococcales; family Deinococcaceae; genus Deinococcus; species Deinococcus aerius. The sequence goes on along the minus strand of NZ_BFAG01000005.1, from coordinate 109,790 downwards.
CCCGGCAGTTCGCCCTGCGCCTCCAGAACGCCCTGGGCCGCGGCGGGGCCAGCGAGGTCACCGCGCAGCCGGTGGACCGGCCCGGGGGCTGGGGAATCCTGGCTGCCTACACGCATGACGAGGGCGGCGTGCTGTACCGCATCAGCCAGCTCTACCTCAGCGACGAGGGGCGCCTGCGGACGATCACCGCCAGCAGCGCCCAGTACGAGGCGAGCCCCTGCGTGAACGACATGCGCTCGTTCGTGCGGTACGTGGCGAACTGATCTGGATTCCGGTTGAACCAGGGGCGAACCGGTCAACCCGGGCGGCGCGAGCGGGAAAGAACCGGTTGCCGGCCCCCGCCTGTTACGCTGCCCGCATGAGTCTATTCAGGCTGGACGGGAGGCAGGCCCTCGTCACGGGTGGAAGCAAGGGGATCGGGCTGGCGGCGGCGCACGCCCTGGTCCGGCTGGGGGCCGATGTGACGGTCGCGGCGCGCGGGGAGTCGGCGCTGCGGACGGCGGCGGATGCGCTGGGGGCGCGGTGGGTGGTCGCGGACGTGAGTACCCCCGAAGGGGTCCGAGCGGCGGTCGAGGCGGCGGGCGCGGTGGACATCCTGGTGAGCAACGCGGGCGGCCCGCCCCCCAGCCGCCCCAGCGGGGTGACGGAGGAGGCGTGGCAGCGGGGCTTCGAGACGACCTTCCTCTCGACCGTGCGCCTGGCGGACGCCGTGCTGCCGGGAATGCGCGAACGGCGCTGGGGCCGCATCATCGCCGTGACCAGCCTGACAGTGGGGCGGCCCGCGCTGAACCTCCCCGTGAGCAATGCCATGCGCGCCGCGGTGACGAATCACCTGAAGACCCTAGCGCTCGAGGTGGCCGCCGACGGGGTGACCTGCAACACCGTCGCGCCCGGCTACACCGCCACCGACCGCCTGAAGGCCCTGCACGCCGACCCCGCCGAGGCCGAGCGTCTGCTGGCCCGCATCCCCGCCCGGCGCTTCGGGCAGCCGGGCGAGGTGGGCGCGGCGGTCGCCTTTCTCGCCACCCCCGAGGCGGGGTACATCACCGGGCAGGAGGTGCTGGTGGACGGGGGATGGAGCATCTGATCGCGGCGCTCCGTTACGTTGATGGGAGGAAAGCACCCCCATCAACTCCACTCCGACCGCTCCCGCTCACGGTTTCTCGCTCTGCTCGGGCCGCAGGAGTTGCGAGGCGGTCCCGCAACTCCTGCGGCCACCGCTGTGAAGCTCCCGCACCTTAAGGGGAGATGGGGGTGGTCGGTGATCCAGTCCCGGCGCGACCGCATAGGTACAGGACAGCAGGGCCGCGTGAGGGAGTACCAAACTTCTTCATATGTGGGCGCTACGCTGAGGACGTTCCCGCTGGAGCGCGGGGCTGCCAGGAGGAGTCACTATGTCGCTCGGACCGCTCGAAATTATCCTGATCGTCGCCGTCATCGCCCTGATCTTCGGGGCGCGCAAGCTTCCCGAACTGGGCAAGGGCCTGGGCCAGGGCATCAAGGAGTACAAGAAGGAAATCCGCGACCCCGCCGTGCCCCCGGTCACCGACGTGCCCTCCCGCCCCCTCGACCCTGTGACGCCCGAGGTTCCCCGCACGGCGGACGGGCGCCCAGCCCCGACCGTCACCGAGCGCGACCACCGCGCGTAAGGCAGGCCCGGCATGTCGCAGGACCTCAAGAGCGCCCCGCTCCTCGACCATCTTGAGGAGCTGCGCAAGCGCATCATCATCAGCCTGATCTTTCTGGCGGCCGGCCTGGTGGTCGCCTTTCAGTACCGCCTGCAACTCATCGAGCTGATCAAGCTGCCGCTGCACGCCTCCGAGCAGTACCAGCAGAACAAGGTCACGGTGGTGACCCAGGGGCTGACGGACCAGTTCATCCTGTCGCTCAACCTGTCGTTCTGGTCGGGCCTGGCGCTGGCGCTGCCGTTCATCCTGTGGCAGGTCTGGGCCTTCATCGCGCCGGGACTGTATCCCCAGGAGCGGCGGTGGGCGCTGCCCTTCGTGATCGGGGCCGGGCTTTCGTTCCTGGCCGGGGCGGTCTTCGGGTACAAGCTCGTGCTGCCCGCGATGGTCGGCTTCCTGCTCGACTTCCTGGCCGGGGCGGTGACGCCGCTGCTGAATCTCAAGGATTACATCGGGACCGTGACGACCTTCCTGGTGTCGTTTGGCCTCGCCTTCGAGCTGCCGATTCTGGCGGTCATTCTGACCCGCATCGGGCTGGTGAACCACGTCATGCTCCGCAAGAGCTGGCGCTTCGCGCTCGTCGCGGTCGCGCTGGCCGCCGCCCTCATCACGCCCACGCCCGACCCCGGGAACATGCTCCTCGTCGCCGTGCCGCTGTACGCCCTGTACGAGCTGGGTGTCCTGCTCTCGCGCGTCTTCCGGGTGGTCCCCAGCGAGGACGCCCCCGCCATAGGCGCCTGAGCCCCTGTCGTCCCGCCCCCCGGCCCGCTGAGGTCGGGGCTTTTTTTGGTTCAGCAACAGCGTGCCGTATGCCACAGGTCAATTCCCGCTTCAGATGGTGAACGAGCTCCCCAGCGCCAAGGTATACAGCAGCACGAGCAGCAGGGCCGCGGCTTCAGACAGGTACATGTTCAGAATGGCCCGCCGCCGAACCGGGGCAGCCGCGTTCACCTCACGGGTCCGCTTCTCACGGACGTGACGGGTGACAAACGCGGGCGCGATGACTGCCAGGGCCGTCAGCGTCACCGCGTCCCCCCCAACGTCCGTCATGCGGTGGAAATACGGGACGGAGAGGGCTCCCAGGACCAGATGCGCGGCGGAAAGGAGCAGGGCGATTCGTTCCAGGGTGAGGACCAGCAGAGTTACCTCAGGATCTGAGGGCGTTGTCGCCTCTCCCCCATCACTGCCCATTCCTCCCTACAGAGACCTGACCTCAAGCGGCCCGAACGGCTCCTGTTGCGTGGCCCCGCGGAACAGCGACCCAAAGCCCGCAGGGGGATTACACTGCGTAGGACCTATGGACCCCGTCTTCCTGAAAATTGGCAACTTCACGATTGCCTGGTACGGCGTACTCATCACGCTCGGCATCGTCCTGGGGATCTGGGTGGGGACCCGGCTGGCGCGGCGGCGCGGCCTGGATGTGGACCTCTTCGAGCGGATGATCATGTGGATGCTCTTCTGGGGCTTCGTGGGCGCCCGGCTGGTGTTCGTCCTGACCTCCTGGCACCTGTTTGAGAACATCCCCTTTCCGCGGGTGCTGCTCGACATCGTGAACCTGCGGGCGGGGGGCATCTCGATTCACGGCGGCCTGATCGGCGGCATCCTGACGCTGATCTACTTCGCCCGGCGCTACCGGCTCAACTTCTACGAGTACGCGGACCTCGCGGTGCCCGGCGTGGCCTTCGGCATCATCGGCGGGCGCATCGGCAACATCATGAACGGCACGGACACCGTGGGGCGCGTGACCGGGTGGCCCATCGGCTTCCACTGGCCGGCCTCGGCCCGCGCCTTCCACGAGGGCATGTGCATCCCCAACCCGAACCCCGACCTCGACCTCTCGAAATACTGCCGGGAGGTGGGCGGCCAGCTCGTGATGACGGCACCCGTCCACTTCACCCAGCTCTACGGGGTGATTATCGGGATCATCCTCGCGGTCGCCGCGTACTTCTGGCTGCGGTCGCGCAAGGCGGGGTGGGCCTTCTGGCAGTTCTGGCTGTGGTACTCCATCCTGCGCGCCGGGCTGGAGGAAACCTTCCGCCTCAACCCGCTGCCGCTCAAGGTGTACCTCAACCAGGGCCTCGGCTCCCCCGGCATCGGCCTGTGGACCGACACACACCTCATCAGCTTCCCGCTCATCATCATCAGCATCGTGATGCTGCTCAGGATCGGGCGGCGGCCGGACACGCGGCAGGAGCAGCCCGTCCCCGGGGATTAGCCGGGACCCTCACCCCGCGCGGCGCGGCCACCCCAGGCCCGCCGCGTTCTGCTGACGCCCGACCTCTGAAGGCGCACCGCTTTCCCTTACACTGCTGCCCGGACAGGTGATTGAAATGACACACACGGAACGTCCCCTGGACGTGGTAATTCTCGCGGCGGGGCAGGGCACCCGCATGAATTCAGCGCTGCCCAAGGTGCTGCACCCCGTCGCCGGGCGCCCGATGGTCGCGTGGGCCGTCAAGGCCGCGCGGGAGCTGGGGGCGCACGACATCGTGGTGGTGACCGGGCACGGGGCCGAACAGGTCGAGGCCGCGCTCTCGGGGTCCGGCGTGCGCTTCGCCCGGCAGGAGCAGCGGCTGGGCACGGGGCACGCCTTTTTAGTCGGGGCGGAGGCCCTGGGAGAGACAGGCGGCGCCGACCTGCTCGTGCTGTACGGCGACACGCCGCTCCTGCGCACCGAGACGCTGCGCGAGCTGATCGCCGACCACCGCGCACACGGCAACGCCTTCACGATCCTGACGGGCGAACTGCCCGACGCGACGGGGTACGGGCGCGTCCTGCGGGGCGCGGCGGGAGACGTGGAACGTATCGTGGAGGAAAAGGCCGCCACGCCCGCGGAAAAGGCCGTGCGCGAGTTCAACTCCGGCGTGTACGTGATGGACGGCCAGGCCCCCGAACTCGCCCGCCGCATCACGAACCACAACCGGGCGGGCGAGTATTACCTGACCGACCTGCTGACCCTCTACCGGGCCGAGGGCGCGAGGGTAGGCGCTTTCAAGCTGAGCGACCCCGACGAGGTGGTGGGCGCGAACGACCGGCTGGGCCTCGCGCAGGCCGAGGCGATCCTGCGGCGGCGCATCAACGCGGCGCACATGCGGGCGGGGGTGACCCTCCAGGCCCCCGACACCGTCCAGATCGAGGACACCGTCATCCTGGGCCGCGACGTGACAGTCGAGCCGGGCGTGATCCTGCGCGGGCAGACGCAGATCGCCGGGGGCGTGACCGTCGGCGCCTACAGCGTGGTGACCGATTCCGTCCTGGAGGCGGGCGTGGTCGTCAAACCCCACAGCGTGCTGGAGGGGGCGTGGGTCGGCGCGGGCAGCGACGTGGGGCCGTTCGCCCGGCTGCGCCCCGGCACCGTGCTGGGCGAGGGGGTCCACATCGGCAACTTCGTGGAGACGAAGAACGCGCGGCTCGACGCGGGGGTGAAGGCCGGGCACCTCGCCTACCTGGGCGACGTGACGATGGGCGCCGAGACGAACGTGGGGGCGGGCACCATCATCGCCAACTTCGACGGGGTGAACAAACATCAGAGCCGGGTGGGCGCGGGCGTCTTTATCGGCTCGAACTCCACCCTGATCGCCCCGCGCGTGGTCGGTGACGCTGCCTTTATCGCCGCGGGCAGCGCCCTCCACGAGGACGTGCCGGAGGGCGCGCTGGCCGTCGCCCGGGGCAAGCAGCGCACCCTGGAGGGCTGGTCCCGCCGCTACTGGGGCGGGATGCGGGAGAAGGTCCGGGAGAAGTTGCCGTGGCTGGCAGGGTGGTTGGAACGGCAGGGGTGAGTGGTCAAGAGATGGGGGGGGAGAGGTCGTTCCTCTCCCCCTCATCCCTACAGCCCATCCCCAAGAGCCCCCCGAAAGAGCGAGGCGAACGGACGGGGTTGCCCTGCCGTCCTCAGCTCTTCACCCCTCCGCCTGAGGGGCCAGACCGAACACTGGCCAACGTCTCCTCAATAATGTTCTGAAACCCACCGTGGTACATCCGGTTCATAAAGATCAGGGTTCTTTCCGCCGCATCCGAGAAGCCGAACTCGCATCCGTTGAAGTCGCAGCCGGAGATCAGGGGAACCTGGCCGCCGCTGTAGACAACGGTGCAGCGTCTGAACGTGCAGTTCCTGTACTCATTGCCGTCCAGATCGACTCTCGTGTTTTCAAAAACCTGATTCTGAAACTTCACGCGACTCCCCCTGTTGAACCGTTTGACTTGGGTGTCACGCCGGGACATCCCGGGACGAACTCCCAGCAGTCCAACCTCTCCCCCTAGACCGGCACGGGGAATTTCGGCCAGCATATCCCCTCCGGCAAAAGAGGCGCGCCGTCAAGCTCGACGGCACGCGGATCCCCGTTCCTCTTCTACCCGCCCCGCGCCGCTGCCAATCCCTCCAGGTACGCCTTATCCTCCACCCGCTGCACGGTGGGGCTCAGGAGTTGCAGGGCGCAGATCACGATGACCAGCAGGCCGAGCGCCGCGATGACCGGGCCGGGGGGCAGGGTGGTGGACAGGCCGCTGACAAAGGCCATCCCGAGGGGCACGGTGAACCGCCCGACGATGCGCCGCACGGCAAAGACGCGGCCCTGAAGCTCGCGCGGGACCTGCGACTGCCAGATGCCGTTGCTGTGCGCCATGGTGATCGGCATGACGAACACGGTCAGGGCGAAGGCGGCGGCGGTGAGGTAGAGGTTGCCGGAGAGGCCCATCAGGACCAGGCCCGCGCCGCAGAGCAGGCAGGGCAGCAGGATACCCAGGACCCGGCGCCGCTTCAGGCCGCCCCAAGTGCTGATGACGAGGCCCCCCAGGAACATGCCCGCGCTCGTGGCCGTCTGGATGATGGCGAGGGTGGCGGCGAAGCTCAGGCCCCGGCTCGTACGGTCGGGCTCCAGGGTGAAGGTGGTCAGGAGCGTCTGGTACACCGGAATCGCGGCGGTGGCGAAGTTCAGGGCGGCGGCCAGGATCAGCAGGTGCAGCAGGGGCGGGCGGCGCAGCAGGTAGGTCCAGCCCAAGCGGGTGTCGGCGCGCAGGTTCGCGGCGGCGCCCCCGTGGTCCTCGGCGGGGGGCGGGCTGGGCACGGCGAGCCGGGCGAGGATGGCGGCGGCGATCAGGAAGCTCACGCCGTCCACCAGCAGCGCGAAGGGCACGCCGTCGCGCAGGGAGGCCAGCCAGCCGCTGCCGTGCAGCAGCGTGGGCACCCCGATCAGCAGCGTGGCGAGCGTGGGCGCCAGCAGCGAGCTGAAGGTGCGGGTGGTCTGCATCAGGCCGTTGGCGCGGGTCAACTGCTCCTCGGGCACGATCATCGCGTAGCTGCTCTCCAGCGCCGCCTCGTGGAAGATGCTGACCGCCTGGGTGACGATCACGAAGGCGAGCAGCAGCCAGAAGGGCACCACCGCGCCGAACATCAGCGCCACCAGGCCCAGGGTCAGCGCGCCGCTCAGCACGTCGCAGGTCAGCATCACACGCTTGCGCGACGTGCGGTCGGCGACCGACCCGGCGACCGGGGCGAGCAGCACCGCCAGCAGCGTCGCGGCGATGGCAAAGGCCCCCAGCGCCAGTGCCAGGGGCGCTTTTTGCTCCGGCGCCGGATACAGCGTCTGCGCGACATACACGTTCAGCGCGAACCAGGCGACGTAGCTGCCGATCTGGCTGATCGACTGCGACCCCCACAGGGCCAGGAACGTTCGCCACCCCGCCGCCGGGATCTCCGAGGAAGTGGATGAGAGCATGACAAGGCAGTGTAAAGGCAGTGGTGTGATGACGTATCCACATTTCAGCAGACCGTCAGCCCGACAGAATGCATCCAGAGAAATACGTGTGGGATGGAGTCTTTCGACCGCAGGGGACGCCGGAGACGCTGAGAATCAGGCTCTCCCCCACGCCCGGGCTGACCAGCGGTCACATTTCTGCGGGGTCTGCCAACAGGAGGGCCGAGTTCAGACGCCGCGCGCCCCTGCCCGAGAGCGGGGAGAGGGAGGCTACCCTGTCCCCATGCTGACCGAGGCGAACACCCTCACGACCGAGGTGGAAGCGCTGCTCATCCGGGCGATGTTCCCCGACCCGGAGCGCATCCGCCGCAAGCTGGAGGATTACCGCACCGAGCCCGGGAGGCAGGTCTTTGTCTGGTCGGTGGACGGGCGACCCGTGAGCGCGGCGGGCGTCCGGGAAGTTGGGGAGGCAGCCGAAATCCTGCACCTAGGCACCGCACCCGGGGAGGAAGGGCGGGGGTACGCCCGGGCGCTCCTCCATGCCGTCGCGGCCCACCTGAACGCCGCCAAGCTGCTCGCCGAGACGGACGACGACGCGGCTGCCTTCTACCGCCGCGCCGGATTTGAGATTACGCCCGCCACACCCAGGGGAGGCCGCCCCCGCTACCGCGCCGTCCTCACCCGGCCCTGAGCTTCTTTCTCTCCTCCACGGCGAGCTTGTCCACCCGCTCGTTCTCGCCGTGGCCGTTGTGCCCGCGCACCCAGATAAAGGTCAGGGCGTGGATTTTGGCCTGCGCGATCAGTTCCTCCCACAGGTCCTGATTCTTGACCGGCTCGCCGCCCGCCGTCTTCCAGCCGTTGCGCTGCCACTTCAAAATCCAGCCGTCGGTAAAGGCTTTGCGGAGGTACTGGCTGTCGGTCACCACCCGCACCTGGCAGGGCCGCTTGAGGACCTTCAGGCCTTCGAGCAGGCCGCGCAGCTCCATGCGATTGTTCGTGGTGTCCCGCTCGTGGCCGCTGAGGACGAGTTCCTTGCCCCTGTAGTTCAGGATCGTCGCCCAGCCGCCGTGCCCGGCCGCCGTGTCGCAAGCGCCGTCGCTGTAGAGCTCCACCTGTTCCCCGGCGACCGGCTTCTCCGGCTGGATGCCCGCCTTGATGGGGAGCAGGTCGCGGGCGGCGTCCTGGGCCTTTTTCGCGGGAGATTTCCTGAACTGCGGTTTCCCGCCGGGCCTCGTCATAACCCCGGAACTGTAGGGAGACCTCGCTCGTACTGTCAAGCGTATGAGCCTCCCCGAGCCGCCCCGCACTGAAGCTCCCCCGGGCTGGCGCCTCGACCCGGGCCTCATCCCCGAGCCCGAGCGGACGCCCGCGCTGCTGATCCACCTCTCGCCGCTGCTGGGGCTGGTGCTGCCCGCCCTGGGCAACGTGCTGGGGCCGCTCGCCGCCTGGTTGGCGTACCGCGACCGCAGCCACGTGCTGGACGACCAGGGCAAGGAGGCGCTGAACTTTCAGCTGAGCGTGTGGCTGTACTCCTTCCTGGTGGGGCTGCTGTTCTTCGCGCTGTTCAGCCTGGGGTTGCTGGGGGGTCTGTTTGGCGCGGCCTCGGGGAGTTCCGAGCTGGGCGTCCTCGCCATCTTCGGGAGCCTGGCGGCGTTCTTCGCCTTTTTCATCCCCGTCAGCCTGGTGCTGTGGGCCTTTCCGCTCGTGGTGATGCTGCTCGCGGTGATCCGGGTGAACCAGGGGCGGGCGTACCGGTATCCGCTGAGCATCCGGTGGATTCGGTGAGCCTGCCGGACTGGGTCCACGTGCGGCTGGGGGACCGGGCCGATGTGCTCGGCGCGCTCCTGTACGGCTCGCGGGCGCTGGGTGGAGCGGGGCCGGGCTCCGATATCGACCTGCTGCTGATCGTGGCGGGTGAGCGTGCTCCCGGACCCGAGGCCTGGCACGGCCCGGACGGCGGGCAGGCCGACGTGCATTTCACCACCCTGACCGGGTGGCGGGAGATGCCGGAGCGCCGGGGCTGGTGGACGTTCGGCTACGCGAATGGCCGTCCCGTCTATGATCCCGGCGGCGTGGTGGCGCGTGGCCTGGAGGCGCTGCGCGTGCCTCCCCCCTCCCACAGGGCCGCGGGTCGGGACATGCTCGACGGTTACCTGAACGCCACCTACCGCAGCGTGAAGGCGTGGCGGCGCGGCGACGAGCTGGGGGCGCGGCTGCAGGCCACGCTGGGGCTCTCGTACCTGCTCGACGGCCTCTTCCGGCTGGCGGGAACGTGGACGCCGTACTGGGACAGGTTGGAGGGGTACTGGGAACGACTCGCCCCCCTCGGTCTGGACGTGGGGGCCCTGCGCGCGGAGGTCGAAGCCGTCTCCCGCACACCCGCCGACGCCGCACAACTCGCCCTCTATAGACGGATCTCGGGCTGGATGCGTGCCCACGACCTCGGCTCCATCCTCGACGCCTGGGACGGGCCGTTCCACAACACCATGCGGAGTTAAGGGCTGGCCTTCCTCCACGCAGCTATTCTTTCCCCCATGCGGATCATGGCTGTCTTTGCCCACCCCGACGACGAGATCGGGTGCATCGGGACGTTGAGCAAGCACGCGGCGCGCGGCGACGAGGTGATGCTGGTGTGGACCACGCTGGGCGAACTCGCCTCGCAGTTCGGGGACGCCCCGCACGAGGAGGTCACGCGGGTGCGGCAGGAACACGGGGCCTGGGTGGCCCGCCGCATCGGGGCGCGCCACCACTTCTTCGACATGGGGGACAGCCGCATGACGGGAAGCCGTATGGAGGCGCTGCAACTCGCCCGGCTGTACGCGCACTTCCGCCCCAACGCGGTGATCACCTGGAGTGACGACCACCCCCACCCCGACCACCGCATGACGGCCAAGATCGCCTTCGACGCGATCACGCTCGCCCGCATCCCCAAGATCATCAACGAGTCGGGCGGCGGCGCGGCCATGCCCCCGGCCCCCAACCTCAGCGGCGACGAGGCCGTCGAGAGCGGTGAGGACGTGACCCGGCTGGAGGCGTGGCGCGAGCCCGTGCGCTTCTACCAGTACTACGCCCCCGCCAGCCCCTACCCGGACGTGTTCGTGGACACCTCCGACACCTTCGAGGCTTCCGAGGACGTGGCGCGCTACTACCGCGACTTTTACAAGTGGAACTGGACCGCCGAGCAGTTCCGCGAGGGCCGGGCGGGGCTGGGCAGACTCGCGGGCGTGAAGTACGCCGAGCGCTTCAACCTGCGGGCCAGCCACCTGCGGGCGCGGGAGTATTTGGATTGAGGGGAAGTGGGCAGTGGTGAGTGGTCAGTGGATCGTGGGCACCACAATCCCGGCGGTCAACAGGAGAGGCCAAAGCCTCCCCCGCCAGCCCTTCCCACTCCCCAGTTCCCACGGACCACTAACAGCGCGCCCCCGCGCGCTACAGTGACCCCCGACATGTCCGAAGACATCCAGATCAGGCAGAGCATCGTGGTGCGGTCGCGCCCGGACGTGCTGTACCGGCTCGCGCTGGAGCCCAAACGGCGGGTCCGCTGGGACCCCAACCTGGTCCGCGCCGAGTACGAGGGCGGCGAGGGCCGACTCGCCAACAACGTGCTCGTGCGCTTCAAGTTTGCGCGGCGGCTGCTGGGCCTGAGCTTCACGGCGAAGTACGGTCAGCTCCAGGCGCCCATGCGCGGCGGCTGGGAGAGCGTGCGAAACGTCGGCCCGCTGGAAAAGCTCACCCAGGGCTGGACCTTCAAGGCGATGCCGGGCGGCACGGAGGTCACGATGACCCTGAATGGCCGGGTACGCTACCGCTGGATCAAGACTCCGGTGGAGCGGATGCTGCACAACCTCGTCGTGACCACGCTGATCGAACTTCAGCGGCAGGTGGACGCCCAGGGCGCGCAGCTGATGGAGGACATGGGCCGCGAGATGCAGCGCAAGCAGAAAGAGGAGCAGAAGGCGGCGAAGGCGGCGCGGCGCAAGCGGTAGTCGGGGGAACCGTGGACCTGTGGGACCTGCGGGACGAACTCATCTTCCCGGACCTGCGCCTCACGCTGGGGCGGCACCTGGGGACCGGCGAGCCCTGCCTGCTGTTCATGGTGCAGCGTGGCCCCGGGGAGTACCCGGCCCGGCTCCGAATCAGTGAGGACGACTTCCGGCAGTACCGGCAGGACCCGCATCTGGCTGCTCGCCGGACCGACGAGTACCAGGGGCTGACCTGCGAAGAGGTGCGCGGGGCGGGCGGCGAGTGCTGAGCGCGCCGGATCAGGTCGGAATGCCTAAGCTCATCTAAACCTCCCCTTCAGGAAGGGAAAGGCCCCCGGGGCCGCGCGTATGATGCGCCTCATCAGGCGCCCGGGGCTGGAACCGCTTCCGAACCCCCTCTCGGCGCCGGGAGGTCAGACATGAAGATGGGCATGATCGGGCTGGGCAAGATGGGCGGCAACATGGTGCTGCGGCTGACGCGGGGCGGGCAGCAGATCGTGGGCTACGACCGCGACCCGGCCAGCGTGGACCTCGTCGAGGCGCAGGGCGCCCAGGGCGCGCGCACGATGGACGAGCTGGTCGCGCTGCTCGGCGAGCCGGGCCAGCGGGCCGTGTGGGTCATGGTGCCCGCCGGGGCGATCACCCAGGCCGTGATCGACGACCTCGCCGGACGGCTCGCGCCGGGCGACATCATCATCGACGGGGGCAACTCCAACTTCAAGGACACCATGCGGCGGGCCGAGGCGCTCGCGGCGAAGGGCATCCATTTCGTGGACGTGGGCACCTCGGGCGGCGTCTGGGGCCTGACCGAGGGCTACGCGATGATGGTGGGCGGGCCGGAGGAGGCCGTCGAGCGGTTGCGCCCCATCTTCGAGGTGCTGGCGCCCGCGCCCGACCGGGGCTGGGGCCGCATGGGACCGTCGGGCTCGGGGCACTACGTGAAGATGGTCCACAACGGCATCGAGTACGGGATGATGCAGGCCTACGCCGAGGGCTTCGAGCTGATGCACGCCCACAAGGTCTTCAACCTCGACATGGCGCAGATCGCCGAGCTGTGGCGGCACGGCTCGGTGATCCGCTCCTGGCTGCTCGACCTCACCGCCGAGGCGCTGAAGAACGAGACCGACTTCTCGCAGCTCTCCGACTACGTGGCCGACTCGGGCGAGGGGCGCTGGACCGTCATCGACTCCATCGAGCTGGGAGTGCCCACGCCCGTGATCACGCTGGCGACGCAGATGCGCTTCCGCTCGCAGCAGGAGGTCAGCTACGCCGGGCAGATGCTCAGCGCGATGCGCCGCGCCTTCGGCGGCCACGCGGTCAAGGTCCTCGAGTCCGCCCGGCAGGAGACGGTCGTGCCGGAGGTGCAGCCCGGCGAACACCCCGCCGCCGCCGCCCCGCAGAACATTCCCGTGGAGGCCGCGCAGCCCGTCCCGATCGGGCAGCAGGCCGAGGAACTCGGCGAGACCGGGCAGCAGCGCGTGACGGGTGACGCATGACGAAGGGCCGCAAGACCAAGGCGGGGAACACACGCCAGCCCACCACCGCCAGCGTCCAGGAGGGCGTGGAGAAGCTGGAGGCGGTGCGCAACGACGATCTGGAGCAGTCGCTGCCCGCCCCCCCCGCCCGCCGCCCCCGCAAGAGCCGCGCCCGCGTCCCCGAGCCCGAGTCCCCGGAGGCCGAGCCTCCTGAATCCGGGCCGGGGGCCGACGGGCAGAATCCCTTCCGCACCCTGATGCGCCGCAACCGCGCGCCCGAGCCCGCGACGCTGGTGATCTTCGGCGTGACGGGCGACCTCGCCAAGCGCAAGCTGCTCCCCGCCGTCTTCGGCCTGTGGCAGGACGGGCTGCTGGGAAGTGCGTTCAACATCGTGGGCGTGGGCCGCCAGGAGATGACCGACGACCAGTTCAAGGACTTCGCCATCGAGGCCCTGAAGAGCAGCAAGGAGACCGACGCGATCCAGCCCGGCAGCCTGGAGAAGTTCCGCGACCTGCTGTACTACGAGTTCGGGGACTTTGGCGGCGACGAGGTGTACGACCTGGTGGGCAAGGAACTCGACCGGGCCGAGGAGGCGCACGGCGGGCGCAAGAATGCGCTCTTCTACCTCTCCACCCCGCCCAGCCTGTTCGAGCCGATCTCGGCGGGCCTGGGGCGGCTGGGCCTGGCCGACGAGTCCCAGGGCTGGCGGCGCATCGTGATCGAGAAGCCCTTCGGGCGCGACCTCGCCTCGGCGCGGGAGCTGAACGCCGCGATTCACCGGGTGTGGGACGAGTCGCAGGTCTACCGCATCGACCACTACCTGGGCAAGGAGACGGTGCAGAACCTGATGGCGATCCGCTTCGGCAACGCCATCTTCGAGCCGCTGTGGAACCGCGGATACGTGGACCACGTGCAGATCACCGCCGCCGAGGACCTGGGCCTGGAGGGTCGCGCCGGGTACTACGAGGAGGCCGGGGTGGTGCGCGACATGCTGCAAAACCACCTCATGCAGCTCTTCACGCTGACTGCGATGGAGGCCCCCGCCGCCTTCGACGCCGACGCGATCCGCGACGAGAAGGTGAAGGTGCTGCGCGCGGTCAAGCCCATCCCGCCGGAGCGGGTGCCCGAGGTCGCCGTGCTGGGCCAGTACGGCCCCGGCACCCTGTACGGCGAATCCGTGCCCGGCTACCGCGAGGAACCCGGCGTGAAGCCCGGCAGCACCACGCCGACCTACGTGGCGGTCAAGCTGGAGGTCGACAACTGGCGCTGGCAGGGCGTGCCCTTCTTCCTGCGGACCGGCAAGCGGCTGCCGAAAAAGGTCACCGAGATCGCCGTCGTCTTCAAGCGCCCACCGCTCGGCATGTTCCCGGGCGGGCTGGAGCGCAACGTCCTCGCCTTCCGCATCCAGCCCGACGAGGGGGTGAGCCTGAAGTTCTCCTCCAAGTCGCCCGGGCAGGAGATGGTGCTGCGCGAGGTCGTGATGGACTTCCGCTACGACGCCTTCGGGGCGGAGCTGGAGAGCCCCTACTCCCGCCTGCTGCTCGACGCGATGCTGGGCGACGCCACCCTCTTCCCCCGCGAGGACGAGGTGGACCGCGCCTGGCAACTCGTGAGCGGCCTGCTGCAAGTCGCAGATGCCCCGGCCACGGGCAAGAACGCGCCGAACTACCCCAACTACCCCGCCGGAACCTGGGGACCGGACGCCGCCGACGCCCTGATCGGGCCGGACCGGCGCTGGAGGCGGCTGTGAGGGGCGCGGCGCGCCGTCAGTGGTGCGTGGTTAGTGGGCAGTGGTTTGAAGGCGCCGTCTCTCCCACTTCCCACTCCCCACTCCCCACTTCCCTCCTCTCCCACGGAGGCACCCCATGACCACCGCCACCGACCTCCAACCCCTCGGCCCCGTCGAGACGAGCGTTCGGCGGGCGCAGGCCACCCTGGACGAACTCTGGGCGCAGACGGACGTGGAGACGCGGGCGTACACGGGCAACATCGTGGCGCTCACGGTGAAAAAACACCTCGCCCGGGTGGAGGAGGCCCTGGCTGGGCTGGAGGGCCGCTACGCGGGGCGGCAGATCATCGGGGTGATGGACGGCACCAGCGAGGTGCGGGTGCAGGTCAGCCTGGTGCCGCAGCGGGGGGGGCTGTACATCGAGCGGCTGCGGCTGGCGGCGGACCCCGAGCAGCTTCAGGGGGCAATCCTGCCGCTGCTGCGCCCCGCGACCGTCAACCACGTGTGGTGGGGTGCCGACACCAAGCCGAGCGGCGTGCTGCTCTCGGAACTCACCGAGATCGCCGACCAGGTGATCGCCGACAGCCTCAGCCTCGACATCCCCCCGGCGCGGCACTACGCCCTGGCCGACCTGGGCTGGAGCCGCTCGGCGGGCTGGCGCGAGGCC
Source organism: Deinococcus aerius (assembly GCF_002897375.1). NCBI lineage: Bacteria > Thermotogati > Deinococcota > Deinococci > Deinococcales > Deinococcaceae > Deinococcus > Deinococcus aerius. Next base: position 94,557 of record NZ_BFAG01000005.1, on the reverse strand, counting down.
CTGGCGCAGGTGTTCGACAGCCCCGACGCGGCCCGGCGGCTGCCCGGAGTCACCCGGATGACCGTGCGCTACGCGGGCCACAACGACCTGCCCGCCCGCCTCTTCGCGGGCTGGGTGGCCGACACGCTGGGCTGGCCCGACCTGGGCCGCGTCACCTTCAAGGCGGCCCGCTGCGGGCGGGAGAACGGCGACCTGTGCGGGGTGGAACTCGCGGGCGACGGGGTGGGGTTCAACCTGAGCGCCGCCGACGAGGAGATCGTCCGCACCCGCTGCCACTGGCCCGGCATGAACCGCGAGACCGAGCTGAACGTGCCCCGGATGACGCTGGCCGAGGGGCTGGCCCGGGTGATGGCCCGCCCCGAGCGGCGCGAGGTCTTCGAGCGGGCGTGGACCCTGGCGAAGGCGAGCCTGGCGGGGGGGAAATGAGCGGGGGGACCGCGTGAACGTGTGCGTCTTTCCCACCCCGGAGGACACGGCAAGGGCGGCGGCGAAGGCCTTCGCGCGGGCGGCGGGGGTCGCGGTGGCGGCGCGGGGGGCGTTTCACGTCGCGCTCTCGGGCGGCAGCACTCCGCGGATGATGTACCGCGAGTTGCGCACGCTGCCGGATGTTCCCTGGGAGGGCGTCCACATCTACTTCAGCGACGAGCGCAGCGTGGGGCCGGACAGCCCTGAGAGCAACTACCGGCTCGCCCACGACGAACTGCTCGCCCACGTCCCGGTGCCCGAACGTCAGATTCACCGCATGGAGGGCGAGCGCCGCCCGCTGGAGGACGCGGCGCGCGACTACGCCGCCCTCCTCCCCGAACGGCTGGACGTGGTCCTGCTCGGCATGGGGGACGACGGGCACACCGCGAGCCTCTTTCCCGGCACGGCGGCGCTGACGGCGGGGGGACGGGTCGCGGCGAACTGGGTGCCGAAACTGGGTACCGGGCGGCTCACCTTCACCTTTGATGAGATCAACGCGGCCCGGGAACGCTGGCTCCTGGTGACGGGGGCGGGCAAGGCGGACGTGCTGCGCGAGGTGGCGGCGGGCGAGGGGGATTACCCGGTGGCGCGAATCCGGGACCCCCTCTGGTACCTGGACGAGGCGGCGGCGGGGAAGCTGGGCCGATAGCGCCTCACGCAGGAGGCGGGGAGCCCCGGCCCCCGCCTTTTTGTTCACTACCAGCCAGAGGCCGCGCCCCGCACCCTCCATACTCTCCCCCGTGAACGCCGCCGACCTCCTCTCCGATCTCGCCGTGTCCCTGGGCGCGGACGCGGTGGGGTGGGCTCCGGCGCGGGTTCCGGCCTCCGCCGTCGCCGAGTACGCGGGGTGGCTCTCGGCGGGGCGCCACGCGGGGATGGGTTACCTGGAGCGGCAGCTTCCCGCCCGCTCGGACCCGGCGAGCCGCCTGGAGGGGGTGGGCAGCGTCCTCGTGCTGGGGGTGTCGCACGCCTTTGCGGACCCCGGGGTGCCCACTGGCGGCGTGCGGGTGGGCCGGGTCGCCCGCTACGCCTGGACGCCCGACTACCACGACCAACTCCAGCCCGTCCTCTCGCGGCTGGAGGCGGAGGCGGCACGGCTGGGCGTCCGGTCCCGCGGCTACGTGGACCACGGCCCGGTGATGGAGCGCCTCTTCGCGGCGGGCGCCTCCCTGGGCTGGCGGGGCAAGTCGGGCATGACGGTCAGCACCCGGCTGGGCGCCTTCGTGACGCTGGCGGTTCTTCTGACCGACCTTTCCTTTGAAGGGGTGGAGGAAAGCCACCCCGACCGCTGCGGGCGCTGCTTCCGCTGCGTGGCAGCCTGCCCCACGGGCGCGATTGGAAACGACCGGGCCATCGACGCGCGGCGCTGCGTCTCGTACCTCACCATCGAACACCGGGGGCCGGTGCCGCATGAACTGAGGCCCGGGATGGGCGACTGGCTTTTCGGCTGCGACGTGTGTTCCGAGGTCTGCCCCTGGACGGCGAAGGCGGGACCGCTCGCCCGGCTGCTGAGGCCCGACCCCGACCTCGCCCACCCGGACCTGTCGGCCTTTTTCGGCGTGGGCGAGCGGCAGTTCGAGCGGCGGTTCGCGGGGACGGCCTTCCTGCGCCCCCGCCGCAAGGGGATGGCCCGCAATGCGCTGACGGTCCTCGGGAATACCCGCGCTCAGGAGGGCTGGCCGCTGCTCCTCGCCGGGGCACAGGACCCCGCCTGGGAGGTCCGGGAGGCCGCGGCCTGGGCGCTGGGCCAGTGGGGCGAGTCCCGGCACCTCCGCCCCCTGCTGGACGATGAGCACGGGACGGTGCGGGAGGCGGCGGCACTGGCGTTGAGCCACGCTTCATGAGGAAATTGCCCGGGTGATCTCCCACCCTTTTGCCCCCCCCGCCGTGTTGTCTTGGGGCATGGCGAACATGACCGAGAGCTTCATGCAGGCCCTCCAGACCATCGAGGCGAGCGGTGACCCGGCCCCGCTGGTGGACCTCTTCGCGGACGAGACGAGCCTGCGCAACATGACCACCCAGGAGTGGAGCGGCAAGGAGGGGGCCCGCGACTTCTGGACGCGCTACCTGGAGAACTTCCAGAGCATCCGCAGCGAGTTTTTCCACCACACCGACGACGGCCACACCGGCCTGATGGAGTGGGAGGCGACGGGCAAGCTCGCGGACGGGGCGGACATCGCCTACCGCGGCAGCAGCGTGATCGAGCACGACGGGGAGAAGGTCACCGCCTTCCGCACGTACTACGACTCCGCCGCCTTCGTGAAACCTGCCGCGCAGCAGTAATACCGACTTGCTCTGATTCCAGGACATCTGGGAAAGCGCCGGATGTTCTTCCATCGCCGCCAGCCGGTATTTGTTGCCTCTCGCTCTGCTTCGCAGCTTTGCAAGTCCGCTCGGGTTCGTCTGCGCCTCACCGCCATTTCGTGTAGGAGCCGCGCGGCGGACCCGGCCCTGCCCACAGTGCACCCTTTCCGGGCACCGGGGACAGCTACCATGACGGCATGCGTCCCCGGCTTCCCCTGTTCGCCGTCCTGCCCGCCGCCTGCGCCCTCCTGGTCCTGAGTGGGGGCGGGGCGGGACTCCAGGCGGCCGATACGCCGTCCGGCCCCGTGGCGCCCGTGCTGCGCGCCACCGTCACCGCCCGCTATCCCCACGACCGCGCCGCCTTCACCCAGGGCCTTCAATATCTGGGAGGCGGCCTCCTGGTGGAGAGTACCGGGCAGGTCGGCGAGTCGGGCGTGCGGCGGGTGGACCTGAGGAGCGGGCGGGTGCTGGCGCAGGTGCCCACGCCCATCGCCAGCGCCTTCGGGGAGGGCGTGAGCGTGCTGAACGGGGTGGCTTACCACATCACCTGGCAGACGGGCGCGGCCTTCGCCTTCGACGCGGCCACCCTGCGGGAGATCGGGCGTTACCGCTACACGGGCGAGGGCTGGGGCCTCACCCAGGATGGCCGCAGCCTGATCATGAGTGACGGCTCCGAGACCCTCTTCTGGCGCGACCCCAGGACCTTCGCCGTCACCCGCACCGTTCGGGTCACGGACCGCGGCCAGCCCGTGCGGAACCTCAACGAGCTGGAGTACGTGGGGGGCAGCGTCTACGCCAACATCTGGCTGACGGGCCGCATCGCCCGCATCGACCCCCGCACCGGCACCGTGACCGCCTGGCTCGACGTGCGGCCCCTGACGCAGGAGGCGAGCGTGGCCGCTGCCCGCGCCGGGAAGCCCCTCACCTTCGACGACGTGCCCAACGGCATCGCCTACGTCCCCGAGCGTGGCACCCTGCTCCTGACCGGCAAGCGCTGGCCGACCATTTTCGAGGTGAAGGTGTCCGGCGTGCGGGCCGAGCCGGGGACGACCGGGCGGGGCCAGCCGGGGCGCTGAGAGGGGCTAAGGGGCCGGAGCCCCCAGCCTCTCCCCCACCGCGTGCCAAATGGCGGCAGCCAGGGTCTCCACGCCCCGTGAGGCGTCGAGGACCAGGAACCGCCCCGGCTCGCCCGCCGCGAGGTCCAGAAATCCCTGCCGGACCCGGCGGTGAAACCCCAGGTCGGCCCGTTCCAGGCGGTCGGGCTGTCCCCGGTTTGCGGCCCGGGTCAAACCCACCCCCGGGTCGAGGTCGAGCAGCACGGTGAGGTCGGGGGTCAGGCCGCCCGTCACCTCGCGCGTCAGCATCCTGAGAAAGGACGTGTCCAGCCCCCGCCCCGCCCCCTGGTAAGCCAGGCTGGAGTCGGCGTAACGGTCGCACAGGACGACTTCACCCCGCTCCAGCGCGGGCCGGATAATCTCCCGGACAAGCTGGGCGCGGCTGGCCGAGTACAGCAGGAACTCGGGCAGCGGGTCGATGGTCAGCCCCGGGTCGAGGAGGACTTCCCGCACCCGGGTGCCCAGCGGCGTTCCCCCCGGCTCGCGGGTGACGATGTGCCGCACCCCCTCCGCCCCCAGCCGCTCGGCCAGGCGCCGGAGTTGCGTGCTCTTGCCCGCCCCCTCGGGCCCCTCGAAGGTGATGAAGAGGGGGGTCATGGGGCACCAAAAACCAGGAAGTGGGAAGTGGGAAGTGGGGCGTGGGAAAACAACTGACCACCGATCCCTGACCACTGACGGCGCGCCGCACCCCTCACAAGCCCGTCGGGTGGTGCAGGAATTGCCACGGCAGGCCGAACTCCTGCTCCAGCCGGGCGGCGAGGGCGCGCACGCCGAACACCTCCGTCTCGTAGTGCCCGGCGAAGACCACGTTGACCCCGTACTCGAAGGCGTCGTGGAAGTGCTTGTGTTCCGGCTCGCCGGTCAGCAGGGTGTCCAGGCCCGCCGCCGCCGCTTCCGCCACCGCGCCCGCGCCGCCCCCGCTCACGATGCCCAGGCGCTGGACCTGCGGAAGGCCACCCCCGTGGACCAGGCAGATTTCCCCGGTCAGCTTCTGCACCCGGTCGGCGAAGTCCTGGAGACTCTGCGCGAAGGGAAGCTCGCCCGCCAGCCCGATCTTGTGGCCCTGCCAATCGCCGAAGGGCCGCGCGTTTTGCAGGCTGAGCGCCCGGGCGATCATCGCGTTGTTGCCGACCTCGGGGTGCGCGTCGAGGGGAATATGGGCCGCGTAGAGGTTGAGGTCCGCCATCAGCGCGGTGCGGACCCGCCTGCCGTGCGGCCCGGTCAGCGCCAGGGGCCTGCCCCAGAACAGCCCGTGGTGCACGAGCAGCAGGTCGGCCCCGTTGTCGGCGGCGTCCTGAAGGGTCCTCACGCTGGTATCCACGCTCGCCGCCACCCGCCGGATCACGGGCGTGCCCTCGATCTGGAGGCCGTTGAGGCTGGGGTCGGGGTAGGCGCCGAGATTGAGGTACTCGCCAAGCCAGCGCACCAGCGTGTCGCGGTCGACCTCGCCGCGCGGGGTCTGGGGGGAAGGGCTCTCGGTCATGGGGTGCATTGTAGGCGGGCGGCTCAGGACGCACCGGTCAGGGGCACCCCGGCGTGGCCCCCCTCCACGACCTCCAGTCGGTTGCCGAAGGGGTCGCGCAGGAAGACGCGGGGGACGCCCGCCTCCGCGTCGGCCTTGTACGCCACACCGTGAGCGTCACAGTGTGCCCGGAAAGCGGCGAGGTCCGGGCAGCGCAGTGCCGGGTGCCCCTTCTCGCGCGGCACGAAGCCGGGGGTCACGCCGACGTGCAACTGGCGACCGTCGGGCAAGGCAAACCACACCCCGCCCCTTCCCCGCAGCGCCTCCGGCTTGAGCAGTTCCGGCAGCCCCAGGAAGGCCCCGAAGAACGCCCGGGCCTGTTCCTCGCAGCCCGCCGGCGCCTCCACCTGCACGTGGTCGAGTCCCGAGATCAGCGGCGACATGGCAGGAGCTTAGAATCTTACCGGCGAGCGGCCCTGTTCCTTCTTCAGAGACAACAGGTGGGCGGCCCTGGCGCCCGCCCGGAACCCGAAGAAGGAGACGACGATGGCTGGCGCATCAGGCCCGCAGGGATCACCCTCCGGCCCGCTCGTGTTGCCGCGGGCAGCAGGGGGACGGGGGAGAGAGGCACCAGGGGCCAGGTTTTCGATCAGTCTGGTCCTCCCCGTCCCGCACCACATCGGCGGTACCGGCCGTCGTCTCCCCGCAGCGGGAGAACGTACGCCACCCGAATCAGGCCGCAGAGCGACGAAAGAACCCCGCACGGATCGGCGGGGCCTTCTTTGGTGGCGATGGACGGACTTGAACCGTCGACCTAACGATTATGAGTCGTTCGCTCTAACCAGCTGAGCTACATCGCCCCGGTACTTTCCTGGAGAGCAATGCCCCGCACGGTGGCGGGGCCTCTCTTTGGTGGAGCTGAGGGGATTCGAACCCCTGACCTTCTGAATGCCATTCAGACGCGCTCCCAACTGCGCCACAGCCCCGAAGGCCCGGTTAGGTTACAGCGGGCCGCGGAAGTTGTCAACGGCTCCCCGCGGGATGCTGCGCGGCGAGCTGCACATACCCCTCGATGAGGTGAATCACCACCGGGTTGTGGGTGTGGACCCCGTGCGCCTCCCCGCTGGCGCCCTCCTCAATGAAATGGGCGATCACGGCGGCCTCCCCATCGCGGGCGAGCAGGAAGGCGCGCTGACCCTCGGCGGCGATGGCGGGCAGGCCGCTCAGGGAAGCGCGGTGCAAGTCCACCCCACGGGGGGTGAGGCGCTCCAAACGCTCTCCCAGGGGGAGGTCGCCCGCCATATAGACGCTGCGCCGGGCGTTCAGGGTCAGGTCCTCGCACAGGCTGCGAATCGCCGCCTCGCCGTAGAGGTGGTAGACGGCCTCGGGCGCGGGGTCGGGCGCCAGGCGCGAGAGGTCGCGGTCGAGGGCTCCCAGCCGGTCGTCGAAGGAGCGGCGGGCCCGGGCGAGATACTCGCGGGCGCTCAGCGGCGCGTATTCCAGCGGGTTTTGCCCCACCCGCGCCGCCAGCCCCCGGCCCTCCAGGCGCTCCAGCGTCTCGTAGATCTTGGGGCGGGGAATGCCGGCCTGCCGCGCCACCCGGGCGGGGACGGCGCGCCCGAGGGCCAGCAGGGCGGTGTAAGCGCGCGCCTCGTACTCGGTCAGGCCCAGCGCTTGCAGGTGAATCACGGCACTCATGTCGTCCCAGCATACGGGAAAAGCCGTGCCAGCACGCCCGGCCCAGGGGAAGGCCACGCGGCCTCCTCCACCCACCACCCGTGCGAAGGACACCACATTCTTCTTTCTAAAGCACTTTAGAATTCTGTGCAGAAAGGCGGCGGGTCGTCCCTTCCCACCCGCCGCCGGAAAAGAGGTTCCGATGCGTTTCCCGATCCTGCTGACCACCCTGGCCCTGGCCGCCGGGCTGAACGCCCAAGCCGCCCAGACCACCCCTCCGACCCTGACGGGGGGCGTGCTCAAGATCGCCATGGAGGGCACCTATCCGCCCTTCACCTTCAAGGACGAGCGGGGGCAGCTCACGGGCTTCGACGTGGACGTTGCCAAGGCCGTCGCCGCCAGGCTCGGGTTGAAGCCCCAGTTCGTGCTGACGGAGTGGAGCGGTATCCTGGGCGGGCTCCAGGCGAACAAGTACGACGTGATCGTGAACCAGGTGGGGATCACGCCCGAGCGGCAGAAGACCATCGGGCTGAGCCAGCCGTACGCCTACAGCAGCCCGCAGATCATCGTGCGAAAGAGCGGGAGCTTCAGCCCCAAGACGCTGGCCGACCTGAAGGGCAAGCGCGTCGGCGTGGGGCTGGGCAGCAACTTCGAGCAGCAATTGCGCGCGGCGGGCGGCATCAACGTCGTGACCTACCCCGGCGCCCCCGAGTACCTGGCGGACCTGGCGGCGGGACGCCTCGACGCCGCGTACAATGACCGCCTGCTCGTCGGCTACCTCATCACGAAGAATAATCTGCCCATCCGGGGCGCGGGCGTGGTCGGACAGCCCGAACCCGTCGGGATCGCCTTCAAGAAGACGAACACCGCGCTGGGGAGCGCCATCAACCGCGCGCTGGCGCAGATCAAGGCCGACGGCACCTATGCCAAGATCAGCCGCAAGTGGTTCGGGGCGGACGTGAGCAAGCCCTGAACGGAGGGGTGACGACTCGGGGGAAGCAGGGGGGTAGCCTCCTCTTCCCCTTCGTTCTGGCCCTTCGCCTTGATCCCGCCCGCCGAGTTCACCCCCAGCCGGAGAACGCCCATGACCACCGAGCAGTTGCAACAGATTCTTCAGAGTGCCTGGGGCGCCCTGCCCACCCTGCTCGCGGCGGCGCCCATCACCATCGGGTACGCGCTGGCGGCGATGCTGTTGGGGCTCCCGCTGGCCCTGCTCGTCGCGCTGGCGCGGCTCTCGGGCGTGGCTCCCCTGCGGACACTCAGCAGCGTCTACGTCTCTTTTATTCGCGGGACGCCGCTGCTGGTGCAGATCTTCATGGTGTACTACGGCCTGCCCTCCTTCGGGGTGACGCTCAGCCCGCTGGTCGGCGGGGTGCTCGCCCTCACCCTGAATGCCGCCGCCTACCTCTCGGAGACGATCCGCGCCGCGATCCTCAGCGTGCCGCGGGGGCAGCGGGAGGCGGCGCTTAGCCTGGGCCTGACCCCGCGGCAGACCCTGCGGCTGATCGTGCTGCCCCAGGCGGCGCGGGTGGCCCTGCCCAGCCTGGGCAACACCCTGATCGGGCTGGTCAAGGACACCTCGCTGGTTTCAGTCATCACGGTGGTCGAGCTGCTGCGCAGCGCCCAACTGGTAATCGCGCGGACCTTCGAGCCGTTCGGGCCGTACCTGGCCGCTGCACTGATCTACTGGCTGATCAGCAGCCTGCTGGAACTCGTGCAGCGCAGGCTGGAGGGGCGGCTGGCGCGCCGGGGATAACCCGGTGCAGGAGAAAGGCAGAGGAAAGCCCCAGCGCAATGCCGGGGCTCTTCCTCTGCCCTCTCTCCCTTCCCCCTTCAGATCGTGCAGCTCAGCGCCGGGAGGCCCGCCACCGCGCGCCGCACCGTCCTCGCGATCTCGCAGCTCAGGGTGGCGGCGCTGCGGTGACGCTCGTACGTGGCGCTCGTGACCCTCACCGTCACGGTTCCCCCGGCCCCCGACGCACTCACGATCAGGGGCGTGGCGGGCGGACCCGCCTGCGCGGCCCAGGTGTAGGCAGGCAGCAGCGCCGGGAGGTCGAGCAGCAGCGCCGCTTCCCGGGAGGAGCGAGCGCCGCCGATCTGGCGCACGGGGGCGGGCTCCCCCGCCAGGGGCCAGTCGGCGGGCTCACCCTCGAACAGATACCCCAGGGCTGCCGCACGGTCGTGGTCACAGCCCGTGAGCGGCGCCCCCGGGCCGCACGGGCGCACGTAGAGGGTGCCGCCCTGGAGAGCCATGCTCGTGTTGCCCCCGGGCGTGGGCGTGAGCGGAGGCCAAGTCTCGCCCCCGGCCCGCGTCCCTGCGGCGGAGCCAGGGTTCCGGGGAGGCAACAGGGAGAGTTCGGTGTGCATTGTGAAGAGCGTACTTAATCGACTCTACATTCTTCTTACAGCCCTGCCCGCGTGACCACAAAAGCAAAAACCCCGGCTACGCCGAGGTCTTGTCTGGTGGGCGGTATAGGATTTGAACCTACGACCCTTCGCGTGTGAAGCGAATGCTCTACCGCTGAGCTAACCGCCCGTGTCGCGGCCCCGTTCCACTTGCACGGCTGGGGCTTGGTGGTGGGCCCTGCCGGATTTGAACCGGCAACCAATCGGTTATGAGCCGACTGCTCTGACCGTTGAGCTAAGAGCCCGGGCCGTGAGCGAGGGGAAGTGTAGCAGCGGGGGTGGGGGTTGTCAAACGGGCGTAGAGTACGGGCCATGCGTGCCGTGCATGTCGGTTCCGAAGTGTTTCCCTTCTCGCGTTCGGGGGGGCTGGGTGACGTGCTGGCGGCCCTCCCGGCGGTGCAGGCGCGGCTGGGCGTGGACGTGACGGTGGTGTCGCCCTGGTACGCCTCGCTGGCGGGCACGCCGCGGGAGGTCTGGCGCGGCGACGTGTTCGGCGTGGGCGCGGTGCGTGTCGGCGAGCTGCGGGAGGGCGGCGTGCGCTTCCTGTTCGTGGGCCTGGCCGAGTTTGACCGCCCCGGGCTCTACCACCCCGACGACGTGGAGCGGTTCTGCGCCTTCGGGCGGGCGGTTCTTCCCGTGTTGCAGGCCCTGAACGTCCGGCCCGACCTGCTGCACGGCCACGACTGGCAGGCGGGTCTGCCCCTGGCGCACGCCCACCTCAGCGGGTGGCGCACGGCCTTTACCATCCACAACCTCCAGTACCAGGGGCGCTGGAATCTGGCCGAGGCGCGCGGGTGGACGGGCCTCCCCGACTGGGCGTTCGGACCGGAGGGGGTGGAGTTCTTCGGCGACCTCAACCTGATGAAGGCGGGGCTGGTGTTTGCCGACCACGTGACCACCGTGAGCCCCACCTACGCCCGCGAGATCACGACGCCCCAGTACGGCGAGGGCCTGGACGGCCTGCTCGTCCGGCTGACGCTGGAAGGAAGGCTCAGCGGCATCCTGAACGGGCTGGACCAGGAACGCTGGGACCCGCGCACCGACCCCGACATCCACCCCTATGTCGGCGCTGAAGGAAAGGCGGCCAACGGGGACGTGCTGCGGGCCGAGTTCGGGCTGGACGACGCGCCCATCCTGGGGGTCGTGAGCCGCCTTGCCGAGCAGAAGGGGATGGACCTCCTGATCGAGGCGCTGCCGGACCTCGTGGCCGATTGGAACGTGGTCGTGCTGGGGGGCGGCGATCCCCTCCTGACGGCGGCGCTGACGGGGTGGGCGCAGAACCCGCGGGTGGCCTTTGTCGGCGGCCTGAACGAGGGGCTCGCGCACCGCATCTACGCGGGGGCGGACGCCTTCGCCATGCCGAGCCGCTTCGAGCCCTGCGGCCTGTCACAGATGATCGCCATGCGCTACGGCACCCTCCCCGTCGTGCGCGAGACGGGCGGGCTGGTGGACACCGTGCCGCACGACGTGGGCTTCCGCTTCGCCGGGGAGACGCCGGGGGACCTGGCCGCCGCCTGCCGGGAGGCGCGGTTCGCCTTCGACGACCGGACCGAGTGGCGGGCGCGGGTCGAGCGCGGCATGGCCCTCGACTTCAGTTGGGAAAGTCCGGCGAGACATTACCTCGCGCTGTACGAACGGCTGACGGGGATCAGCGCAGAAAGTCCAGCAGCGCGGCGTTGAAGGCCCCCGGCGCGTCCAGGTTCGAGAGGTGGGCGGCGCCGGGGATGACCCGCAGCGTGCCGCGCCCCGCGTCGGCGATCTCCCGGGCGAACTCCGGCGGCGTGATCTCGTCCCGCTCGCCCACGAGGACGAGGAGGGGGATATTCAGCTCCCGCAGCACGTCCCGTCCCTCCGGTCGGTTCGCCATCGCGCGCAACGCCCCGGCGATGCCTTCCGGTGTCGCGACCTCGATCATGGGCCGCACCCGCTGGAAGGTGGCGGGGGAGTGCTCCTTCTCGGCGGCCTCGATGATGAAGCCCTTTCCCTCGGCGAGCACCCGGTCGGCCTGTTCGCGGCGGTCCCTGGCCTTTTCGGGGGGATCGGCGCGCAGGGTGGTGTCGGCCAGGACGACGCGGGCGAAGCGTTCCGGCGCCTGCCGGAGCAGTTCCAGCACGAGGTAACCGCCCATGCTCAGGCCGACGGCGGCGATCGGCTCCCCCGGTAGCGTCCCCAGCAGGTCCCGCGCCGCGTCCGCGAGGGAGCCCATGGCGCCCTCCTCCCCCCCGAAGCCTGGCAGGCTGGGGGTGAGGACAGCCAGGCCCGCCTCCTCCAGCGCGGCCCTCTGGTCCCGCCACATGTCGGCGGAGAGGGGGTAGGCGTGGAGCAGGAGTACGGTGCGGGGGCGGCGCTCGGGGGTCATGGGTTCAGGCTAGGCGGGGAAGAACAGGGCTGGCCTTGAGCTTCGCTTGATAGGCTCGCCCCATGCCGGTGACCGTCTCCCCCGCCCCACCTGCCGACCTGCCGCCCGTATTCGCCGCGCTGTACGGTGCCCCCGAGGAGGCGGTGGCCTGGATGGCCGAGGTGCTGACCGGGGCGTGGGTCGCGCGGAATTCGGCGGGCGAGGTGGTGGGCGCGGTCGGCCTGCGCCCCAGCCCGGCGCACGGGGCGGAACTCGTGGGCGGGGCGCTGCCCGGGCCGGAGCATGGGGAGGCCGCGACCGCCCTGGCGCTGGCCGCCCGGCAGGAGGCGGGGCGCGCGTACGCCTTCGCGGAGGGGGCCTTGTTTCCGGCGGGGGCGCTGGAGGCGGCCGGTTACCACGAGGTCGCCGCCTACCGCCTCCTCGCTGGACCCACACCCGGGGCCGAGGCCGACGTGCCGGAGGGCCTCCGCCTCCTGCCCCTCGCGGACGTGCCCGACCCCGCCACCCGGCTGGACGCCCTCGCCACGTACGAGGACCGCGTCGGCCACCACGCCGTCAGCCCCGAGGCGGCGGCGGACGGGGCGGGGGGCTTCGACCCACACCTCAGCCTGATCGCGCTCGACGCGGGGGGGCGCGCCGCCGGGATCTGCCGCGCCGCGCCCGAGGAGGGGTACGCCCGCATCGACGCGCCCGGTGTTCGGCCCGACCTGCGGTCCACCGGCCTGCGCGCCGCCCTGCTGCTCGGCGTCTGCGCCCTCGCGCGCGGTCGTAGCCTGGACCACGTCAGCGTGGAGAGCTGGGGCGACACGCCGGGGGAACTCGCCGCCGACCTCGGGCTGGGGCTGGGCGTGGAGATCGAGAACCCGATCTACGCGGCGGGGTGACGGGCCTCCCCTTATGCTGGACCCCGTGAAGACCCTGGGCGTGCTGGGCGGCATGAGCTGGACGAGCACGGCGGAGTACTACCGCCTGCTGAACGAGGGAGTCGCCGAGCGGCGCGGCGGCCTGCACTCCGCGCCGTTGCTGCTGCACAGCCTCGACTTCGCGGAGGTCGCGCGACTCCAGCGCGAGGACCGCTGGGAGGAGGCGGGGGAACGGCTCGCAGACGCCGCCCGGGGCCTGGAACGCGCCGGGGCGGGCGCCCTGCTGCTGGCGACGAACACCATGCACAAGGTCGCCGATCAGATCGAGGCGGCGACGGGCATCCCCCTCCTGCACATCGCGGACGCCACCGGGCAGAGCATCCGCGCGGCGGGCCTCACGCGGGTGGGGCTGCTGGCGACGGCCTTCACAATGGAGCAGACCTTCTACCGGGAGCGCCTAGGGCGCTGGGGCGTGGAGGTCGTCGTGCCCGCTGCGGCGGCCCGCGCCGAGGTTCACCGCATCATCTTCGACGAGCTCTGCCGCAACACTGTCCGGGAGGACTCGCGCGCCATCTACCGCCGCGTCATGGAGGAACTCGTCGGCGAGGGCGCCCAGGGCATCATCCTCGGCTGCACGGAGATTACGCTGCTTGTCGGCCCGGGGGACGCGAGTGTCCCCGTGTTCGACACGACCCGCCTTCACGTGGGGGCGGCGCTGGACTGGCTGCTCGACGGGGGAAGGAGGCCCCTCCCGCGCTAGCATCCCAGGCGTGAACCTCGCGGTCGTCCTCGTCTCTCCCAAAACGCCGGGCAACATCGGGGCGGCGGCCCGCGCGATGCTGAATATGGGGGCGCATGACCTGCGGATCGTGGCGCCACGCTGCGACCCCCTCGACAGCCAGGCCCTGGCGATGGCCGTCCACGCGGCGGACCTGTTGCGCTCGGCGCGGATCTACCCCACCCTGCGCGAGGCGCTCGCCGACCGGGACGTGAGCGTGGGCACCTCCGCCTGGATTCGCGCCGACCTCCCCCCGCCGCGCCACCCCTCTCAGGTCCGCCCGCTCGTCCGCGCGGCCTCGGCCCCCGCCCTCGTCTTCGGGCCGGAGGAGACGGGACTGGTCAATTCGGACCTGGAACAATGCCAGGTGACGGTCCGCGTGCCGACCGGCGACTACGCCAGCCTCAACCTCGCGCAGGCGGTGCTGCTCGTGTGTTACGAGTTCCTCCAGGCGCAGGACGAGGCGCCCAGCTCCGAGCGCAAGACCGCCACCCGCGAGGAGATGGAGGCGCTGTACGGGCACCTCCACGAGACGATGGAACTCATCGGCTACACCGACGCCGTGCGTGCCCGGCATACCCTGCGGCTGTGGCGCGCGATGCTCGACCGGGCGCTGATGAGCAGCGCGGAGAGCCGCCTCTTCCGGGGCTTCCTGCGCCAGGTGCGGTGGAAGGTGGAGGACGCGGCGAGGAGGGGGACGGTGGAGGGCCGGGGCGGGAGCTCAGAGGACGCCTCCGAGTAGCAGATGCTACTTCTGGCTCCGGGCCTTCCTCTGGAGCAGCCCGGCCAGCAGCCACAGCAGCAGCGAAAGCCCCACGGGCACGAAGACAGCCCCCCAGTTCCCGCCGATATCCTCCCAACTGACGACAAACCACCCGAGGGAGATCAGGAGCATCGGCCCGCCGAAGGCCAGCAGCACGATCAGCGCTATCCCCCGCAACGCCCGGCTCCACAGCAGGAGAGGATCGCCCATGCCCCAGGGTATCTGGCGATTCCCCGCGAACGGTCCTCCCCGGGACTGCGGGACCCCAGGTTTCCCCGGCCCATCCTCAGTCCACACCCCGCCGAACATAGGTCGCGGTCAGGAACGGCGTGAACGTCTCCTGGCCGGGCAACCTGTTCTCGATGGTGTACCTGTACCGGTCCCCCTGCCAGGCGAAGCGGTGGCGCGCCTCCCCCCGGGGGGTACTCTTGCCCACCGTCAACGTCTCGCCCTCCCAGCCGCCCCGGGCCGGTTCGAGCGGCGGAAAACCGAAGGTGTCGAAGGCGTAATACAGCACGTCCCCCTGCCCCGGGTCCACGGTGAAAAACCCGCGCAGGCTCAGGCCGGGCTGGCCCCGGCGCTCCTGCTGGTAGTGCTGCACCAGGAGGATGTCCCCCAGGTCGGGGGCGAAGGTGACGTGGCCGGTCGCCGTGCCCGCCTCGGCCCAGGGGGAGGGGGACAGGGTTTCCTCGCCCCGCCAGGTGCCGTGGAACCGGGCCAGCAGGGCGCGTCGCCGGGTCAATTCCGCGTGTTCGAGCATGGGGGCTCCTCCCGCCGCTGACCCGCAGCATAGCGGCTGGCGCGGACTCCGGTTACGGTTCTCTGCCGCCCCCTCCCTAGACTGTCTCCCATGATGGACACTCCCGCCGCCCTGCCCTCGCCGCCGCCGCCCGCCCCGCGCGGGGTGCCGCTGTCGGACCGGGTGCAGCTCGTGCGGAACGTGCTGCCGCCGCTGATCGTGCTCGTGGTGGCGGTCGTCGAGTACACCATCGCGCGGCTCCCCGACCCCCGCGCGGAGGTCTGGGCGCACCTGCTGTTCTACGGTTTGGTCGGCCCGGCAGTCACCTTTTTCAGCGTGGAGTGGATCGCGGAGGGCACCCGCGCCCGCGAGCGCGCCGAGCGGGAACTGCGCGAGACCTACGCCCAGCTCAGCGCCTCGCACGAGCGGCTGCGGGCGGTGCAGGAACTCATGCGCGACCTGACGGACGCCCCCGACATGGGCGCGGTCGTCGAGGTGGCCGCGCGGGGGGCGGTGCGGGCGACGGGCGCGGCCCACGCCACCCTGACCGTGCCCGGCGGCCTGAGCAGTTCCGCGACCGGTGAGCCTCCAGCCGCCGCCACCTCCGAGCTGTACCCCCTGCGGGTGGGCATTCCCGGCGGTGGCGCCCTCGCCCTGCACTTCCCGACGCCGCCAACCCCGGAGACCGAGGCGCTCGCCCAGGCCCTCGCCGCCGAGGTGGTGACCGGGGTGGAGGCCGCGCGGCAGCGCACCCTGGACCTGATGACGCTCTATTCGGTGGACCAGTCCATCCGCGCCGAGCGCAACATGCGCCGGTTGCTCGCCCGGGTGACGCGCAACATGGCCGAGCGGGTGCGGGCGGGGGCGCGGGCCGCGTACCTCAGCGACCAGGACGGCGTGCTGCGGCTGGAGTACGCCGGGCAGGCGGGCGGCGAGAGCGGCAGCAGCGGCGCCCTGGCCCCACCCTTCGTGGCCCGGGTGGCGCAGGCGGGCACGCCCCTGGTGGCGAGTGCCGAGGAGGCCGCCGAGGTGTTTCCGGGCGCGGCCTCCGCCGTGGGCTTTCCCATGCGCGACGAGGAGGGGCTGGTCGGCGTCCTCGTGCTGGGGGACGCCCGGCCCGGCGCCTTCGAGGAGGCCCGGCTGCCCCTGCTCGCGCTGCTGGCCTCGCAGGCCGCGCTGGGAGTCCGCAATGCCCGCGCCTACCTGTACTCCGAGGAGCTGGCGATCAGCGACGAGCGCGCCCGCATCGCCCGCGAGATCCACGACGGGGTGGCGCAGTCCCTCGCCTTTTGCGCCCTGAAGCTCGACGTGGTCGCCCGGCAACTCCACACCGACCCCGACAGGGCCGAGGAGGAGGTTCGCGCCGCCACGGGGCTGCTGCGCGAACAGATCCGCGAGGTGCGGCGCTCGATCTTCGCCCTGCGGCCCATCGACCTGGAACGGTACGGCCTGCTGGAGACGGTGCGGCGCTACGTCGAGGACTTCGGGCAACAGAACGGCGTCCGCACGGTCCTCAACGTCTCCGGCGACATTCACCTCGCGCCGGGGGACGAGGCGGTCGTCTTCCGTATCCTGCAGGAGAGCCTGAACAACGTCGCCAAGCATGCCCGCGCCCGCGAGGTCACCGTCACCCTCCACGGTGGCCGGAACGTCACCCTGCGCGTGCAGGACGACGGCGCGGGCTTCGACCCGGAGCAGGTTTCGGGCCGTGTCAGCAGCGCCGGGGGCCTGGGCCTGATGCAGATGCGCGAGCGCGTCGAGAGCCGGGGGGGGAGTTATAGGGTACTGAGCAGCCCCGGGCACGGCACGGTGGTGGAGGCGGAAATGCCGCAGGCGTAGGGGTCAGCCGAGGTCACACGGGTCAGGGAAAGGGGAATCTCGCGCATGGGACATCATCGGCGAAGTCCTCTTGATCAACGAGCCGCATCCCCTTGTCCGTGAGATCGACGGCGAGAGTCCAGCACGCCCGCATTACTTCACCGAAATGCAAGTCGACGTAGCCCAGGCCCTCCAACTCCCTCAACGCCAGCACATCGGGATGCGAGTCGAAATCCTCGGACTCGTCAATGTTCAAGTCGAAGGCTGCGCCGCTCCTATACCCTTTTCTCCAAAGCCTGACCAGCCAGCGCAAGTTCTCCAAGGCGCGCTCGGAGAGCAGTTCGCTCATATTGGCCTCCACGGGGTTCTCCTCCGATCCATTGAGCACAAAGGGCAATAATACGGGGGGAGTTACCGCGGGCTCATCAGCCCCGGGCGTGGGACCGTGGTGGAGGCGGGGATGCCGCAGGCGTGACGGGCGAATTCGACCTCACCCCGGAAGTTGTTCCACTGGTCTCAGGAGCTACGACAGGGGCGGCGACCCATACACCCGCTCCTGGGCGCGAGCTACCGCCCGGTTGTTCACGCGGCCCACGAACAGCACGGCCACCACGAGGGCCAGCCCGCCCGCCACCGCAAAGGTCTCACGCAAGCCCAGGGTCTGGCCGAGCACCCCTCCCAGGAACGCGCCGAGCGGGGCCGCACCGGCAACTATGAAGCGGTACGCCCCGCCCACCCGCCCGAGCAGTTCCGGCGGCACGAGCCGCTGGCGCAGCGTCACCTTCACGACCCCCGACAGACCCAGGTTGAGGCCGTCGAGCACCAACAGGGCGGCCAGCAGCGGCGGCGCGCGGAGGACGCTCAGGCCGAGGTACACGAGCCCCAGGACGAACACGGAGCCGAGCACGGTCCGCCCCGCCCCGAAGCGCCGTGAGACATACGGCGACAGCAGGCTGCCGAGGATGTGCCCCACAGCCCCAGCCGTGAGCAGCAGGCCGTAGCCGACCGGACCGACGCCGGGGAGAGCCGTCGCAAAGAGCACGAACAGCGCGAACACCGCCGCGTCGAGCAGCGTCGTGAGGGCCATCAGCAACGCGACCGAGCGCAGCAGCGCGTGCGACCACAGCCACCTCAGGCCGTCCGTCACCTCGCGCCACCACCGTTCGCGCGTCACACCTCGCGGTGCTGGGCGGCGGGGCAGGGTCGAGATCAGGGCCGTGCTCCCGAGAAAGCTCAGGGCATTGACGAGAAACGGCAGGCCGGGAAAGGCGGCGAACAGCAGCCCCCCGAGCGGTGGGCCGACGAACTCGTTGCTCGTCACGCTCGTGGCATACAGCGCGCCGTTGGCGTCCTCCAACTGCTCCTTCCCGACGAGCGACGGCACCAGGGTCTCGGCGGTCCCGTCTGCGAGCGTCTCCGCCGTGCCGAGGACGAAGGCGACCCCATACAGCAGGGCGACGTGGAGGTGCCCCGCAAAGATGGCGAGGGCGAGCAGGCCGAGCAGCACCCCACGCGCCGTGTGCGCGACCAAGAGCAGGGTGCGGCGGTCGAGACGGTCGATCAGGGCACCGAACGGGAGCGTGAACACCAGGCCGGGCAGCGCGGCGAAGGCCGAGAGGCTGGCGACAATGATGGGATCGCGGGAGATCGACGCGACGAGCAGCGGCAGCGCCGTTTTGCCAATGCCGTCGCCGATATTGGCGCTCGTGCTCGCCAGCCACAGCCGCCGGAAGGTCGGTCCCGCCCGCCACACCCTCATGGCTGAAGGCTACCGTGTCGCCCCTGAGGACGTCCTCTCATTCAGTCTCCGCCCTCCTGGCACCTCCAAAACGAAGGGGAGCAGGCGTTCATGCCTGCCCCCGCCGAGGGCTGTTGTCAGCGCGCCCCGACCGCCACCCCAGCCGCCCGCAGCTTCTGCTGCCAGAGGTCCCACTCGGCCCGCTCGGTCGCTAGGGTCACCTTGCCCAGGTCGCGGTTGTTCGCGCAGCGGCTGCCGTTCAGCGTGCAGTGCGGAAGCCACATCGGGTTGTTGTTCTCGCGCCCGTCCGCACCCACCCGCGTCCAGCCCGAGACGTTGTCGCGCAGAACGTTCCGGCCGAAGGTCGCGGGCCTGAGGTTCGAGGCGCCGTTGATGTCCCACACGTACATGCCCACGTTCATGGCGGCGATGGGGCGGCCATCGGGGAGGCGACCGCTGCTCACCACCCGGTTCCCGTACGCCTCGATGCCCGAGCCGCCCGCGATGGCGATGCCGTAGTTCGTGGTGCTGACGATCTGGTTGCCCCACGCCCGCACGTACCCGTTGCCCAGCGGACTCTTCACCTTCCCGTCGCCCAGCATGATCCCGCCCCCCGAGTAGCCCTTCTGGGAGGCGGGATTCATGGGGTAGGCCCCCTGGATGTAGTTGTCGTGGATCAGGATGGGGCTCTGCGGCGTGCCGCTGCTGGCGTGGAGGTTGATGTTGTCCTCGACGGCGCTCTCACCGGGCCGGTTCACAACCTGATTCCAGGCGATCTCGGCGTTCGGGATGCCCTGCACGTCGTTGAACTGCACCATCTGGCGGCGGTCCACCCTCCCGCTGAAGCCCCGGACGCCGCCACTCTGGCGACCGTCGATGTTGGCAAAGGTGTTGCGCCGGATGCGAATGCCCTGCGCGCCCCGGCCCAGGAACTTGCGGACGTAGATGCCGCCGCGCACGAACGAGGAATTCTCGACGGTGAGGTTCTGAATCTCCTCGACCAGCACCGCGTGACCGGGGGCGCGGCCCGCAGCGTTGGGCGGCAGATTCTCCCCCTGGACATTCCGCAGCGTGAGGTTGACGCCGAAGCCCCTCACGAGGTCGCCGCGCCCCCTCAGCCGGGCGTTCTCAATCACGACGGGCTCGGAGGTCCTGATCGTCACGGCGGGCGTGCCGTCGCTGCTCGCCCAGTTGCCCGAGTAGACCCCGCCCCGGGTGATCGTGATGGGCGCGCGGTAGACCACCGGGCCGGAGGCGGGAGTCTGGGGGGCGGCAGGACGCGCGGCGGGACCCGGTGTGGCCGCGCGCCGCGCCGTGGGGCTGGACACCGGGGGCCGGGTGGCGGCGCGGGGTGCGGGGGAACTGTTCAGGGCGCAGCCCAGCACCTGGGGACTCACCCAGTCGGCGTGGTCCCCACCGTTGCCATCTCCGCCATCCGTCACGACCAGCCGCAGTTCCCCCGCGCCCGTCACCGGGACGATCACCGTTTTCGTGGCGCTCCGGCCCGTCATGGGGCCGCTGTCGTAGACCTTCGACTGGTCGGCGTAGACCTGGAAGACCACGCTGCCCCGGTCGCCCACCTCGTCGTCCACGCCGACGCGGGCCATGAAGAGGCGGCAACGGCCCCCCAGGGCGAACGACAGGCTGGACCCCGCGTGAACGCCGAGGCCGCGGGCGTAGACGCGGCCATTCAGCGTGAGCGCCCGGCCGTCGCCGGTGGCCCCTTCCCCGTTGCTGCGATTGCGCTCGGCCGGTCCCCGGGCATTCGTGGCCCGGAGGAACGGCTGCACGCTCAGGTCGCCGCGGCTCAGCGGCGTGTGCGTGGGCATTCTGCTGATGGCCGTGGACGGGGCGACCGCCACCGCACCCGGAAATAGACCCGGTACCAGGCCGAGCAAGGCTCCGACAGAGATGATGGAATAGCTTTTTGTCAGAACTTGGCGCATAGACTTCCCTCATCCCGGTCAGTGAGTGCACTGGGACCCCTGAATACTTAAGGCTGGCTTCAGATCAGCTCAGGGCACCTTCACGGCCCTCTGATCCAGACCACCGTAGTGCCTTCACCCCCCCTGCGGCTGTGCGGTTTACCGCATCCGGGCAAGGTGGGAAGCTCCACTCGATGCCGGAGAACTCGGGACTCATCCTTAACGTCAGCTCACAATTACGAGATCGCCCATGAGGGCGCCCGAAGAGTTGACGGCGGCGAGCCGGGTGAACGGCACAGCCTCGGTAGGAATATCCCGGACGCCCACGCCTGGCCTCGCCTGCTCATCGCCGTGAAGAGGGCGCCCAACGGCGAGGCTCTAAAAGTTTGTCACCCCGAGCAACGCGAAGGCTCTCGCCTGGAAATGCTCCGCATTCGCTCAGCATGACCAGGATTCTGCGCTCCGCCTTAATTCAGCGTCCGCTCCCCCGGCACCTCCAGCACGAAGGGCGGGATGGGCACCTGCGCCCGCTCGCCCCAGGCGTCCTGCATCACGTAATGGCCGCCCATTCGTCCCGGCGTGTCCTGCATGGTCACGAAGGAGTCGTAGACGAAGGTGCCGCCGGGCGGGATGACCGGCTGCTCACCGACCACACCCTCGCCGTCCACAACGGTCTCTCGGCCCCCGGCGTCCACGATGTCCCAGTGGCGGGCGAGGAGTTTCCAGGTCTCGCCCGAGTGGTTCTCGATGCGGATGACGTAGGTGAAGATGTGGCGCCCGGGCGCGGAGTGGGCCCGGAGGTAGGACACGTCCACGTGGACGCGCACATCCGGTGAAGGCTGGCTCATGCGGGCAGGATAAGGGGTTGGCGCCCCGGTTCCGTGCATCCGGGAACCCCGCCCGAAGGCTCTCCACCTCCGCCACCAACCGCTTCTGGCTTCTCGCCCCGCTTGGGTGCTGGCCGGGTCATCACCCGCCCCCGATTCAGCCGCGCGGCGTAGACTCGCCCGTGTGAGCGCCCCCACTGACCCGCAGATCAACCTCGACTTCCTGTTCGCCCTGCTGCGCCAGGCCGCCCCCAGCGGCTTCGAGCGCCGCGCCGCCGACGTGTGGAAGCAGGAGGCGAGCACCTTCGCCCGCGTTTCGGAAGATCACTACGGCAACGTGTACGCCGAACTGGGGCCCGAGGACGCCCCCGCCATCGCCCTGCAAGGCCACCTCGACGAGATCGGCCTGATCGTGAGCCACGTGGGGGACGAGGGTTTCCTGAGCGTCCTCGCCCTCGGGGGCTGGGACCCGCAGGTCCTCGTGGGGCAGCGGATTCGCCTCCTCACGCCGGGGGGGGACCTGATCGGCGTGGTCGGCAAAAAGGCGATTCACGTGATGGAGGCCGAGGAGCGCAAGGTCGCCAGCAAGATCGAGGACCTGTGGATCGACGTGGGCCTGGGCAAGGAGGAGGCGCAGGCGAGGATTCCGGTCGGCACCCCCGGCGTGATCGAGCAGGAGCCGCTGCTGGTGGGCGGGCGCATCGTCAGCCGGGCGCTCGACAACCGGGTGGGAGCCTTCATCGTGCTGGAGGCGCTGCGCGCCCTCGCGGGTGAGGAGTTGCGGCACCGGATCGTCGCCGTGGGCACGAGTCAGGAGGAGATCGGCCTGTTTGGGGCGCAGGTCAGCGGCCACCGGCTGAACCCCATCGCCGGGGTCGCCGTGGACGTGACCCACGAGACGAAGCAGCCCGGCGTCAGCGAGAAGAAGTACGGGGTGGTGCCCTTCGGCTCGGGGGCGAACCTCAGCGTGGGGCCCATGAACAGCCCGGTGATCCTGCGGCAGATGACGGCGGCGGCGCAGGCGGGGGGCATCCCCTACACCCTCAGCGCGAGCGGACGCCACACGGGCACGGACGCGGACGCCCTGACGCTCGTGCGCGGGGGCGTGCCCACGGCGGTCGTCAGCATCCCCAACCGCTACATGCACTCGCCCAGCGAGATGGTGGACGCGCGGGACGTGAGGGCGTGCATCGACATCATCGCGGCGTGGGTCAGGGGGCTGGGGGCGGAGCCGGACTTCACGCGCTGAGGAGGGGAGCCCTCACCCCGCTGCTTCGCAAGGAACCTCTCCCCCTGGTAGAGGGTTGGGTGAGGGGTCTTTTGTCACCAGCCCACCTCCCCGAGATTCGCACCACGCCGTCCCGGACCAGCCTGCGGAGGCCCGGTCACAAAAAGCGTCACCTTCTGGCGGGAATCTTAGGCCATAGGCCCTATTCATCCCGTTGCCAGCACAGTTTAGAGTGCCCTGATGGTAGCCACCTCTGCCCGCCGCCCCGCCGCGCTGGCGTTCATCCTGCTGACGGTCCTGCTCGACGTGATGGGCATCGGGCTGATCATTCCGGTGTTCCCGCTGCTCGTCACCGACCTGGCGCACTCGCCCACCGCCGGGGCGCAGATGGTCGGCGTGTTCACCGCCGTGTACGCCGTCATGCAGTTCATCTGCGCGCCGATCCTGGGGGCGCTCTCCGACCGCTATGGCCGCCGCCCGGTCATCCTCGCCAGCCTGACGGGGATGGGGCTGGACTACCTCCTGCTGACCGTGGCACCGAACCTGTGGTGGCTTTTCGTGGGCCGGGTGATCGCGGGCATGACGGGAGCGAGCATCACCGTGGCGAACGCCTACCTGGCGGACGTGACGCCGCCCGAGGGCCGCGCCCGCTCCTTCGGGCTGCTGGGGGCGACCTTCGGGGTGGGCTTCATCCTGGGTCCGGCGCTGGGCGGCGTGCTGGGGGACGTGAGCCTGCGGCTGCCCTTCCTGGTGGCGGCGGGGCTGGCGCTGCTGAACGCGCTGTACGGCTTCTTCGTGCTGCCCGAGTCGCTCTCGCCCGAGAACCGGGGGGCGCGTCCGGGGCGCGGCGTCCTCAACCCGCTCGCGCCGCTGGGGGCGCTGGCGCGTTATCCCCTGGTGCGGAACCTCGCCGCCGCCTTCGTGCTGATCGGCATGGCGCAGCAGGTCATCTTCACCACCTGGGTTCTCTTCACCGAGCGGGTGCTGGGGTGGACCCCCGCGCAGAACGGCGTCGCGCTGGCCGTGGTCGGTCTACTTTCGGTGGTGGTGCAGGCAGGGCTGGTCGGCACGGCGATGCGGGTGCTGGGGGAGCGGGGGGCGATCCTCACCGGGCTGCTGATCGGCGTCGTGCAGTACGTGCTGCTGGGCGCCGCGCGGTCGGGTGAAATGCTCTACGCCTCCATCGTGATCGGCTCGCTGGCGGGCATCGCGGGTCCGGCCATCCAGGGCCTGATCAGCCGAACGGTGGACCCCGGCGAGCAGGGGCGGGTGCAGGGGGCACTTACCAGCGTGAACAGCCTCGTCGCCATCGTCGGCCCGCTCCTCGCCACCACCGTCTTCGCCTACTTCACCCGGCCGGGCAACACGCTCCACGAGCCGGGCGCGGCCTTCTACATGGCGGCCCTCTTCAGCCTGCTGGGGACCGTGGTGGCGGGCGTGGTGCTGCGGCGGGCGGGGCGGCAGTATTGAGGCGCTACGCGGGCTGAGCCTCTCCCACCCCGGGCCGCGCATCCAATACACTTTCGGGCACCCCGGCCAGCGCCTCCCGCAGCACGTCCAGCCCCGCGCCCGGGCGGTGGCCCTGCTCGCTCAGCGTCCGCTTCCAGTGACGCGCGCCCGGCTGCCCCGCGAAGAGGCCGAGGGTATGTTTCATCATGCGGTTCAGGGGCTGGCCCTGTTCCAGTTGCCCGGCGACGTAAGGCAGGAACGCCTCGATAGCTTCACGGCGGGTGGGCGGCGTCACGTCTTCCCCAAACACGTCCCAGTCGGCGGTCGCCAGAATGTAGGGGTCCTGGTACGCCGCGCGCCCGATCATCACGCCGTCGGCCCAGCGCAGATGCTCGCGCGCCGCCTCCAGGGTCAGCACGCCACCGTTCAGCACGACCGTCAGGTGCGGGAAATCGGCCTTGAGCTGCCGCACGACCTCGTAGCGCAGCGGGGGAATCTCCCGGTTCTCCTTCGGCGACAGGCCCGAGAGCCACGCCTTGCGCCCGTGGACGATGAAGGTCTCGCACCCAGCCTGCGCCACCGTTCCCACGAAGCGCGTCAGGTGCTCGTAGCTGTCCAGATCGTCGATGCCGATGCGGTGCTTGACGGTGACGGGCAGCGTTGTGGCGCCCCGCATCGCCTCCACCGCTCGGGCCACCACGTCCGGCGTGCCCATCAGGCAGGCGCCGAACGAGCCGCTTTGCACCCGGTCGCTGGGGCAGCCGCAGTTGAGGTTCACCTCGTCGTAGCCCCAGTCCTGGGCGATGCGGGCACACTCGGCGAGCGCCGCCGGGTCGCTGCCGCCCAGTTGCAGGGCGACGGGATGCTCTGCCTTCCCGAAGCCGAGGTGCCGCTCGCGGTCGCCGTGCAGGATCGCCCCGGTCGTGACCATCTCGGTGTACAGCAGGGTGCGCCGGGTCAGGGTGCGGTGGAAGGCCCGGCAGTGCCGGTCGGTCCAGTCCATCATGGGCGCGACCGAGAGGGTGTGCGGGGGGCGGGCGGGGGCCGTCATCAGCCCGTCAGTGTACGGGAAGGCGGCGGGGGGAAAGGTGGCGGGAGGAGGGGGACAGGGTGAGCATCCGAACTTCTTGCGCTGGGGAAGCCACGGCTGAAAGAGCGTTTCGCGCCCCTCCCCCTTGAACGTCTGATATGAATTGCAAAACGGGCAAGCTGGGCGAGGCGGAGCGTATTGCTCGTCTGACACGAGGACGAGCTACGCTCGTCACCCCTCTCCCCAGCCCTCTCCCGCAAGGGGAGAGGGAGAAAAAGATCTATCCCACACGGTGCTTTCCGTGTTGCGGATCAAGCGTCGCCCGGCGAGAGGCTGGGACCCGCAGAGCTGCTGGCCGAGGGGGTGAACAGGCCCGACCCCCAGCGCGGTGGGTCAGCGAGACAGGCCATCTTGGAGACGCCGGAGCTGGTCACACGCCTCCTCCCCCGCCCACTGTGAGCCCGTGGCTTGCCGCCCCCCCCCGGGCCGCGCTACTAATGGCGGGACATGCGTGACGCCCTGTGGACCGCCCTGAAGACCGTGAACGACCCGGAACTGCACCGCGACCTGGTGTCGCTGGGCATGATCGAGCGCGCGGAGGTCGAGGGGGACGTGGCCCACGTCAAGGTGAACCTGACGACACCCGCCTGCCCGCTCAAGGGTCAGATTGAGGGGGATGTGCGCGCGGCGGTGCTCGCCGTGCCCGGCATCCGGGACGTGGCGGTGACCTTCGGGGCGATCGTGCGGCAGCCCGCCCAGCCCGCGCTGCCCGGGGTGAAGCACGTGATCCTCGTCGGCAGCGGCAAGGGCGGCGTGGGCAAGAGCAGCGTGGCGGTGAACCTCGCGGCGTCGCTCGCGCGGGACGGGGCGCGGGTCGGCCTGCTCGACGCCGACGTGTACGGCCCCAGCGTGGCGCACATGATGGGTCAGGGCGGGGCGCGCGTGACGGCCAACGCCGAGCGCAAGATGCAGCCCATCGAGGCGCACGGGGTCCGGTTCCTGAGCATGGCGAACCTCTCGCCCGCGGGGCAGGCGCTGGTGTGGCGCGGGCCGATGCTGCACTCGGCGATCCAGCAGTTCCTGAAGGACGCGGCCTGGGGCGACCTCGACTACCTGATCGTGGACCTGCCGCCGGGCACCGGGGACGTGCAGCTCTCGCTGACGCAGACGATCCACGTGACGGGGGCGGTGCTCGTGACCACGCCGCAGGACGTGGCGCTGATCGATGCGGCGCGGGCGCTGGATATGTTCCGCAAGGCCAGCGTGCCCGTGCTGGGGGTGGTGGAGAACATGAGTTACTTCGTGGCGCCCGACACCGGCCTCACCTACGACCTCTTCGGGCGGGGCGGCTCGCGCAAGCTGGGGGGCCTGCCGCTGCTGGGCGAGGTGCCCCTCGACGTGGTGACCCGTCAGGACGCCGACGCGGGCACCCCCGCCGTGCTCGCGCACCCCGAGTCGCCCGCCGCCCAGGCCCTGACGCAGATCGCGCGCAACCTCGCCGGGCGGGTCAGCGTGCAATCGCTCGCCCAGCTTCCCGAACAGCTCCCGGTGGTCTGAATGACGGCGCTGCCTTCCCCGGCTCCCGCCGCGGCACCTCCACCCGCCCCCGAGCGCACCAAACACCGCCTGCTGGAACTCCTCAAGCGGGGCGGCCCCCAGACGGTGCAGGACCTGGCCGTGGGGCTGGGGGTCAGCGTGCCGGGGGCGCGGCGGCATCTCATTGACCTTCAGGAACAGGGGCTGATCGAGGCGCGCACCGAGCGGCCCGGCGGGCGCGGGCGGCCCCAGCACGTCTTCGGTCTCACCGACCGGGGCGAGGCGGCCTTTCCCAAGACGTACTCGACCCTATGCGTGGACGTGCTGCGGCACGTGCAGGAACTCTTCGGCGAGGGGGCGGTGCTTCAGGTCCTCGACGCCCGCAGCGCGGAGCTGGCGCAGCGGCTGCGGGACGACCTTCCCGACACCCTTCCCCTGGAGGAGCGCGTGCGGCGGCTCTCGGAGTGGCTGACGGGCGCGGGCTTCGACGCCGTGGTAGAGCCCGGTGAGGACGGCGCGTGGTATGTGGTCGAGCGCAACTGTCCCAACCTGACTGTCGCCCGGCAGTACCCACAACTGTGCCGCAGCGAACTGGGCATGTTCG
This sequence comes from Deinococcus aerius, assembly GCF_002897375.1. Taxonomy (NCBI): domain Bacteria; kingdom Thermotogati; phylum Deinococcota; class Deinococci; order Deinococcales; family Deinococcaceae; genus Deinococcus; species Deinococcus aerius. The sequence continues at coordinate 67,471 of NZ_BFAG01000005.1, read as the reverse complement.
TCGGGGTGCTGGGGGTGCCCGTCACGCGCGAGACACGCATCGCCTGCGGGCAGGGCAGTTGCCGCTACCGGATCGGGCCTTGAGCACCACGTTCCCGCCCTCCCCGCCGCTGTACAGCCTGGTCGCGTGGCCGCCCGAGGCGCTCGACACCTGGCTGCGGCGGACCCAGGAGCGGCTGAACGTGCGCGCCTTCGGGGTGCCGCACCTGAACCTGCGTGCCCCCTTCCAGACCGACCTGAGGACCCCCGAACTCGTCGCCGCCTTCCGCGAGGTGCTGCGCGGCGAGGGGCCTTTCGAGGTCCGAGTGAAGGGCTGGAAGCGCGTGCCACACGTCATCTTTCTGGAATGCGAGCTGGACGCCCGGTTGGCGAACCTGCACGCCCGGGCGCTGAGCGTGGGGCCGTCCAGCCGCGCCCCGCACGACGGCGAGCGGTACATCCCGCACCTCACCCTCGCGCTGGGCCTGCTGCCCTGGGCCGAGGACGAGGTGTGGGAGCAGGTGCGGGACCTGATGCCCCCCGTTCAAGCCTTTACCGTTAATGTCCTGAGCCTCACCCGCGAGGAACGCGGCGAGGTGCAGGAGCTGCACACCTTTCCGCTGGACGGGGGGCAGGCGGGGGAACGGGCGGTGGTGGGGACGGGCGAAGCGCACTTCTAGGGTGAAAGCGGCAGCGGGGATGTCGGCCTGAGCCGCTGCTCCAAAACCCTTTTCCTTCAGGCACTGGGGGACATCCGTGACCTCCATGAGGAAAAATTGCGTGTCATGCGTACAGGACGTCAAAAAGCCCCTCCCCCTCGAGGGGGGAGGCCGGGTGGGGGTGAGCGGGCAGGGCATCCGAGGCGGTGAGGAGGTGAGACAGGCCATCTTGCAGGCGCCCAGGCTGGTCACACGCCCCCTCACCCCCACCCTCTCTCCTTCGGAGCTGTACCAGGCCCACGAGAGGAGAGGGAGAACGGCCCCGCTTTTTCCCTCAACGGCAGGCGAGGGGCCGGGAACAGCCTCCCCGGCCCCTCATCCTTTGATTCCCTACACCGTCGCGGGCACCTTCAGCAGGGGCGACAGCGCGTTCAGGAAGCGGTCGTACCCGGCGAAGTCGAGTTGCTGCTCGTTGTCGCTGAGCGCCGTGGCGGGGTTGGGGTGAACCTCGACGTGGATGCCGTCGGCGCCCACCGCGAGGGCGGCCTTGGCGAGGGGAATCAGGAGGTCGCGGCGCCCGGCAGCGTGCGTCACGTCCACGATGACGGGGAGGTGCGTCTCCTGCTTGGCGAGGGCCACCGCCGAGAGGTCGAGCGTGTTGCGCGTCCACTTCTCGAAGGTGCGGATGCCGCGCTCGCAGAGGATGACCTCGGGGTTGCCCTCCGAGAGGATGTACTCGGCGGCGTAGAGCCACTCCTCGATGGTGGCCGAGAGGCCGCGCTTGAGGAGCACCGGGCGGCGGGCGCGGCCCACCTCGCGCAGCAGGGCGAAGTTGTGCATGTTGCGGGCGCCCACCTGGAGGATGTCGGCGTGTTCGGCCACAACTTCCACGTCGCGGGTGTCCATCACCTCGGTCACGAAGAGCATCCCGTTCTCGCGGGCCGCCCGCCCGCCGATGATCAGGCCGTCCACGCCCATGCCTTGGAAGCCGTAGGGGCTGGTGCGGGGCTTGTAGGCGCCGCCGCGGAGAATCTTGACGCCGCGCCCGGCGAGGAAACGGGCCGTCTCCTCCATCTGCTCCGCCGACTCGATGGAGCACGGGCCCGCCACGATCACGGGGGGCGCGTCCCCACCGATCCGCACGCCGTCGATGTCGAGCATGGTGTCGGTGGGCTGGACCTTGCGCGACACGAGGAGCTGCTTCTTGTCGTTGCTCTCCTCCAGGTCGAGGCTGGCCCGGAAGATTTCCTTGAAGATCGCCTTGACGGCGGCGTTGGTAAAGGGACCCTTGTTCAGGCCCTCCAGGTCGCGGAGTTGCTGCTCCTCGCGGGCGGGGTCGTAGTGCTGGGGGCGGCCCTCGAGCGACTTGGCGCGCCCGATCTGCGCGACGACCTCGCCGCGGCGGGAGAGCAGGATCAGGAGGTCGCGGTTGATCGCATCGACCTCGGCGCGAAGCTCGTCGATGCTGCGTGGGGAAGGGGTCATTGGGTCAGTGTAGGCAGAGCGGGCGCTGGCGGACCGTGACCGTGCTAGTCAATTGTCAAGAGTTGTCCAGGTTCGGCTCCCCCTCCTCGGGGGTGTTCACCATGTGCGCCGCCACCCGGGAAAGGGCCGCGTACAGCTCGCGCGCCTCGGCCTCGCCGATCTCGGGCGTCTCGCGCAGGGCAGCGTTCATGCAGGCGAGCCAGGCCCGCGCCCGCGCCGGCGTGATCGGGAAGGGCAGGTGCCGGGCGCGCAGCCGGGGATGTCCGAACCGCTGGTGGTAGAGGGGCGGCCCGCCCGTGAAGCCCGTGAGGAAGGCGAGCTGCTTCTCGGCGGTGTGGGTCAGGTCGGCGGGAAAGAGGGGCGCGAGGTCGGGGTGGGCGGCCACGCGGGCGTAGAAGCGGGTCACCAGGGCGGCGAGCGCCTCCGGGCCGATGCGGCCGTAGAGGCTGCCGCCCTCGGTGAGCGTCAGGGGCGCGGTCATGGGGGCAGGCTAACGCGCGGCGGGGGCGGGGATAGTGGCCGCTTCCCGTGAGGCGCCGCGCCGCAGCCCGTACAGGGCCATCCCCGCACTCATCGCCGGGCCGCTTCCCAGCGCGAAGACCAGCGTGCCCCAGCCGACCAGACCGCCGAGCAGCCAGCCCAGCGCCAGCACGACGAGTTCGATGCCGGTGCGGACGCGCGCCACATCCCAGCCCGTCCTCCGGCTCAGGCCCAGGATCAGGCCGTCGCGCGGCCCGGCCCCCAGCCCCGCCGCCACATACGTCCCGGTGGCGAAGCCCAGCAGCGCCACGCCGAGCACGAACTGCACCCAGCGGCCCAGGAAAGTGGCTGGATCGGGCACCAGCGGCCCCAGCAGGTCGAGGAAGACGCCAATGAGGATCACGTTGATCACCGTCCCCGGCCCGATGCGTTCCCGCAGCCGCAGCGCCGTGAAGGTCACGATGAGCACGCCCGTCAGCACGCTGACCATCCCGATGCTCAGGGGCAGGTGGTGGGTCACGCCGAGGTGAAAGGCCTCCCACGGCGCCAGCCCCACCCGCGCGTCGAGCATCAGGCGCAGGCTCAGGCCATACAGGAAGAGGCCGAAGACGAGCAGCGCGTACCGCCCCGGCAGGGGCAGGCGGGTCAGGGACGCGAGGGGGGCCGGGCGGGGCACACGGGCGAGGGTAGCACTCTCCCCGGCGGCGTGGGGAAGCGGACGGCCTGCTGGGGAGGAGGGTGGCTGGTTTCCCCGAAGCTCTCCGGTCCAGTGGCGCGATTCATTTGCGACTTCCAAACCTTCAGGAGCCAGAAACCCGTTCTAAAACGCACTTTTTTGCCCCTTCCCCTTGAGGGGGGAGGCTGGGACTGGTAAAGCTGCGGAGCAGAGGGGGTGAGCGCCAAGGACCTGCGGGGCGGCTGGGATGAGGAGCAGGGCATCTTGCCCGTGTCGGCGCCGCTTCGTCGCCCCCTCACCCCGGCCCTCTCCCACCGGGGGAGAGGGAGAACAACAGGGAAAAGAGGTTTAGCCAACTCCCCGGCGGAAAGCTGGGCAGCCGCCCGTCAACCTCTCCAGGACGCGTCAAATACCGGGTTCCGCCTCCCCCGCCCCGCGTCCGGTCCCCGGAAGCTCCTCTTCCACGTCCGGCAGGGTGAAGAAGAAGGTGGAGCCCTCGCCCGGGGTGCTCTCCAGCCACAGCCGCCCGCCGTGGCGCTCGGCGATCTTGCGGCTCACCGCCAGGCCCAGCCCGCTGCCCTCGACCTGATCCTGGGCGTGCAGGCGCTTGAACGGCTCGAAGACCTGCTCCAGGTAGCGGCGCTCGACCCCGACGCCGTTGTCGGTGACGGCAAAGCGCCACATCCGCCCGTCCCGCTCGGCGCGGACGTGAATGCGGGGCGCCATCCCCTCGCGGCGGTACTTCAGCGCGTTCCCGATCAGGTTGACGAGCAGCCGCGAGAGCTGGCCCTCGTCCGCCCGCACGGTGGGGAGCGGGCCGGAGGTGACCTCCCCGCCCGTCGCCTCCAGGTCGGGTGCCAGCAGGTCCAGCGCCTCGGCCAGCACGCCCGCGCTGTCCACCAGCTCCAGGGGCCGCTGCTGGGTGTTCAGGCGGGAAAAGGCGAGCAGGTCGTCCACCAGGCGTTTCATGCGCTGTCCGCCCCGCACGATCTGGCGCAGGTAGGCGTGCCCCCGCTCGTCGAGCCGCTCGCCGTAGCGCAGTTGCAGGAGTTCGGCAAAGCTCGTCACCGCCCGGGCGGGGGTCTGGAGGTCGTGGCTGGCGATATAGGCGAACTGCTCGAGTTCCCGGTTGGAGCGGCGCAGGTTCTCGTTCGCCTCGCGCAGCGCCGCCTCGGCCCGGTACCGCTCCGTCACGTCGCGCATGGCGACGACCGCGCCCAGCCGCTCGCCCCCCGCGGCGACGATGGGGGCGCCGACGCTCAGCACGGTGCGGGCCTCGCCGTGCCGGGGCCGGATCACCATCTCCGCGTCCCGCACATGCTCGCCCCGCAGGGCCCGGTACAGCGGGATCTCGGTGGTCGGCAGCCGCGTCTCGCCGTCCGCGCGGTACAGGTCGTAGTGCCCCGCCCACTCGTCCGGCGGCAGCGGGGCCTCGGGCAGGCCGTGCAGCTCCCGCGTCGCCCCGTTGAACAGGGTGAGGTACCCCGAGGCGTCGCAGGCCACGATGCCCTCCGAGAGGCTTTCGAGAAGCGCCGAGAGGAAGGTCCGCTCGCGCTGGAGTTCCCGCAGGGCGTCCGCCCGCTCCAGCGCGAGCCCCAGGGACCGGGCCACCGTCTCCAGCAGGGCGCGCTCCTCGGGGGTCCAGGGCCGCGCCGCGTAGGTGCCCACCACCAGGACCCCGCGCGGCCTGCCCCCCACGCACACGGGCAGGGTGGCCGTCGCGCCGATCTCCCGGACCTCCTCGGCGGCGGCGGGCACCGTCGCGGGGTCGTAGCGGTCCTGGTAGTAGGGCGTCCCGGAGTCGAAGGGCCGGTCGATGTTGGGGGTCGCGCCGCGGGGCAGGCCGCGCCGCAGGGCGGGGAGGAGCGCCGGGTTGCGAAACTCGCCCCGGTGCGAGCGCAGCTCCCAGCGCTCCCCCCCCGGCTCGTAGTAGGTGCTCGCCCCGCTGGGGAGCAGGGAGACCAGAATCTCCTGGGCGCGGCCCACCAGCGTGGCGGGGTCGGGCTCGGTGGCGAGGTCGCGCGAGAGTTCGGCGAACGCCTCCAGCGCCCGGTTGCGCGCCTCCAGCTCGGCGGTGCGCTCGGCCACCCGGCCCTCCAGGTCGGCGTTCAGGTCGCGGGCCTGGGCGTACAGCCGGGCGTTTTCCAGGGCGAGGGCCGCGCGGCGGGCGAGTTCCCGCGCGAAGGGCACGTCGTCCTCGGTAAAGGCGCGGCCCGAGCCGTGGAGGGCGAGGCTCAGGGTGCCCAGCACCCGCCCGTGGACCGCCAGCGGCACCAGCAGCGACGAGCCGAACCCGAAGGCCTGCAGGAGGGCGCGCTGCTCGTCCGGGATGGGGAGGGCGCCCAGCATCTCGCCCGTGACCCGGGGCAGCAGCACGGGCACGTTCTCGCGGAACACCTTGGACACCGCGCCGATGTCGTCCACCCGCTGCGGGAAGGCGGCGAGGTAGGCCTGTGCCAGCCGCGCCTTTTCCGGGTCGCGGTGCGTGTGGGCCCGGGGGTGCAGGGTGCCGTCCGGCTGCGGGAGGTAGACGGCGCACCAGTCGGCCAGCCGGGGCACGGCGAGGGTGGTGAGGCGGGCCAGGGTCTCCCCCACGTCGAGGTCCTGCGCGAGCGTCTCGCCCGCGTCGGCGAGCAGGGTGAGCCGGGTTTCGGCCTGCTTGCGCGCGGTGATGTCGGCGGTGACGCCCAGCAGCCGCCGGGCCTCGCCCTGCTCGTCCCGCTCGACGCGGGTGAGCTGCTCCACCCAGATCTTCGTGCCGTCCCCCCGGAAAAAGCGGTGTTCGACCCGGAAGCTCTCCGGCCCACCCGGCGCGACCGCCCGCGCGAAGGCCGCCTCGACGGCCGCCCGGTCCTCCTCATGCACCCGGGAGAGGAACGTCGAGAGGGGGGCTACCGCCTCCGTGAAGCCCAGCAGGCGCCGGGTCTCGGGGGTGCGGGTGACGAGTCCCGTCGCCACGTCCAGGGTCCACACGCCCAGCCCGCTCGCCTCCAGGGTGAGGTGCAGCCGCTTCTCCGCCTCGTACCACTCGTGGACCTCGCTGGCGAGGCCCAGCCACTCGCCCTCCTGGAAGGGCCGGACCGTCACGTGGTGCCAGCGGTACGCGCCGTCCGCCCGGCGCAGCCGCACGTCGCAGGCATAGGCTGCCCCGGCGGCCAGGCCCCGCTCGCGCGCCTCCCGCATCGCCGCGAGGTCGTCCGGGTGAAGGGCCTCCTGCCAGGCGTCCCCCGTCAGGGTCGCGCCCAGCCCGGTGTACTCGGCCCAGGTGCGGTTGAAGTGGGCGGCGTCCTCCCCGGGGCGCGAGGTCCACATCAGGACGGGGGCGGCGTCCAGCAGGGCGCGCTCCCGCTCCCGCGCGGCGCGTTCCTCCTCGTGGAGGCGGGCGCGCTCCAGGGCCTGCCCGAGCAGCCCGGCGAGCGTGAGCATAAAGGTGCGTTCGGCGTCCCCGAACTCGCGCGGCTCCAGAAAGCCCAGCGTGAGGACGCCCACCGGCTGGCCCTCGGCGATCAGCGGGAGCAGGACCAGGTCCCGGGCATGTTCGTCAAGCTGGCCCGCGAGGTGCGGGTAACGCGCCGTGAGCGCCGCGAGGGGCAGGTGGAGGGGCTCCCCGCCCCGGATCGCATCGGTCGCCGGGAGGGGGAGGCCGGTGGGCAGCACCCGGAAGCGGTCCAGGCTCGCCTCCGGGTAGCCCACCGAGCCGATCAGGTGCAGCTCGGCCCCCCCGGCCCGCAGGACGGCCACACTCGCGCGCGGGGCGGCGAGGGCGCGGGCGATGTCGGGGAGAACCGCGAGAACGTCCGCCACACTCCGCGCGTCCGCAAGTGCGGCGGTGAGGCGCTGAAGCCGCCCCGCGCGGTCCTCCACGCCTTTGAGCGCGTGGATGTCGTGACAGGTGCTGATGACCGTGGGGGACCCCCCGCCGCGGCGGGGACGGCTCTGAATGCAGTGCCAGCGGTCCTCCCCCCCCGCCGTCCGCAGCCGGACCTCGCACTCGGTGGCCTCCCCCCCGGGCCAGGCGCGCCTCCAGACCTCCAGCGCCGCCCCCCGGTCCCCGGGGTGAATGAGGGCCGCCAGGCCGTCCCCCAGCAGCGCCCGGGCGGGGAGCCCGCTGAGGTCGGCGAGGGCGCGGTTGGCGAAGACGACGGCGGCATCCGGGCTGCTGACGTACGTGGGGAGGGGCAGGTCGTCGAGCAGGTCGAAGGCACCCACGGAGAGCAGCTCGGGCATCGCGGCCATATTAACGGGCCATGAAGCACGAATTGTCTTCCCCGTGACTTCATGAGAAGGTGGCCCCGGGCAGGCGCGCCCGGCCATCCGCGAGACACGCGGGCAGGAAGGCTCCTCCGGTATACTTGCCCGGTTGCCTTGTGGACGCGGCGAAAAGCGTCCAGACCAGCAGGAACGCCGGAGGACACAGACATGGGACTTTCAATCGGCATCGTTGGCCTGCCCAACGTCGGAAAAAGCACGCTGTTCAACGCCATTACCCGCGCCGGGGCGCTCGCGGCCAACTACCCCTTCGCGACCATCGAGCCCAACGTGGGCCGGGTGCCCGTGCCCGACGAGCGGCTGGGCGCGCTGGCCAAGGTGTTCACCAAGGGTGAGCGGGTGCCCCCCATCATCCCCACCTACGTCGAGTTCGTGGACATCGCCGGGCTGGTGAAGGGGGCCAGCCAGGGCGAAGGGCTGGGGAACCAGTTTCTCGCGAACATCCGCGAGGTGGACGCCATCGCCCACGTGGTGCGCTGCTTTACCGACGACAACGTGATTCACGTGGCGGGCCGGGTCGATCCCACCGACGACATCGAGACGATCAACACCGAGCTGATCCTCGCCGACCTCGCGGGGCTGGAAAAGCGGCTCGCCAACCTCCAGAAAAAGGCCAAGGGGAACGACAAGGACGCCCGGGAGCAGGCCGCGCTCGCCGAGCAGATCCTCGCCGTGCTGGGGGAAGGCAGGCCCGCCCGCGCGGGGACGTATGACGCGCCCATTCCCAAGGACTTCGGCCTGATCACCACCAAGCCCGTGATCTACGTGGCGAACGTGGGCGAGGACGAGCTCACGGAGGACAACGACGCCGTGCGCCGGGTGCGCGAGTATGCGGCCCGCGAGAACGCCGCGGTCGTGAAGATCAGCGCCCAGATCGAGGGCGAACTCGCCGAGATGCCGGAGGACGAGGCGCGCGAGTTCCTGAGTGACCTCGGGGTGCAGGAGAGCGGCCTGGATCAGCTCGTGAAGGTGGGGTACGAGACGCTGGGGCTGATCACCTTCATCACCTCGGGCGAGAAGGAAGTCCGGGCCTGGACGATCCGCCGGGGCGAAAAGGCGCCCGAGGCCGCCGGGGAAATCCACTCCGACCTGGAGCGGGGCTTTATCCGCGCCGAGGTCATCGAGTGGCAGAAGATGGTCGAGGCGGGCGGCTGGGCGAACGCCAAGGCGAAGGGCTGGGTCCGCACCGAGGGCAAGGACTACGTGATGCAGGACGGCGACATCATGAACGTGCTGCACAGCAGTTAGGCAGAGGGCAACAGCTTCCCCGGTGACCGAGCCGGGGGCTTTCTTTTTCCTGGGGCGCGGCCAGGGTAGAGTGCGCTCCCTATGGTCGACGTACCGCCTTCCCCCAACGCCGCCCCTGCCCCGCCCGCCCGGGAGGGCGTGACGCTCGTGGTGACGGAGTTCGTGCGCCCCTCGCGGGTGGCCGAGTACGAGGCCTGGGCGCGGGAACTGCACGCCGTTCAGTCCCGGCAGCCGGGGTTCGTGGGCCTGCACGTGCTGCGGGGGCAGAGCGGGGACACGCCGGAGTACGTGACCCTGGTGCGCTTCGCCTCGCCGGAGGCGCTCGCGGCCTGGCGCGCTTCTCCCGAGTACGCGGCGGCGCTGCGGGAGCTGCCCCGGTTCACCGCGGGCGAGGTCGATTACCGCGAGTCGGTGGGGCTGGAGGCCTGGTTCGACCGCCCCGTCCACTCCGCCCCGCCGCCCCTGTGGAAGAACGTGGTGCTGGGCTTCGTGGGCGTGTATCCCCTCATCCTGCTGTTCACCTGGCTGTGCCGCCCCCTCGTGCAGGGCTGGCCGTGGTGGGCCGCCATCCTGCCGTCGGCCCTGCTGGCGACGGTCTTCCTGAACTGGCCGGTACTGCCGCTGCTGTCGCGCCTGCTGCGGGGGTGGCTGTACCCGGATCGCTCCTGACCCGCGCCAGGATGAAGGGGGCAGCCGCCGACGCGCGCGCTGCCCCCTCTCCCCTATTTCCCGGGTCAGTCGGCGGGCACCTGCACGAGGTCGGGGGCGACCTCCAGCGCGGGGAGGTGGCGCCGGACCTCGCGCATGGCGCTGTGGATCACGCCCAGGGCGAGGCTCATGGTGAGCATGGAGGAAAAGCCGTAGCTCACGAGCGGCAGCGGCACGCCCGTCACGGGGAAGATGCCCGCCGCGACGGCGAGGTTCACGAACGCCTGCCCGACGACCATGAACATCGCGCCCGTCGCCATGATGGTCGCGCCGTGAATCTCGGGGGTCATGGGGCGGACGCGGGCGGCGAGCTGCGAGACGTGCAGGGCGGTGGACACGATCAGCCAGTAGGCGAAGAGCAGCATGGCGACCCCCAGCAGGCCGGTCGAGAAGCCCACCGAGGCGACCACCATGTCGGTGTGCGCCGCGAAGTACGACCAGCGGGGGCCGTCGGGACCCAGGCCCCACAGGCCGCCGAAATTCAGGTCGCGGTGGGCCATGCCGATCTGGTCGAGCCCCACCGCCATCGTCTCGCCGCGGTTCACGTGCCCGAAGAACCGCTCCAGGATGTAGCTGTGCGTCTCCAGGTAGCGGCCCACGAAGGGGATCGCCAGCAACCCCAGCGCGAACACGAACCCGGTGATGTTCGTGATGCGGACGCCCGCCGCGTACATCAGGATGATGCCCAGGCCGAAGGTCAGCACCGAGGTGCCCAGGTCGGGCTCCAGCAGCACGAGCAGGGTGGTGAAGACGATCATCAGGGTCGCGCTGATGAGCTTGTTCTGCACGCCGCGGCGCGAGAAGAAGGACGCGAGTTGCAGCACCAGCCCCAGCTTGGCGAGTTCCGAGGGCTGGAACCGCAGCGGGCCGAGTTCCAGCCAGCGCTTGGTGCCCGGGCTCGTCACGGTGCCCTCCCCGATAAAGAGGGTCAGCAGCAGCAGCAGCAGGGTGAAGCCCCAGAAGTACGGGGCCGCCTTCAGGAAGGTCTTGGGGCGCAGCCGGGCGGCGGCAAAGGTCACCCCCAGGGCGAGGAGCGCCTTGCTCCCGTGGTCCACGATCAGGTCGGGCCGGGCGGTCGCCACCCCCAGCAGCCCCAGCGTGAGCAGCAGCACCTGCGCGATCACCAGTTGCAGACTCATGCCCGCACCTCCGCCGCCGCCGCGAGTTCACGCGCGGCCCGGCCAAAGCTCTCGCCGCGCGCCCGGTAGTCCCGGAACAGGTCGAAGCTCGTGCCGATGGGGGCCAGCAGCACCGTGCCCGCCCCGCCCGGCCCCCCCAGCGCCTCCAGCCCGGCGCGGGCGGCGGAGCGCATCACCGCGTCGCCGTCCTCGCCCGTCGCGGTCTCGAAGGGGAGGCCCAGCCCGCGGGCGAGCGCCTCGCCGTCCTCCCCGAAGGCGATCACGCGGACCACGCGACCGCGCGCCGCCTCCCGCAGCGGGGCGAGGTCGGCGCCCTTGTCCCGCCCGCCGACGAGCCAGGCGATGGGCCCGGGCGCGCGGGTGAGGGCCGCCTCCACCGCGAGGGTCCGGGTGGCGATGGAGTCGTCGATAAAACGGACGTTCCCCACCCGCGCCACCGTCTCGAAGCGTCCGGCGACCGGGCGGGCACTCCGCAGCGCCCCCGCCAGCACCCCCGCGTCCACCGGGCGGCCCAGCCGTTCCAGCAGCGCCCCCACGGCAAGGACGGCGGCGGCGGCATTGGCGGGGTGCAGCCCTTCCGGGAGGTCGGCGGCGGGCAGCACCTCCTCCCCGCTCGCCAGGGCGATGCGGTCGGGGAGGAAGGAGCGGACCTGCGCCCGCGTCCTGACCTCTAATCCAGCCGGGACGACCAGCACGTCCTCCCCCGTCTGCCCCGCCGTGATGTTGAGCTTGGCCGCGTGGTAGGCCTCCACCGTGCGGTGGCGGTCGAGGTGATCCACGCCCAGGTTCGTGATCACGGCGACGGGCAGCCGCAGGCCGGGCACCCGCTCAAGCTGGAAGCTCGACAGCTCCACGACCGCCACCTCCGCCCGGTCCACCACGTCGAGGAGGGGGGGATCGATGTTGCCCCCCTCCAGGGCATGGATGCCGCTCGCCCGCAGCAGGTGCGCGGTCAGCACCGTCGTGCCGCCCTTGCCCGCCGTGCCCGTCACGCCGACCAGGGGCAGGCCGGGACGGGCCCGGGCCGCCAGGACCACCTCCCCGATGATCTCCGCCCCGCGCCCCGCCAGGGCCAGCAGGTCGGGGTGGTCTATCGGGACGCCCGGCGCGGCCACGACCGTCCGGTACGTTCCCCCCACGTCTCCCCGCGCGAAGCCCAGCTCCGCCATCAGGGCCTCGTCCTCCGCACTGGGGCGCGCGTCGTGCCACTCGGCGCGCCGCCCTTCCCCCGCCAGGAAGCGGGCCACGCCGCGCCCACTTCGGCCCAGCCCGTAGATCAACAGTCCCTGCCCCGCACGCTCCGTCACGCCCCAACGATACGGGAAAGGGGGCCGTGCCGGGGGAGGTCAGCCATGGGGGGCGGGCCGGACGGGACCCGGATCAGGTCACGGCATCCAGGCGGGCCGCCGCGGACTCGACCTCCACCGGGAAAGGGCTGGCCTCCTCACCCACCACCCGGTCACGCCCGGAGCGCTTGGCCTCGTACAGGCGCGCGTCCGCGGTCCCGAAGGTGCCGGAGGGACTCGTGACGTGCGGGGCGAGTCCGGCCGAGAACGTGAGGGTCCAGTCCGGTCGGCCCGCCCGGGTCCCGAGCTGCCCGCGGGTCAGGGCACGCAGCCGGTTCGCCACGCCCGCCGCGACCTCCGGGTCGGCGGTGTGCAGCAGCACCCCGAATTCCTCCCCGCCCACCCGGTACACCCGGTCGGCGCTCCGGGTGTGCGCCGTGAGCAACGCCCCGAGTTCCCGCAGCACCACGTCCCCGAAGCCGTGCCCCAGGGTGTCGTTGAGCCGTTTGAAATCGTCGAGGTCGAGCAGCAGCAGGTGGAAGCGCCCGTCGGCGGGCAGGTCGGCGAGGTCGCGGTCGAACTGGCGGCGGTTGCGCAGCCCCGTCAGGGCGTCCCGGTACGCGAGGAGGTGCAGGGTCCGGGAATGGCCCACGCTGTCAAAGCGCACGGCGATCACCGCGAAGGTCACGAGCAGGCCCAGCCCCTGGATCAGGGTCAGCGGCAGGTAGGCCGTCTGGAAGAGCTGCGCGCCGCGCCCGGGCACGAGGAGCAGGCTGAGGTTGGCGAGGGCAAAGGTCGCAAAGGGCGCCCAGGCATCCCGCCAGGTCGGGCGGCTATGGTGAAAGCGGGCGCGGAAGATGCTGGCGACGACCGCCGTGATGAGAAGCCCCATGACCCCGCCCACCGCGCCGTCGCCGCCCAGCCACGCGCGGTACAGGGCGAGGGGCAGGGCGACCCCGAGGGCGGGCAGGGGACCGCCGAAGAGACCCGCGAGCGCGACGGGCACGTGGCGGAAGTCCACGCGAACCCCCTCGCCGAGGGGAATGCCGTAGCCGATCAGGATCAGGCCGCCCGCCACCGAGACGAGGTAACGCAGCGCGCGGCGCAGGGCATGGAGGCGCTCGGTGCCCGTGTAGGTCAGGCTGCCGATGCTGGTAAAGGTCACGAGAATGCAGAAGTTGACAAAAAGGGCCGACAGCACGCGAGAACCAGAGTTCAATACCGCGCCTGCCAAATCTCTTACCCGGGGGCTGTTGATGTCAGGGCGGGTAGAAGTGCGGTCGGCGGGTGCGTGGGTTACGCGCCCAGTAGAGGAGCCGGGGGCCCGTCGTTCCAATCCTGGGGCTGAACTCTACTCCGGGGCGCCGCCACGACGTGACGCCAGAGGTTTCCCCCAGACGATGACCCACACCTCCCGGGAGTTCCCGCCGCCCGGAACGTCCGGCGGGAAGATCGGGCGTGACGGGGGAACTGCGTCCCGGGACCGCCACACGTGGGGAACAGGAGCGCCGCGGCCACGGGGACGACCCTGCACCGGTCCACCTCACCTGGGGCGGCTTTTGCTCCCCGGATGCGGGAACGGCGCCCGGGTGCCCCTCCTGATCCTCAGTAGCCCCGGTGCCGGACGGTTGCTCCCCGCGCCTCCAGCCAGCCCGCGACCGTGCCCACAGCGGCCTTGACCCCGGGCGTGACCACCGGGCCGCCGAAGCGGGCGAGGCGGACGAGGTGGGTCCCGTCCTCCCGGGCCGTGAGGTCGATCAGCACCTCCTGGGTGAGTTCGCCCTCCACGACGTGGGCGAGGATCACCCAGCTCGGCCCGAAGCGGGCGGCGGTCCCCAGGCTGCGGTACAGGTCGAGCAAAACGACGGTCCACCCCGCCGGGTCCTCGCGGGTCTGGCCGCCGCGCGCGGTGTGCTTGTGGAACTCGGCGGGCGCGAAGGGCTCGGGCAGGGTCAGGATGGCGTGGGGCACGTCCGGGGAATCCTCCTGGTCGGGGTAGCGGGTGATGGGGGCGCCCGGCACGTGGGGGTGCGCGGTCGGGACGAAGCGGGCGTGCCGCGCCCTCAGGCCCAGGTCGCGCCACTTGCGGGCGTACTTGGTCTCCAGGGCGGCGGGCGGGGGATCGGTGAGGTCTACGCGCATGACGCCGCTCGCCTCCGCCTCCCGGCGGGCGAACTCGAAATACTCCTCGTGGTCGGTGGTGAGCAGCACGGCCCCGCCGGGTTTCAGGCGGCTGGCGGCCAGGCGGAAGAAGGGGGCGCGCAGCAGGCGGTGTTCCTCGTGCCCCGCCTTGGGCCAGGGGTCGGGGAAGTTCACGATGATGGCGTCGAGCCCGCCCTCCGGCACCACCTCGCGGATGAGGGGGGTGGCGGGCATCCGAGTCAGGACCGTGTTCGTCAGCCCGGCCTGCCGCAGTCTGCGCGCGGCCTTGAGCAGTGAGACGCCGCTGATCTCCACCCCGAGGTAGTTGGGCGCCTCGGGAAAGGTCGCCGCGAAGTGGGGCCAGAAGCGCCCGTCCCCGAAGCCGACCTCCAGCACCCAGGGCCGCCCGGGCGTGTCGGGGTACAGCCGGGCCGCGCGGTCGGGGAAGTGGAAGTCCGAGAGGCGGAGGATCATGGGCTCACCCGCAGCAGCTCATCGGCCAGCCGCGCCGCGTCCCCCAGCACCGAGGCGTAGGTATGCTCGCCCGGCGTGCAGCGGCCCAGGGCATACACCCGGTCGAAGCGCGTGAGGCGAAAGCCGTCGAGTTCCGGGGGCGCGGGCGTCAGGAAGCGCACCTCGTAGGGGGGGGCGCCCTCCACCGCCGGGGCCGTCCCCTCCGCGCCGATCAGCCACACCCCCGAGCGGGCGAGGTCGTCCGCCAGGAAGTCGTAGGCGACCTCGGAGAGCCGCCCGGCCTCCTCCAGCGTGTCCCCGATCAGCAGGCGGCCCTTGAGGAAGGCGCCGACGGCGAGGACGGCCACCCGCGCCCGCAGCGTCGGCCCCTCCCAGGTCGAGAGGACCACCCCGCCGCCCTCCTCGTCGAGCGCGGTGACGGTGCTTTGCAGCAGGTGGATGCCCGCCGTGGCCTCGACCTCGGCCTTGAGATGGCGGTGGAAGCTCCAGCCGTCGGTGTCGGGGACGATTCGGGCCGCGACTCGCGCGAAGAGGCTGTCCGGGGGAAATCCGGCGCCCTCCACCGTGGGCTGGTACAGGTTGCCCAGGTGGTCGAGCGCCTGCGTGACGAGGAGCACGTCCCGCCCGGCCCGGGCCAGGCGCCAGGCGAGTTCGGTGCCGCTCAAACCCGCCCCGATCACCGCCACGTCGTACAGGTGCCCCGGCTGCGGCTGGCTGCGGGGTTGTGTTGGACCGAACATCCGGGGAAGTGTAACGCAGACGGGTCAGCCCGGAAGGGGGCGCGGCCAGCCCCGCTGGGGGCAGCGCAGGCACCTTTCTCGTGCCCGGTCCTGACAGCCCCCGGGTAGGGACAACCTTCAGAAGGTGGGTCGTTTGACCGTCTGCCCCGGGCCGCCCCCCTAGCGTGGGCGCTCAGGAGGCACCATGACCGACACGAGCCAGGCGACCCAGAACCAGAGTCAGAAGCGGGGCAAAGTGATCTTCACCACCCGGGCCACGGCCCACGGCGGCCGGGCGGGGTATATCGAGACCCCCGACCACCACCTCGGCGTGAAGCTCAGCGTGCCTCAGGAGATCGGCGGGGACGGCGGCGTGGGCACCAACCCCGAGCAGCTCTTCGCCGCCGGGTACGCCGCCTGCTTCCAGAGCGCCATCGGCAGCGTCGCCCGGCGCGAGAAGGTGAGCTTCGGGTCCTCGCGCGTGACCGGCGTGGTGGGCCTGGTCCGCGACGAACTCGGCTTCGCCCTCGACGTGGAGTTGCAGATCGTGCTCCCCGGCCTGAGCCGCGAGCAGGCGCAGCACATGGTCGAGGAGGCCCACAAGGTCTGCCCCTACAGCCGGGCCCTGCGCGGCAACGTGGACGTGCGCCTGACCGTGATCGAGGAGCCCGAACACGGCGACGTGGGCTGAGGCGGGGAGGCGGGCGGTTTGCCAAGTTCAGTGATCTTGGCAGTTCTCATTTCTCCCCTTGCGCCTCTGTGCGATGCACGTGAGCCCTCCACAGGAGGAGAATATCGTCAAGTACGACGAAAAAGCCCCTCCCGGTTGGACCTCGTAGAGCTGCTTGCAGAGGGGTGAGCGGGCCTGACCTGCGGCGCGGTGGGACGGTATGGCAGGCTGTCTTGGCGCCATTCGACTCGGTCACACGCCCCCTCACCCCAGCCCTCTCCCCCCGTGGGAGAAAAAACACCTTCACCACAGTTTTCCCTCAGCGGTCCGTCGTCGCCGTGTACGTGCCGTCCGCGTTGCCCGTGAACGTCACCGTGCCCTGACGGTCGGTGCGGTAAATGCGGATGCCGTTCGCCTTATAGAGGTCGAGGGCCGTCTTGGTCGGGTGGCCGTAGTTGTTCTCGCCCACGCCGATGACCACGTTCTCGGGGCGAACGGCGGCGAGCCAGGCCTGGTGGTCGCCGTTCGCCGCCCCGTGGTGGATGCTCTTGTAGACCTGGAAGGGACCCCGAATCTCGGCCCGGTCCTCGGCGAGCCAGGCCTGGGTCTCGGGCTTCTCGCTGTCGCCGGTCATCAGGGCCCGGAAGTCGCCGAACTCCACCCGCAGGCCGACGCTGTTGTCGTTCTGGTCGTCGCCCATCCCGGCGGGCGGGGCGATGACGCGCACCTTCACGCTGCCCAGGTTGATGACCTGCCCGTTCGCCTTCTGGAAGGTGGTTCCGTCCTTCTCCAGCGCCGCGACGAGCCGTTCCCAGGTCCGGGTGGTGCCCGCCAGCCCGTTGTTGATGAAGAGCCGGGGCTTGGCCGTCTCGGCGGCGGGGATCAGGCCCGTGATGTGGTCGGCGTCGGCGTGGCTCGCCACCATCAGGTCGATAGAATCGATGCCGTAGGTTTGCAGGTAGCCCCGCATCCGGTCGCTGCTGCGGCCCCCGTCGTACAGCAGGGTCTTGCCCTCGGGACTGCGGATCAGGACCGCGTCGCCCTGCCCCACGTCGAGAAAACGGATCGTGACCTGTCCGGCGGGTTGGGTGCCCGTCTGCCCGTCTCCCCCCTGCTCTCCCCGGTCGCGCGCCGTGCAGGCCGCGAGGCTGGCTGTCAGCACGAGCACCAGCACGCCGAGCAGGTCGGAGGGGCTGGGGCTGGCCCGCTTGCCCCCGCGCCCCGCGGGCCTGGAACGGGAGGCCGCTTTTTTGGAGGTTCCCTTTGCGGCAGGGGCCTTTTTGGCCGGGGACTTGCGGGGGGCCGTCTTCTTCTCGGTCACAGGTCGATCTCCTCCCCGGCGCCGGGCGTGCTGTTCAGGGCCTCCAGGCGGCGCTGGGCCTCCTCGCGGCGGGCCCGGGTTTCGGCGGGCAGCCGCTCGACCGTCACCCCGTCGGGGCCGTCCAGCACGCCGAGCACGTCCCCCTCGCGCACGCCCTCCGGCAGAACGTGGAGCGGCACGTCGAAGGTGAGGCCGTCCTCGCGCTCCACCCGCGCCATCGGGCCGTGCGGGCTGTCCTCGATGCCGTCCACCGTCCAGCGTTCCTGTGCTCCTCGCTGCCCTTCCTTCACGTCCCCAGCGTAGCGCACCGCCGCCATTCTGCCCCTGTGCCACACTGCCCCCATGCGGCATGGCCTCACCCTGACGGATGGAAACCTCACCCTGCGGCCCCTGGCGGAAGAGGACATCCCGGCCCTCTGCGCGCTGGCCGAAAGTTGTGCGGAAGAACTGCGGCTGATGGGCTCGCCCCCCAGTTCCCCCGCCTACTACACGGCGGCGCTGGAGGCCCCCGACGCCATGCCCCTCGTGATCGAGGTGGGCGGCGAACTGGCGGGGAGCACGCGCTACGGCGATATTCGCCCTGCCCACGCCGGTCTGGAGATCGGCTGGACCTGGCTGCACCCCCGCTGGCACGGCTCGGGTGTCAATCGCCGGATGAAGCGCCTGATGCTCGCCCACGCCTTCGAGGAGCTGGGCATGGAGCGCGTGCAGATCAAGACCGACATCCTGAACACCCGCAGCCAGCGCGCCATCGAGAAGCTCGGCGCCGTGCGCGAGGGCGTGCTGCGGCGGCACCTGCGGCGGCCCGACGGCACCCTGCGCGACACGGTGATGTACTCGGTCATCCGGGAGGAGTGGCCGGGGGTGCGGGAGCGGCTGAGCGAAATGGCCTAGCGGGAGGGCCGGGCCCGTTTTTTCAACAAACCGGCTTTCCTTTGAAAGGGGGAGGCGCCACAGTAGGGGGCGTGTCCCCCGCACCCACGACGTACATCGTTCGGAACGAGGCCCAGCTCGCGGCCCTGACCGACGTGCGCTACGGGGGACACCTGCTCGTGCAGTTCCGCGGCGGGGCCACGGCGAGCGAGGCGGCGCGCAAGCTGGGGGAACCTGCGCCGCGCGTCTCGTACCACGTGCGGAGGCTCGCCGCGCTGGGGCTGCTCGTTCCGAGTCAGGAGGGCGGGCGGGGGCGCAGGTGGAAGCCGGTCGCCGACCGCTTCGTGCTGGCGCCCGAGTTGCGGGGGCTGCTGCGCCGGGACGTGGTGCAGCCCTTCCTGGCCGCCCTCACCGATGCCTTCCTGGCGGCGGCGGAACTCGACCTTTCCGAACACCTGCCGGAGGGTCTGCTGTTCGACCTGCGCCCGGGGGCGATGCGGACGAGCACCCAGCCCTCCTCCCCTCCCCACAGCCCCCGCGCCCTGGTGCGGATGGTGCGCCTCACGCCCGCTGCCTTCGAGCGGGCCTGCGAGCAGGCGTGGGAGGTGTTTTCGGCCGTCGCCGAGGCGGACCCGGACGCGCCGGGGGCGCGCTATTTCACCCTCTCCCTGCTGGGGTTCCCGGGGACGATGCTGCCCCTCGCCAGCACAGAAAGGCCCACCCATGCTGAATGAAAGCCTCGCCCGCGAAGTCCTCACCCTCGCCCGCTCGGGCGGCGCGGACTTCGCGGAACTCTTTGTGGAAGACACGGTCTCGACCACCCTGCGCCTGCACCAGGGCGAGGTGAAGGACGCGGGCGGCGGGAACCTGTTCGGGGCGGGGCTGCGGCTGCTGTACGGCTCCCGCGTCGTCTACGCCTACACGAACGACGTGACCGAAACCGGGCTGCGCGACCTGGCCGACCAGGTCGCCCGGGCGCGCGGCGGGGCGGGTGAGACGAACCGGGCGGGTGCGGGCGGCCTGGACTTCCGCCGCCTGGACGCGGGGCCTCTCTACGTGGCCCGCGAGCATCCCCTGCACGCCGCCAAGCGCGACAAGCTCGCCCTGATGCGCCGGGCACACGGGGGCGCGGCGGGGGTCGGGGACGTGAAGACGGTGGACGTGAACTACCTCGACCGGGTGCAGCGGGTGCTGATCGCCAACTCCGAGGGCGTGTGGGCCGAGGACGAGCGGGTGTGGACGCGCCTCTCCGTCAGCGCTATCGCGCAGGACGGCACCCTGCGCGAGACGGGGCGCTATGGCCCCGGCGCCGGGCAGGGCCTGGAATTCTTCGACACGGTGACGCCCGAGAGCATCGGCGCGGAGGCGGCCCGGATAGCGAACGCGATGCTGCGCGCGGGATACGCCCCCGCCGGGAAACTGCCCGTCGTGATCGGCAACGAGTTCGGCGGCGTGATCTTCCACGAGGCCTGCGGGCACATCCTGGAGACGACCGCCGTGGAGAAGAACGCCAGCGTGTTCGCCGACAAGCTGGGGCAGAAGATCGCCCACGAATCGGTGAGCGCCATCGACGACGGCACCATCCCCGGCTCGTGGGGTATGGTCACCGTGGACGACGAGGGGATGCCGGGCGAGCGCACGGTCCTGATCGAGAACGGCGTGCTGAAGTCCTTCATGGTGGACCGGGTGGGCGAGCTGAAGACCGGGCACAAACGCACGGGCAGCGGGCGGCGGCAGAACTACACCTACGCGCCCGCGAGCCGGATGCGCTCGACCTTCATCGACAAGGGGAGCGAGACACCCGAGAGCCTGATCCGCCAGGTCCCCCTCGGCATCTACGCCCGGCGGATGGGCGGCGGCAGCGTGACGCCCGGCACCGGGGACTACAACTTCGCGGTGGACGAGGCGTACATGATTCGAAATGGCGAGATTGCTGAGCCGCTGCGGGGCGCCTCACTCGTGGGCAACGGGGCGCAGGACCTGAGGAACATCGTGGGCGTGGCGGGTGACCTGGCGCTGGGGCAGGGGATGTGCGGCAGCGTGTCCGGCTCCCTGCCGACCGACGTGGGCCAGCCACACATCCTGATCTCCGAAATCACCGTGGGAGGGCGCGCATGACCGCAACGACCGAACAACTCAGTCTCGACCAGGCCCGCGCCTACCTGCTGGGCCGTGCCCGGGAGCGCGGGGTGACGCTGGAGGTGTACGGCGAGCGGGGCACGTCCACGGGCGTGAAGGCTTTTCAGGGCGAGGTCAGCGAGTTCAAGCTCTCCGCGCGGCAGGGCGTGGCGCTGCGGGCACTGGTGAAGGGCGCGTGGGGGTACAGCTTCACGGAGAACCTGTCGCGGCCTGCCCTGGACCGGGCGCTGGACAGCGCGGTCGAGAACGCCGAACTCGTCGCGCCGGAGCCCGGGGCGGGCCTGCAAAACTGGCCCCCACCCCCCGCGCTGGACCTGTACGGCGAGGGCCTGAGCGGCGTGACGGTCGAGCAGAAGGTGGGCGTGGCCCTCGAACTCGACCGCGCGGCGCGGGAGGCCGACCCGCGCGTGACCAGCCTGCCCTACGGCGGCTACTCCGACAGCGACGCCCAGCGCCTCGTCGGCAACACCGAGGGCCTGGAGCGCGAGGCGCGCGAACTGCACGCCATGCAGTATGCCTACCCCCTCGTGAGCGAGGACGGGCAGAACAAGATGAAGGGGGACTGGCAGTTCACCCGCGAGTTCACCGAACTCGACCCCACCCGCACGGCCCTCTCGGCGGTGGAAAAGGCCCTCGCCCTGCTCGGTGCCAAACCCGCCCCCAGCGGCACCTTCCCTGCCGTGGTCAGCGGGGAGTGCCTGGGCGAACTGCTCGCCCTCTTCTCCGGCATGTTCAGCGGCAAGATGGTCGAGGAGGGCAAGAGCCCGCTGGCCGGGCGTCTGGGCGAGACGATCGCCAGCCCGCTCGTCACCCTGATCGACGACCCCACCCTGCCGCGCGGCCTGAACTCGCGCGCCTTCGACGCCGAGGGCTGCCCGAGCGCGCCCCTGACGCTGATCGAGAACGGGAAGCTCGCCGCCTTCATGCACAACGCGCAGACCGCCGCCCGGGCAGGCACGACGAGCACCGGTCACGCCGCCCGCTACGGTATTCAGGGCACGGTGGGCGTGGCCCCCAGCAATCTGATCCTGCAACCGGGCGGGACGGAGGGAACTGCCGTCGCTTCCGGCCTCACCGGCGTGCGCGTCACGGGCGTCTCCGGCGGGCACGCGGGCGCCAACCCCGTTACCGGCGACTTCTCCCTCCAGGCCGAGGGCTTCTGGGTGGAAGACGGCGAGGTCCGGCACCCGCTGGAGGTCTTTACCGTGGCGGGGAACATCCTCGACCTGCTGGCGGGCATCGAGGCCGTCGGCAACGAGCTGCACGAGACCCAGTACGCCGTGGCCGCGCCCGACGTGCGGGTGGGGGCACTGGCGGTGGGCGGGGCGTAGGCCGGTCAGCGCGGGGGTGGGGGTCAAAAACAGGCCCTCTCCCTCCCAGCCGAACGTTCACCGCTCCCCCACCCCCGGGCCGGAAGACGCCACCTGGCCCTTAAACTCCCCCCATGGTCATGAATCTGTTGCTGATCTTCATTCCGATCAGCCTGCTGCTGGAGTACGTGTTCCGGGCGCCGCCGCTGTGGGTCTTCGCCACCGCGACGGTCGCCATCATCCCGCTCGCCGACTGGCTGCGGAAGGCCACCGAGCAGGTCGCGGCGCGGGCCGGGCAGACCATCGGCGGGCTGCTCAACGTCACCTTCGGCAACCTGGCGGAACTCATCATCGCCATCTTCGTGCTGCTGGGGGGCAATATCACCGTCGTCAAGGCGCAGATCACCGGCAGCATCATCGGCAATGCGCTGCTGGGGCTGGGGCTCGCCATATTGATCGGCAGCTTCGGACGTGCCCGCCAGAAGTTCAGCGGCGAGAATGCCGGTCAGCTCAACTCCATGCTCTTCCTGGTCGTGATCGCCCTCCTGATCCCGGCGCTGTTCGACTACACCGAGCGCCTTCCCGCCTTCACGGCAGGGGGCGAGATCCTGCGGCAGAACCTGGAGGAGTACCTCAGCCTGGGCGTCGCCATCGTGCTGATCGTCGTGTACGCGTTGAACCTCGTCTATACGCTCGTCACGCACCGGGATGTGTTCGCGCTGGACGAGGGGGAAGAGCACCACGGCCCGCTGTGGCCCGTCTGGCAGGCGGGCGCCGTGCTGGTCGGCGGCACCGCGCTGATCGCCCTGGAATCCGAGATGCTCTCCGGCGCCCTGGAGGCCACGAGCAGCACGCTGGGCCTCAGCCCCTTCTTCCTGGGCATCATCGTGCTGGCGGTGGTGGGCAACTTCGCCGAGTACATCGCCGGAAGCTACTTCGCGCGGCAGGGCAAGATCGGGCTGGCGATCAACATCGCGGTCGGCGCGACCATTCAGGTGGCCCTCTTCACCGCGCCGCTGCTCGTGCTGATCTCGTACTTCATCGGAAAGCCCATGAATCTGGTCTTTTCCAGCCCGCTGGAACTCGTCGCCATCGTGGCCGTCGCCCTGACGGTGTCCACCGTGACGAGGGACGGCGAGGCGACGTGGTTCGAGGGCGTGCTGCTGCTCGCCGTGTACCTGCTGCTGGCGCTGGCCTTCTTCTTCGTGACGCCGCAGGGGACGGAGGGGCGGCCAGGGGCGCTCCAGGGTCCGGCTGTTCTTCACCCGCTGGCGGCCAGTCCTCCAGCCGGGACACTTCCCTCCCCCTTCCCGGCATAGACTCCCCCTATGAAGTGGCTGCGTGACCCAAGCCTCGCCCCGGTCGCCGAGAAGGTGGAGGCGGGCGAGCGTCTCTCGTTCGACGAGGGAATGCGGCTCTACCACACCCGCGACCTCAACGGCCTGATGCGGCTGGCGAACCTGCAAAAGGAGCGGCTACACGGGGACAAGGTGTACTTCGTCCACTCCATGCGGCTGGAGTTCACCAACATCTGCTATGTGGGCTGCACCTTCTGCGCCTTCGCCGCCCGCAAGGGCGAGGAGCGGGCCTGGGACTACTCGCCGGAGGAAGTGGTCGAGCAGGTCCGGCGCCGCTACCTCCCCGGCATCACGGAACTCCACATGAGCAGCGGGCACCACCCCAACCACCCGTGGGACTACTACCCCGAGATGGTGCGGCGGCTGCGCGCGGAGTTCCCCGAGCTTCAGGTCAAGGCGTTCACGGCGGCGGAGATCGAGCACCTGAGCAAGATCAGCAAGAAGCCCACGCTGGAGGTGCTGCGTGAACTCCAGGCGGCGGGCCTGGCGGCGATGCCGGGCGGCGGGGCGGAAATCTTCGCCGACCGGGTACGCCGTCAGGTGGCGAAGAACAAGGTGAAGGCCGAGAAGTGGCTCCAGATTCACCGGGAAGCGCACTCGCTGGGGATGCGGACGAACGCCACCATGCTCTACGGTCACATCGAGACGCTGGAGGAGCGGCTGGACCACATGCACCGCCTGCGCGACCTTCAGGACGAGACGGGCGGCTTCCACGCCTTTATCCCCCTCGCCTTCCAGCCGCTCGGAAACACGCTCGCGCAGAACCTCGGCAAGACCGACTTCACGACCGGGCTGGACGACCTGCGGAATCTCGCCGTCGCCCGGCTCTACCTCGACAACTTCCCGCACATCAAGGGCTATTGGGTGATGATCGGCTCGGAGCTGACCCAGGTGAGCCTGGACTGGGGCGTGTCCGACATCGACGGCACCATTCAGGAGGAACACATCGCGCACGCGGCGGGGGCGACCTCACCCATGGCCCTCTCGCAGGCGGGCATGGTGCGGATGATCCAGCACGCGGGGCGCCTTCCCGTGCTGCGCGACGCCTACTACAACGAGCTGGAAGTCTTCCCGAAACCCGCGGCGGAGGCGGCGGACTAGTGTGCCTGCGGACGACCTCGACGCCGTGCTCGCCCTCGACGACGCCTGGAACGCGGCCTATCACCACCGCGACCCCGGGAGGATGGCGATGATCCTCGCCGACGACTGGATGGCCTTTTTTCCCGACGGACGGGTGGTGTTCAAGCCTGACCTGCTGGAGGGGATGCGCCACAACCCCCCCGCCGCCCTGATGTACGAGCGCCACGCGGCCCGCGTCTTCGGCGACACGGCGATCACGCGCGGCACGTTGTACGCCGACGGCAGGCGGGTGCAGAGCTTCCTGCGGGTCTATGCGCGGCGGGCGGGCGAGTGGCGGGCGGTCAGCGCGCAGGTGGTGCCGTGAGGGGGGGAGTGGGGAGTGGCCCGTGGTCAGTGGGTGCTTTGGCCCCCGCTCTCTGCCCTGGCCGTGCTTTTCCCACTTCCCACTTCTCACTCCCCACCCACCGCGCGGAGCGCCGCCCATGACCTACCGCGCGGGCTGGATTCACTACACCAACGTCGCCCCCATTCTCGACCGGCTGGTGCTGCCGATCGGCGTGACGGCAGTGACGGGCGTGCCGACCGAGATGAACGCAGCCCTGCTGGAAGGCCGGGTGGACATCGCCAACATCAGCGCGGTGGAGTTCATCCGCAACGCGGACCGGCTGGAGGCGCTGCCCGACTTCTCCGTGGCGGTGCTGGGGCCGGTGTACTCGGTGAACCTCTTCCACACCGCGCCGCTCCCGGCGCTGCGGCGGGTGGCGCTGACGGCCCAGAGCGCGACGAGCGTGGCGCTGCTGGAGGTCGTGCTGGCGGCGCGGGGCCTCTCCCCCACCCTGGAACGGGCGGAGGGCGGGGCGGAGGAACTGCTGGCCTCGGGCTACGACGGGGTGCTGCGGATCGGCGACAGCGCCCTGCGCGAGTGGTACGCGGTGGCCGGGCCGCTGACCCCCGAGACGACGATGACCAGCCTGCCGCACACGGGCCGGGGCATCACCGTCACCGACCTCGCGGAGGAGTGGTTCCGGCTGACGGGGCACCCCTTCGTGTTCGCGGTGTGGGCGTACCGCAGGGACGCGCCGCCCCCGCCCGAACTCGTGCGGGCGATGCGCGAGGCGCGGCGCGAGGGGATCGGGCACCTGGCCGAGGTGGCGGCGCGTCATGCGCTCAAACTGGGGCTGCCCGAGCGGGTCGTGCAGCACTACCTCTGGAACTTCCGCTACCACCTGGAGGCGCCCGACCGCCTGGGGCTGGGCGAGTTCGCGGCGCTGGCGGTGCCGGGGCACGCGCCGCTGCGCTTCGGGCCGAGGCCGGGGGAACGGCGGGAGAGCGTCCTGCCCCCCGCCTGACGCCAAGCGGACACTCCCCGTCCGCCTCTGCGGGTAGGCTGGGAACATGAACCCGGAAACCAAGGCGATGCTCGAAACGGCGGTGGAGGCGAACAGCCGCGTGAACGACGTTCTGTGCGGCCACCTCACGCCGGAGATGATGGGGGCGGTCACGCCGGGGGGCGGCATGACGGTGGGGCAGCATCTCGCCCACATCGCGGGCACGACCCGCTTCTGGCTCCTGCAACTGGACGAGGGGGCGGCCTCCCCCCTGCCCATCCTGTACGACGACACCCGCCAGGACGCCTTCGTGGCCCAGGAGGACCCGGCCCGGGCGGCGCAGGCACTGCGCGCGGTGTGGACCGCGGCCCTCCACACCGCCCTGAGCGCGGAGGGCACCGGGCACCTCTCCCACCCCAGCACCGGGCAGTTCCTGCTGCACATGCTCGCGCACGACGCCCACCACCGGGGCCAGATGCTGCTCGCCCTCAAGGTGAACGGCTTCCCCCTCCCCGACGAGGACGCGATGTGGGGGCCGCTCCGTGGCGAGTGAGGGGCCGGAGAACGTGCCGGAGGGGACCTTCCGGGAGCGGGTCCTCGCCCTGGTGGCCCGCATTCCGCCGGGCCGGGTGATGACCTACGGGCAACTCGCGCTCCTCGCCGGGCGACCCGGGCCGGGGGGGGCACGGCTGGCGGGCTTTGTGCTGGGCAGCCTGGCGGGGGGCTCGGACCTCCCCTGGCAGCGGGTGATCAACGCGCAGGGCCGGGTCAGCACCCACAAGCTCGGCTTCGGGGACATGCAGGAGCGGCTGCTGGAGGCCGAGGGGGTCATCTTCGACGAGTCGGGCCGCTGCGACCTCGCCCGGCTGCAATGGTGGCCGCCCGAGGAGGGCCGGGACGCCCCACCGGACACCCTGTTGTAAGGACGGGTGGGGCGGCGGCATGTGCGCCCCATCACGTGCGGGTGAAGGAATTCGGAGCGCAAGGTCCTCGGGAACGGGGCGTATCCTGACCCCATGAAGCGAACGAGGCACAGCCGGTGGGTGGCGGGGGACGTGGCGTCCTGGATGCTGGGCGTGACGCTCGGCCTGATTCTGGGAGTTGCGCTCCTGATCATCGCGCCCCGCTTGGGCAAGGCGCAGGGGGAGGCGGCCCCCAGCGCCGAGGGCACCATCGCCGCGCCCGCCGCAGCGGGGGAATCGGCCGGAACATCGGGAGGCCAGGCCACCCAGGGAACGCAGTCGGGCACGGCGGGCCAGAGCGGCGCGGCCCAGGGGAATGAGGGCGCTGCCGCTCAGGGTGCCCAGACGCCGGGCGAGGGTCCCAACGGACAGGTGGGCACCCCCACTCAGGGCACCCGCGAGACCATGACGGGCGACGGCCAGACGGGCAGCGACCTCGTCTCCGAGGACGCCACGAATCCCCCCTCGGGCGCGGCGGGCGGAACCACCAGCGGCGCCAGCAACGCCAACTCAGCCGCCGCCTCCGCCGGGGAGGGCGAGGCGGCGGGCGGCACGACGGGCGGTTCCCCGGCGGGCAACGCCAGCTCCGGCAGCACCGATCAGGGCACGGGCACGGCGGCAGGGGCCACCGACGAGCGCGGGGCGGCGGGCGGCGACGCGGGCGAGTCCTCGTCCGGCACCACCGAGAGCACCCAGCAGGGCGGCAGCACGGGTGAGACGACCCCGCAGAACAGCACCAGCGAGGGCACGACCGACGGCGGAACTCGCTAGGGCGACCGCGACCCGTGGACGGAGGGGTGGGCTCGGAACCGTCCGGCCAGAAGGATCAAGAGGAGTGCCGCCCGGTCGTCCAGGGCGGCATTCCTCTTTGGAAGACCCGCATGGGCACAAAAAAGCCGCCTCTTCGGGCGGTGATGGAGAAAAGATAGCGTGAGATGCAGGGGAAGTCAACTTATGCAGCCGAAAGCTGGATAAGCATTGGTTTTCCTCCGGCATCCGGGCTTTTGCCACCCACTCCCGTGTGTGCGGGGGGCTGCTCGGAGTGGGTGCCTCGGGGCACCAGAACGGATAGAGAGGACGTTGGAGCCAGCCACAGGTAGAGGACAATTCCTTCAAATCCATTCGTCCGGTTCTCCCCTCGGGTGCCTGCCCGAGTCAAGAACGTCACCTTTCCTCTGATAGGTCGGAGTTATACTTCTTCACCTATGGCCCGGCCAGCCTGAACAGGGCGGCGGGCAGCGGCGAACCTCCTCCTGACGCCGGAGGGGTTCGGCACCGAAAGGAGCGTCGAACATGCATAAAGTGGCGATTGTGGGCCGACCCAATGTCGGCAAGTCCAGTCTGTTCAACCGTCTGGTGGGGCGGCGTGAGGCCGTGGTGGCCGACTTCCCGGGCGTGACGCGGGATGCCAAGGAAGGGCTGATGCTCTACCACAACCACCGCATCACGCTGGTGGACACGGGCGGGCTCTGGAGCGGCGACGAGTGGGAACAGGCCATCCGCGAGAAGGCCGAGTGGGCGATGGAGGGCGCGCAGGCCGTGATCTTCGTCCTCGACCCGCGCGAGGGGCTGTCCGCCGCCGACTACGAGGTGGCCGAGTGGCTGCGGAAACTCGGCAAGCCGGTGATCGTGGCCGCGAACAAGATCGACAGCCCCAAGCACGACGTGTATATGGCCGAACTGTGGGGCCTGGGCTTCGGCGACCCGGTGGCGATCAGCGCCGAACACGCCCGCGGCCTGGATGACCTGATGGAGCGGGTGATGGCGCACCTCCCCGCCGACGACGAGGACGTGCCGGAGATCGCGCCCATCCGCATCTCGCTCATCGGGCGCCCGAACGTGGGCAAGTCGAGCCTGCTGAACGCGATCACCCAGAGCGAGCGGGCCATCGTGGCCGACCAACCAGGAACGACCCGCGACAGCCTCGACGTGGAGTGGAACTACGGCGGGCAACGCTTCGTGCTGGTGGACACGGCGGGCATCCGGCGCAAGCCGGACACGGCCATCGAGGAATACTCGATCCAGCGCAGCGAGGCGGCCATCGAGCGCAGCGACCTGATCTGGCTGGTGGTGAACGCGACCGAGATCGGCGACCACGAACTCAAGCTCGCCAACCTCGCCTACGCCAGCGGCAAACCCGTGGTCGTGGTCGTGAACAAGTGGGACCTCGTGCCCGACGAGGAACTCAAGCGCACGGAAAAGGAGCTGAACCAGAAGCTTCACCACATCTCCTACGCGCCGCGCGTGTATACATCGGCGATCAACGACTACGGCATCCACGACATGCTCGCCGAGGCGATGAAGCTCCACGAGAAGTGGCAGAGCCGCATCCCGACCGCCGAACTCAACCGCTGGCTGGAAATCTGGCAGATGCGCCAGGCCGTGCCCAACTTCGGCGGCAAGAAGCTCAAGATGTACTTCATGACGCAGGTGGAGACGGCCCCGCCCACCTTTGCCATCTTCTGCAACCGCGCCGACTTCGTGACCCGGGCGTACGAGGGCTTCCTCCAGAACCGGATTCGGGAGGATTTGCAACTCGCCGGGGTGCCGGTGCGCCTGAAGTGGAAGGAGAAGGGCCCGTACAAGAGGGGCAAGAAGGGCGAGGCGGCGGAGGCATAGGCTGGCCCGTCAGCGGAGGCCGTCCACACTCCTGGGCGGCCTTCGTCCATTTACCGGCGGTGCCGACGCGACGAGCAAGAGGGCACCCACACCGCCCACGCAGGCGAACAATGACCCCACCACCCCGGGCGGCGCGGCGGGTGACGAGGCCAGCATCCGGAGTATTCCCAGCGCGAGGAGAGTGACGCAGCCGAACTTCAGACCTGCCGAGACCTCCCGCGCGGCGGCCCGGTTGCGCTCGGGCGAGCCCAGGTCGGGCAGGTTGAGGGCGCCCGTCCTCTCGGTATACGAGAGCAGGACATAGAGGAACAGCATGACCAGCGGCAGGATCAACAGCCGTTCCTTCCCCCCCTCGGTGGGCGGGGAGGCCAGATTCGTCCGCAGGGGCAGCCGTTCGGGGATGGCCGTCCAGAGGTACGCCAGCCAGAGCAGCGTGCCCAGGAGGACGGCGAGCGCCGCCCCATTCAGCACCCGGCGCGAGGGGGAGGCCGAACCTCCTTCCCCGGTCACTCCGGCCTCTCCTCCCGCAGCGCTGCCCAGTCCTCCCAGGCGAGGGCGGGCAGCAGCGCGAAGCTGCCGATGAACAGGGCGGCGAGGGCAGCGGGGAGGCGCACCCGCGTCCGGCCCTTCAACACGAGGTACAGGGCGCCCAGGGTACTCAGCACGCCGATGTCCATGAACATCACCCGGGCAAAGGCGCTGCGCCGCAATGTCTCCCACACGCCGAGGTCGCCGGGCCGCCCGCGCCCCAGCACGGCGGTCAGCACGAGCAGGGCGAAGAGCACGGCGTAGAGGCGCAGGCGGTCGGGACCGGGGGCGCGGTACTTCTCGAGGGCCTGGGGAGGAGTCATGCCCCAGCGTACCCGCCCGGGAGAGGCTTCGGGCCTTCCCCTTCCTGCGCAGGCCCGTTTGCCCCGTTACAGTCGTTCCCCACAGGGTCAGGCCACACTGATTCATGTCCCCCCGACTTCGCCGCGCCGCGCTGGTCCTCGGCACCGCCCTGCTGGCCGTCTCCGTCGGCGCACAGAACAACGTGCCCCTGGTTCGCTTCGTCCCCTTCGTGAGCGGGCTGGAAGGGGTCACGACCCTAACTCACGCGGGCGACGGCTCGGGGAGGCTGTACGCCACCCTGCAAGGCGGCCAGGTGCGCGTGATTCAGAACGGGAGGGTCCGGGCCGCGCCCTTCCTCGACGTGAGCAACCGGACGAGCGCGGGCGGGGAGCGCGGCCTGCTGGGCCTCGCCTTCGACCCGAACTACAAGACGAATCGCCGCCTGTACGTCCATTACACGGACCGGGGTGGGGACACGGTCCTCGCGCGGTACACCGCCACCCCCGACTTTGCGCGGGCCGATCCTGCCAGCGCGAAAACGCTCTTCACGGCCCAGCAGCCCTTTGCCAACCACAACGGCGGGCAGCTCGCCTTCGGCCCCGACGGCTTCCTGTACCTGGGGCTGGGGGACGGCGGGTCGGGGGGCGATCCGCAGGGCAACGGGCAGAAGCTGGGCACGCCGCTGGGGAAAATCCTGCGCTTCGACGTGCGGGGGGACGCCGCCAAGCCCGCCCCCGGCAATCCCTTCCTGAACCGGCAGGGCGCCAACCCCAACATCTGGGCGTACGGCCTGCGCAACCCCTGGCGTTTCTCCTTCGACCGGGCGACGGGCGACCTCATCATCGCCGATGTGGGCCAGAACTCGTTCGAGGAGGTCAACCGCCAGCCCCGCGCGAGCAAGGGTGGCGAGAACTACGGCTGGCGCATCCGGGAGGCCCGGACCTGCTACGACGCGGATATCTGCCGGACCCAGGGCCTTACCGACCCCGTGCTGCAATATGGCCGCGACGAGGGCCAGAGCATCACGGGCGGGTACGTGTACCGCGGGGGCGCCATCCCCGCCCTGAAGGGCCAGTACGTCTTCGCCGACTTCGGCAGCGGCAACGTCTGGGCCTCGCGCATGGGTGGGCAGACCTGGAGCAAGGCCAGGATCGGCAACGTGCAGAACCCCTCGACCTTCGGGGAGGACGAGGCCGGGGAACTGTACGTGGCCGAGTACGGAACGGGCCGGATTCTGAGGCTCAGCCGCTGACGCTCAGCAGGCGGTAGTTCGCCTGCCGCCGCCCCAGGTTCACCGTGAACGTCTCCCCCGCCCGGCGCCCCAGCAGTTCCCGCCCCACCGGGCTCTCGGTGCTGACGCGCGGCAGCTCGCCCGCCACGGCGGAAGCCTCCAGCGGATTCACGAGTTGCAGGCGCAGCTCGCGGCCCGTATCCACGTCGAGCAGCGTGACCACCGCGCCCAGGGCGGCCCGGTCATCCCCGTTCCCGGCCCGCTCGATGATGGTAGCCCGCGCGAGGCTGTCCTCGATCTCGGCGATGCGCCCCTGAATCGCCATCACCTCGCGCTGGGCGGCCTCCAGCCCCAGGTTCTCGTTCTCGTTGGCGTGCATCTGCTCCTGCACCACACGCCGGGCCTCGTCCAGCCGCTCGTACTCGTGCGCCAGGGTCCGCTGGAGGCGTTCAAAACCGTTCTGGGTCAGTTCGATCTTCTGGGTCACCGGGGCCTCGTTTCAGGTGCGCGCATTGTGCCATAGGCCGGCGGCGGGAACGGACGAGGTTGGGAAACCTGTCCAGCCCTGCGCCGAGTTTCCCAAGCCCCGTCCACCCGCCCTTCATCCATCCCCGCCCGGTCAGCCGTGAGACTTCCGGCCATGAAACACGCGCGTCCCGCCCTGATCCTGACGGGAGCCCTGCTCGTCGCCGCCCCGACCCAGCCCGCCCAGGCCACCGCGTTCGAGAAGGCGAAGTTCGTCTTTCACCTCGGTGCCGCCTACTACGCCTTCAACACCTGGGTCTGGAAGCCGTACCGCCAGTACAAGTTCCAGGCGGGCGCCCCCGGTCAGCGCTCCGCCATCGTCAAGGCGGGCCTGGCGCTGGCCTTCGCCGCCTATCAGGTCAACTCGGCCATCAAGATGACCCGCAACACGCAAGACCCCTTCCTGCAACGCATCGGCTCGCTGCTGCCGGGCTACCAGAAGTCGCTGACGCAGGTGGGTAACGACCTGAAGACGGGCCGCTTCAACGAGCAGGGGATTCAGAATCTCAACACCCAGACGACCTACCTGCTGAACACCGCCGAGGGGCAGGGGCAGACGATCCGGCCGGTGGCGGTGCCAATTCCAGGGCTGTGAGGGGGTTGGAAAGTTAAAAGAGGTCAGCCACTCTTTGGGAATGCTGCTTTCTCACGCACCATCGTCCTCGTCCAACTCTGGATCATCAAAGTCTGCCAGGTACTCCTGGACCACGCGCTCGAAGAACAGCGGTGCGGGTAAGTTTGTCCAATCGGCGTGGTGGCCGTACCCGCTGCGTAAGCTCTCCACGAACTCCGCCACCCGGTTCGCGTCGTCCCCCGGCTGTTGCAGCAGCACGCTAATCTCCACCGGGTTCGGCGTCGCTCGGTGTTTCATGAACGGCGGCGCGTCTTTGTCCGCCACGTATACGGTCCGGCCGTCGTGCTTCTCCTTCACACCTTTAAACACCGGAGACGAGCGGTAGCACGATACGCCCCGCTTTCCCTGAAAGGTCAGCTTGCTTCCGAACGAGAAGTACGTCGGAACTCGCGTGCCGCCAATTCGCAAGAGTTGCGCTGCGAGCCAGGTCGGCGCGTGTACCACCTGTGTCTCACCAGTCTCGATGTTCACGTACCGCACAGTCTTATCCACTACCACCTGTGGCGCGTTCTCCCGCCGCACCCGCACCAAGCGCAGGCCCGCGCGCAGCCATGGCAGTTGCATATTGCGCTTAGCCAACTCCCGGAACTGAACGTCACCCACATCAAGGCGGTTGTCCGCCAGCCACGGCCACAACCTTACGGCGTGCGTGCTGTCCACAATAACCAGTGGTCGCGTCCCGGCCCGCACTTCCGCCTCCACCAAGCCGTGAACGAACGTCTGGTATTGCGCCTGGCGCGTGCCGTTCTTGCGGTCCGCGTTGAGGTTCATGGGGCTCTTCGCCGCTACGTCCAGCAGCGTATCCCGCAGGGGCTTCCACTGTGTCACAGCGAGGTCCTTCCTCTTGTCCTCGTAGGCGAAGGCCGCCTCGACCCGGCCATCGCGAACGTGCATACGAAACGCCAGCGCGACGAATGAGGCGTCGTTCTCGAACTTCTTCCTGTTGCGTTGGATGGCCGTAAAGCCCAAGACGACCTGTGGCGCGGTGTCCACTGGAAACAGGCGCTCGGCATCCACCAACATGGGGAACAGACGCTCGGCGTTCCCGCCGACATCATCCACCCGTCCGTGATGGCCCCACACAAGATGCATCCACGCGTTGTGAAGCCGCATGCGAAAGTCCTTTACAGGGTCCTTCGTACTCTTGTCGGGGGGCAGTAGATATTGCACGGGCACCCGGCCAAGCGTGGCAAGCGCGTGCCGCCCCATGCGCTTGTTCACCCTGTCCTCGTCGCGTCGCCCGTACTCCTGCGGTGCCAACACGAGCACACCGACCACACCGCTCCGCGCGTTGAGTTCACTGACGTTTGCGGTGAAGTGCGCCCACGCCTCTTGCCGCTTTCGCGCCCGGGCCCGGGCGCCGAGGTCCGGACCCGGCAGTTCTTCGCGCAGGCCGTGCACGCCCTCGGGCAGCGGCACCGCCTCCACCTGCACCGCGTCGCCCAGCACGCGCCGCAACGTATCCCGCGCCAGCTCGGCGTCCTGCTGGCAACTCACGTGATGGGCGATCAGCAACACGCTCCCCCGGGCGTGGTACCTCGGCAACGCGTCACGTGTCTGCGCGAGCCAGGCCTCCATCCGCGCCTCATTGACCGCTTCGTCATCTATGTCGACAAAGGCGGAGGAAGCCGACGCGGCGTTTTTCGTCCTCACCGGAGTCACGTCGTCCCACTGGACGAAGCCGAGCCTTTCGAGGTGGGACCGAATTCGGGTGAACGCGTCCACCTTGTCACGCTCCGGCACCCCCGCGTCCACCTTGTGCCGCCCGTAACCCGCCCGGAGGTTGACCAATACCTCGGCGTGCTCATTGCGAATCTTCATCGCCACGCGTCCGTCGGTAGTGGGCCCGAAGTCGTACTTGCGGGCCAGTTCCTTGAACTCCCCGTTCACGGTGTATTCCCCCTGCCCCGCGCTGATTGTGAACGGGTGGGCGGTCGTCTCCCCCACCCCAAAGACGAAGCCCGTGACGTTGCCCCTCTTCGGGTATTCGTTGAGGTCTGCCACCCAACGCCGCTTGCTGAGGTCCACCTCCACCAACGGGCGGGAGAGGGTGGGGAGCGTCAGCACCCGCACCCGCACCACGAGGCTGAACGGCTCGCGCACATCCCGCCGTACCGGCTCGCTCACCAGTTCAGCCTCGCCTCGCAGGTGTGCCTGTACAACCCGGCGTGTCGCCCCGAGGCCCTCGAACAATTCCTCTCCTTCCAACGCACGCGCGACCGCATCTGCCAACGCCGAGTACGACGTGGACGTGCCAGGGCTAGCGGTGCCGTTCGGGAAAGCGCTCCAGTCGAACACCTGGCCCTGTTCCGCACGTACCCGGAGCAGCCGCCGCTCCCGGTACAGGTCGCGCAGGTCGTCGAGCGCCGCGAGCGCGCCCGGAAGCTCCGCGCAATCCTCCCCGAGCGTGCCGTTCACCCAGCGTGCCAGAGCGGTCATCGCTCCCTTGAACACGTCCGCCTGGTCGTCCGCATCCGCCCAGCCGAGTACCCCCCGACCATCCTCGCGGGTCCCGGCGCGCTCGTCCACACGCAGCAGCCTGGGTACGTGGATTTCGAGCAATGTTCGCAGCGAACGGGTAGGCAGGTACGCGGGTTTCAGGTGCGCCGCAAGCCGGGCGAGTACGTCACGCGCCTCATCTGTCCACTCCACGCAGGTGGGCGGGCGTTCGGCAGGGCGGGCCTCCTGCGGCATGAGGAACGCCAGGGGGCGCAGCTCCTCGTCCCCGGGCAACTTCACAAAACGGTCGGTCTCAATCACGGTCATTAGATCTCCTCCAGGTCGAGATCGGCGGGGGGCACGAACATGTCTACGTCCAATTCAGGGACGGCGACTGGGGGCGGCTTGCGGTTGGAACGTCTCACCCGTGGTGTGGCGGGATCGGGAAAGCGCACCCCCTCCGTGTGTTCAAGTGGTTGCAAGAACGCCGCGTACAGCTCGCGGTAGACAGAAGCACGCAGCGGGTCGGGGTCGTGTACCACCTTGCGAAGCACGTCGCGCATGCCCACCAGGACGCTGGAGGTAGGTGTCTCCGGCTGCTCCTGGGCACTTTTGCGCGCCCAGGCCGCGTCCACAAAAAACACCCACACCGGACTCCCGCCGCGCATGCCGCGCCCGATAGTCTGCAACACCGGCACCGCAAGGTTGGCACTGAACGCCTCGAACAGGTCCTCGCCCAGCAGTGATGCCTGCAACGGCGAGCCGATCAATTCGACCGACCGGGCGAACGTGCGGCGCCGCGCGTCCATCCACGCCTCCTGGGCCGCCTCCAGGCTCGCGGGCGGCGGGGCCGCGTCCGCCTCCTGGGTCGCGCGGGCCACCACGCTCAGCAGGAAAGACAGGTCGTCGCTCGCAGGGTGCGGACGCGTCAGGAAGTACAGGCAGCCGATGGCGGCCTTGCGGGCATGCGGGCCGCTGGAGAACACGACGTTCACGCCGCGGCCCAGCGCCAGCATGGGGAAGACCAGCAGTTCCACGTCTTCGTCATCACCGAGCGCCTCCACCTGAGCGGACGTAACGTAAGGACCTGCGCGGGGTGTGCGAATGACACCGCGCACCCGTCTGTGAGCCTCAGGGTGCCGGGCGCGCAGATGCTCCACGATCAATTCCACCTGCTCGTAGCTGTTCACCACGAACGCCGCCTTGCGGCGCACATCGTGCTCCGCCTCTAGCGCTGCAAGCGCCTTTCCGACCTCGCTCTCCTCCCACGGCCCCCCGACCAGACCGTCCACCATGCGCCGCAGATGTTCCCGTGCGGACCGCCCCGCGCCGCTGAAGGCCAGGGGGAGACCGGTACGCGGGTCCCGGACAGGAGCGAACGCGTAACGTGTGAGGTCGGCGCGCACGTCTGGTGTCTCGGGCGACAGCACATACCGGGGCGTGACGTTCACATGGTACGTCGTGCTGGGCTCGAGGAACGATGTGGCGCTGGTCAACAGCACGGCCGGACCAGGAACTTCCGGTCCGTTCAACTCGTGCAGGTGATAGAGCAACAGCCGAGGCGTGCTGTTCATCAGCAGGTAGTCGATGCTGGTTGTGCCGTTCGGCTCCATGCGGAAGCGAACTCCGGATAGCAGGCCCATCACGTTCACCGGCACATGTTTTTGCAGTTCGGCGCTGTCACTCCTGGACAGCACCTGCTCGTCCACCAGCCCGTCCAGAACGAGCCGCTGCGCGTGTACCGCCACCCGTTGGAACGCCACGATCATGCACGACACAGTGAGGAGCAGCCGGAGGTCGTCGTGCGCTGGGCGACTGTCGAGGCCTGCTACCCGCACGGTGACGCGCTCCACCGCAGTGCGCGCGGTTTCTCGGCGCGACAGCGTATCCGCCCTGAGGTACTCACGCAGCATCTTGTTCAGCCTCTGCCACGCTTCGCGCGCCTCGATCACACCCAACCCGAGGTCCTTGGCGTAACGCCGAGCATTTCGCCACTCGCGTGAGGGAGTAACCGCACCGAACGCGTCGTACAGCGCAGTCTGCCAGAAGTCCCACACGGCGGTCTGCCGCTCCTGCGGGGCGTCTTGCATCAGGCCCTTCAGGATGCGGTTGCTGGTAAGGAGCTGCCCCGCGTAGCGGTCGCGGGTCTCCTGGTCAAGTCTCTGAATAGTGGTGACGAGACGTTTGGTGTGCCACGAGAACTGGTCGAAGTACTCGTCGTAAGCCTCGACCCGTGGGTCGGCGAGCATGAAGTTGTCCTCGCGCGCGAGCTTGATCTGCAAGCCCTGCACGCCGCTGAAGTGCAAGCTATCCTCCGACCCGGTGAGCTTGAGGGTGACGGCACCGTGGTCGTCCAGCGATTGCTGCGCCGCGTCGCACTCGTCCACGATCACCACGTCGAAGGTGCGCGAGACCAGCTCGAAGTACCGCAACCGCGTCTTCGAGGCGTGCGTGGGCAGGGCCGTGTCGAGGCTGGCGACGTGCCCCAACCACACCGTCGCGCGCGTGAGATAGCGCGCGGCCTTGTTGCGGCCACAGGCGGACCACGCGGGGCAGAGGCAGCGAACCTCCTGCGCTTTGCTCCCAGGTTCACCCGGTTCTTGAGGCGCACGCTGGTAAACCTGCTCACACGGCGCTTCCCCCAGAGGCCACGCGTCGCTGCCGCCTGCGCTGAAGGCCGGGAGCAGACAGTTGGCCCCAAACAGGGAGGCGCCGAACACGTCCCGCCCAAAGCCGCCCTGAGGATCACCGCTCGCAATAAGTTCGCTAAGACGGGCGGCGTGCCGGGCCCGCGTCCGTCCACCCTGGCCGACCAGCATGCCGACGCTCGCGCCATAACGGTCGAGCTTTTCCAGGTAGGTCCGCGACACCTCCACACTCGTGAAGAACACCGCTGTCTTCACGTCATGCCTGGAGAGCCACACGCACAACAGCGTGATCAGCGTTGTCTTACCCGCGCCTGGCAAGCCTACTAGGTGCCTCAACCCCGCCAGAACCAACTCTCCCTCGGGTTCGAGGTGGTTATCCCGCGCAGCCCGCAGACGGGCATTAGCGAGGCGTCCCACCCAGTTCTCCGGCCTCACCCCAAGGGACGTGTCTAGCGCGTCGAGTTCCGCTGCGAGCACCTCCAGGTCCACCCAGGGAACGCGTATCTCCCCTTGGGGCCTACGCGCGATGTCGTGCCGTGGCAACGCGGGGAGACGCGCCGAGGCGAGATTCACCGGGGCGGAGATGGTAGCTGTCCCCGCCAAGCTGTCGGAACGACGAGCGGTCACCTCCACCCGGAACTCGCGGCGCATGTTTGCCAGGGGGGTCTGGTTCTCGTGATGGTCAAAGCCAGCGTGTAGGGCCTCACGTGCCCGCGCCACATCGCCGTTGGGGGCGAAGTCAACCCCACCCACCGTCCGCGTGACCCGCCGGAAGAATACGCCGTCCTCGCTCTCCTCGATCTCGTAGGCGGGTTCCTTCCGGCGCATTGGATCGACCGCGTACGCATTGAACTCCCGCACCTCGTGCAGGAGCGCTGCGCGGGTACGCAGGCCATGCAGCACATGTCGGGCCTCACGCACCAACTTCGCGTGCGGCGCGACCTGAGGGCTGCTCAAGACGCTCGCCAGCCCCTGCATCAACAGCGGTAGGTCATCCAGGCGGTCGAGGCCCAGCTCCTCCATGAGTACACACCCCCACTGGAGCCGCTGCGCGCCAGGCCAGAAGTCCGGCACCCTACGCATGGGCGAGTTCTCGAATGTCACGTTTGACCTCACGGACCGTCATCACCCGCAGGCGTGCGCCCGGGCCACGTTTGAGGCCACGCTTCAAGGCTGACAAATACCCTGGCTGCGCCGCCCGCGCGTCCGGCACCGCTAGAACCGGGACCCTGTACTCCTTCAATCCACCGGGATCAGCGCTCATCTTCCGCGCCAGCGCGTGCGCATCGCGGTAATTCTTCACGTCCACGCCGGTATTCCCCCCGAGGGACACGTCGCACTTGTCCGAATGGGGGTACAACTCCGCGGGCACTCCAGCCTCGACGGCGGCGTCAAAAATACGCAACTCGTCGATGGCCGGGTTGACCCAATACCGCAGCACGGTATTGGCCGCGACGATGGCCCCCGTTCCTCCAAACGGCTCAGCCTGGGCCTGGAAGTCCTCGCCCTCACGGCAGGCTTGCAAGGGGCACCGGCCGCCAGGGAAGCGGTCGCGGTCGGGATGCGGCCGCGTGAGGGTCCCGCAGTGTACGCAACGGTGCGGTTGTCCGCGCAGGGTCCACGCCTCGGGGACCGGGATGAACAAGTGACCGAGCACCAGGTCCGTGACCGCGTCGTCCACTCCCTCGCCGTCGAAGTGCCCGCGTAGGCCCGCGCGGGTCGTCAGGCTGTGGCGTGCCAGGAACTCCCGCACCACCCGGTATGTCCTGTCCCGCTGCCGCCCAGTATTCTTGAGCGCGTCCTGCAAACGTGCGTACAATTGCCGTTCGATCACGTCGTCGTGACTGCGTCCCCCCTCCACCATGAGGGCTCCGCACTCCTCCGTCGGCACCAACAAATCTGGATCGACCAACTGCAAGTTGGCGTAGGTGAAGTTCCCCTTGAACGCGTCGAGGTCCCACTCCCGCAGCGGAACGGTGCAGGCGTGAAGCACGTCGTGTACGCTCGCGAATCGGTCTTCTCGACCTTCTTCGAGCGCGAGGCGCCCGAGGAGGCTCATCGCGTCTTGCATCGACTTGGGAACGGTGTGATCTTGGAGGACGACGCCGTGGTCGAGCGCCACCCGGTATTGAGCGGACACTGCCAGCGCGAGTGTACGCACTGTGGTGATGGCCAAGGTGGAAGAGGAAGGGGCAGGCATTATGGCTGAACTCCTTGGGTAGTGTAACGACAGAAGACGTCACGCCCTCAATGTGAAGGGCGTAACGAAAGTATTGTATGGGTTCATTCGGCAGGCGTGGGGCAAATATGCGCGAGAAGGGGCGACCTAGGAAGATCGCCCCTCTATAGACTCTGAGGAAGTTGTAGCTCCTCAATTATTCACCCACACTTCGAGTACCCGCACGCCTGGCACTTCAGACACCCTTCCTCCCTAATCACGGCCTTTTCCTCACACACGGGGCAGCTTTCGCGGCTCATGCCGTCCATGCTCTCGACGCTGACTCCGCTTGCGGCGGCGGGGGCAACCGGGGGCAGGTCCACGCTGGCCCCGGCGAGGGGCGGGAGCGCGGCGGCCTCCGTATCCTTGGCGAAGGTCTCCAGGGCGACGGCGATCAGGTCGGCCTTGGAGCCCACCAGGCGGCCGTTATAGCTGCCGTACAACCCGCCGTTGATGCCGCGCAGCGTCTTGATGAGGGCCTGGGCGGGAACACCGTGCTGGAGGGCGATGCTGACCACGCGGCCCAACGCCTCCGAGTCCGCGTTCGCCTCGTCGCCCGCGCGCCCGCTGATCACCATGACCTCGATGGGCTTGCCGTTCAGGTGGTTGACGGTGACGAGGAAGGAGCGGCGGTGCCCGCTCGTCGGGTCGGTGAGCTTGACCATGTCGGTGATGCCGCTCAGGCGGGCGGGGCGCTCGTACACGGGGGTCGTGGGCTGGGCGGGACGTGCGGGGGCGGTGGGAACTGGGGTGGGCTGCGGCTCGACCTTCGGCGCCTCGGGGGCGCTCTCCCCCATGACCTCGGCGGCGGCCTGAGCGGGCTCGGCCTCGGCCTTCTTCTCCTTCTTCTTGCTGGTGGAGAGGACCTGGAACTGGCGCGAGCCGTCGCGGTACACGGTGATGCCCTTGCAGCCGGTGCGGTAGGCCTCGCTGTAGGCGTCCTGCACGTCCCCCACGGTGGCCGAGTTGGGCAGGTTGATGGTGTTGTGCGAGATCATGCCGTTGACGACGTAAGCGTGGCTGCCCTCGACCTCGATGTCGTACATCTCGACCATCCCGGCATCCTCGACCGCCGTGACCCGGTATGCCAGCACGCCCGTGTCCCAGCCGATCTGCTCGGCGCTGGTGTTCTTGCAGGTCAGGGCGCCCCGCCCACGAACCGACTTGAAGTTGGTGTATCCGACATGGCTGGTCGGCAAGCGGGTAGCGGCGATGGTGGCGGCGGGAACGTGAACCCGGTACCAGGACTGGGTGGGCACGACCTTCTTCCGCGACTCGACCGGCTTCAGGATTTCCTGCATCTCGTTACTGACCGAGACCAGATGGCAGGTGTTGCCGCTGGCCTCCACCCATTTGCGGCCCTGGTAGACCTTGGGCAGTCCGAAGCTGCGCGCCATCTCCGCCGCGTGGTAGGCGAGCTGTTCGGACATCCCCGCGTAGAGACACAGGCCGCCCTCCCAGACGTACCCGCCGAGCGTCAGCCCCTCCAGAAAGGCCTGCTTTTCCTCGGCGCTGCCCCGCAAGAGCTGCTTCGGCGCGTGCTTGTGGTAGGCCCCCTTCCCGATCAGGGCCTCCACATACCGTGCCAGGTTGCGGGAGGTCAGACTCAGGCAAACCACGCCGTTCCGCTGGTCAACCGTGCGGCGGGGCGTGAGGCCAAAGACCTCCTGGCACAGGCGCGTAAACTCTGTCTCCACCTCCGCGTCCTTGCAGGTCAGGCCCACGTTGCCCGTGCTTTCCGTGGTGTGACCGTCGGCGGCGAGCATCCCCAGGAACCGGGCGAGGGCGGGCGTCATGGCCTTGGGCGTCTGGACGGGGAGCGCGTTGGTCCGGTACTCGTCCGTCCACTCGATGGGGAGACCACCCGCGCCGTGCGAGGCGAGGAACTTGCCCAGCACCGTGTCGCCCGCCCGGAGTTCGGACATCAGGCGCCAGCCTTCCGGGGTCAGGACCCGGTGACTCGCCGTCGCGCCGACCAGGGTGGCGCCGCTGTCGAGGGTGATGCGGGTGGCGGGCTTCACTCCCGCGCGGTAGTGCTGGGTAATGCGGTGCCCGTCCACCGTCAACGTGCCGTCGAGCGGAGTGAAGGTATCGTCCTCCAGGGTTCGGGCGAAGTCCTCGATGGCGACGAGCCCGGCGGAGGTGGGAATCAGCGTTCCAGCGGCGATGCACTTGCTCAGGCTGTTCGCCGCGTGCTGCCCGCCGTCGTCGAAGGCCCGCTGCACGGTGCCCTGCATCCGCACGTGGTCCTCCGGCTTGATGTCGTGGGCACACACGAACACCTGTTGCAGCGCCTCGGGGATGAAGGCGAGACCCACCACCGAGCCGTGGTTCTCGGACACCGCCTCGGTCACCTTGTCCCAGTCCCAGCCGCCGTCCTTCTCCAGCCCGGCGGGCGCGGGGTACTGGTTGAGCAGCTCGACGAACAGCGGGGCGAGGAGTGCGCGGTACTCCGAGCCGATCTTGCGCCAGATAAAGGGGCTGAAGATGGGCTCGATGCCGCTGGAGACGCCCATCAGCATGCTAGTCGTCCCTGTAGGTGCAACAGTTAGGACAGCGACGTTGCGGCGCGGGCCGTGCGGAATCTTCTTCGCGTTGCGCTCGTAGACCGGGTAGACGCCGCGCTCCTGGCCCAGCCGCTCGCTCTCGGCGACGGCCTCTTCCCGCAGGGCGCTCATGATCTCGTAGATCGCCTGACGGCCCGCCTCCGAGTCGTAGCGGAGCCCCATCTTGATGAGGGCGTCGGCAAGGCCCATCACGCCCAGGCCCAATCGGCGCAGGTCCTGCGAGGCGACCCGGTTGTCCTCCAGCGCGAAGACGTTCACGTCGAGCACGTCGTCGAGAAAGCGCACGCAGGTGCGAACGTCGGCCCGGAAGGAGGCGTAGTCGAAGGTGCTGCCCTTCACGTAGGCGGCGAGATTGATGGCGCCGAGGTCACAGGGCTCGCCAACGGTGAGTGGGATCTCTCCGCATTGTCGGGTATTTACGTAGCTAAAGCGAGGTTTTTCGCCTTTGGCAGATACGGCGTGATGCCCGATGTAGTAGTTGTGGAACTCATCCACTGTGCCGTTGTACACGTCCTCCCGCCCCACGTATTCCACCGCCATGACGCGGTGGTTTGCCACGCTGGCGCGCTCGGTCAGAGCGGCGTAAGTCGGCAAGCCGCCCGGATGGAGGCGCACGGGCACTCCTGCCTCACGGCAATGCGCCTCCCACTCCGTCTTGAGCGGACGGCGGCCCAGACGGAACTTCAGGTCGTTGAAGGCCCGCACCTGGCGCTCGCTGGTGTTCTCGCTGACGCGCCCCATCGCGGCCCGCGCCCCTTCCCGTCCGGCGGCGGAGGCACGCTTCAGGCCGCAGGGACGGCAGTAGCTCACCTCACGGCGATTCCAGGGTTGCTCGTAATGGGTTCCGCAGTCCTCACAGGCGCGCGTAACGATGGGATAGAAGTTGCCCTCATGGCGCACAGCCACATAGCCGGAGGCAAGTGCGGATTGGTAGAGGTCGAAGTTGTGGACAGCCTGACGAGACTGCCCCACGCCGCGCGGCAGCACCGGGAGACCCAGATCGTTAGCCACCCGCTCGGAGAGGGCATTCACGCTCCCAAGTTCTGTCTCGCGGTGCTCCGAGAAGCTTTGAGGGAGGCCGCGTTCCTTGGCGTAGGTCTGCCATTCGCGGTTCGTGAACCCTCGGCCCAGGGCCCGGGCGAGTTCACGCGCGGCCTCCTCCAGCTCGGCATGGGTCAACCCCGAGTAACGGCCATTGCGCTCACCGGAAGTGGCGGCACTGAGGCGGGCACGGTGAGCGTCCTTGTCAGCATCCGTGAGTTGGCCCCACCACCGCTCGCGCATGGGGTTGTCGTCACCCAGCATGTCGGCTCGGTGCAGGTCATCGTGCGCCTCCACCGTCATGACTTCCAGGTTGCTGGGACGGTTGTTCTGCGCGTCGTAGTCGCGGTGATGCACGACCTCGCCCGTCTTGAGGGCGCGGCCAAGGGCGAAGGCGGCGATGAGGCGGTGCTCGCCCTTCGGCTGACCCTGACCGCTGGTAAGCCACACGTAGTCCTGGCTCCGGGTCTTCGTCATATGCGGCAACACTTCGTCGAACTTGGCATGAAACCGCGTCAGCGACGCCACCGAATCCCCCGGCTGGAGCGCCAGCGCCTCCCGGGCGGTGCCGTCCGTCAGGTTAAACCGGTGGTTTCCCGTCACCCGCACCTTCAGGCCGTCGTCGAAGGTCACCTCGTAGATCGGCTGGTCATAGCCCGTCACGCGCGGGTTACGCATCCACCGGACGGTCACGTTGCCCCGGTCATCCTGCGTGTACACGGGCACATCCACACCCGCCTCGGTCAGCTCACGGAAGCTCACCGCGCCGCGACCGTCCGCCACCGCGACGAGCGTATCCCCCGTCACGCACGGGTTCGTGCTCCTGATCTCGTACCGCTTCCCCAGGT
Organism: Deinococcus aerius; assembly: GCF_002897375.1. NCBI lineage: Bacteria > Thermotogati > Deinococcota > Deinococci > Deinococcales > Deinococcaceae > Deinococcus > Deinococcus aerius. The sequence goes on along the minus strand of NZ_BFAG01000005.1, from coordinate 23,566 downwards.
TCTTCAGCGCGGAATACTCGTTCACCCGGTCCACGAAGATGAGCCCCGGCTCGCCCGTCGCCCAGGCGTGCTGCGCGATCTGGTCCCACAGCCACTTCGCGGGGATGCCGGGCCGCTTGTCGGCGGGGTTGTAGCGGCCCTGGGGCGCCGTCTTGTACAGCGGCACGCCGCGCGCCCCGTCCTCGGCCCGGTCGGGAAGGGTGGGCAGGCGGCCGTCGTACAGCCCGCTCTGGGGTTCGAGGTAATACTTGCCGGGCACGTCCTGCACGTCCACGTGCCACAGCCCGTCGCGCTCCAGCGTCTGCCAGAACTTCTCGGTCACCAGGATGGAGATGTTGAAGGTGGAGATGTCGCCCTCGGCGGCCTCGCGGTCGAGGTCCTTGGCCGTCAGGAAGTCGAGGACATCGGGGTGCTCGATGGAGATGGTCGCCATCCCAGCGCCGCGGCGGGTGTTGTGCGTCACGACACCGCCCGCGAGGTAGGTGTTATTCCCGTCCACGCAGATGTCCAGCGTGAGGATGCGGCCGCCCGGGACGATTTCGCGTACCGGGACGTAATACTCACCGAACTCGAAGTCGGGAATCAGCTCTGCGACCTGGACGTTTTCCTTCAGGGAAGCGTAGGCGGTGGCCGTTAGGTTCCGCTCACCGCGGACGTAGCGGCTGAGGGTCTTGCGCGCCTCGGTAAAGGGGCTGGGCGCTCCCTTGCGCCCGGCGGGCAGGGCGTCCAACGCTCCGCCGAGCAGGGCGGCGGCATGCGGCAGCGGCCAGGAGGACTCGCGCCGTGTGTCTGGCGTCACTCCGCGCAGCACCTCGAAGCGCGATCCCTCCAGCATCCCGACCCGCTCCAGGTAACGTTCTAGACCGAGCGCGGTCATGACGCGCACGCGGTAGTGTTCCTGCTTGGAGTAGCGTCCGGGTAGCGGGTTGTAACGCATCAGCTTGGCGGGGATACCCAGACCACCCAGCATGACCAGCACGTCCTGCGCGAGTTGCTCGCTGGCCGTAGTCAGCATGGGGTAGCCAGCGGTGACCGTGCCGTCCGCCTCAAAGAGGCCGCGCAGGAAGGCCGCCACCACGTTCCTTGCCGCCTGCCGAACCGCGCGGGGCAGTTCCAGGTCCCGGGCCTTGCCCTTCAGCAGCCCGTTCTGGCTGAGCCACGCGACCAGGGCGCTGCTCTTGGTGACGTACACCAGGCTGGCGTCGTCCGGTTTCTGCTCGGTGCCGACCTCCAGGCCGAACAGCTCGCGGAAGAGGCGCGGCGCGGCCTCGATCATGGGCGAACCGTGCGCCACGGCAAAGCCCACCCGGCCGTCACTCACGAAGCCGTCGCCCCACAGGTAGCCCAGCCAGAAGGCGAGGTCCTCGGTCAGTGTCTCGGGCATGGTGATGGGCTTGGCGTTGAAATGCACGTCGCCCTCACCCAGCGGCGCGAGCGTGACACTGCCACCCGTGTGCTCGTCCAGCACCTGGATCGCCCAGTCGCCCGCCCGCAGCTCGTCGAAACGCACCCACTCGCGCTCGCCGCTCTCGCGCAGCACCTTGAGCTTGTGATTGGGCGTGCCCTGGAGGGTCAGGCCGCTCTCCAACGTGACCTTCAGGGTGTCGGCCACACCGTTGTTGAAGGTCTGCGGGCTGTGCTTCCAGCCCTCGTCGGTCGCCACTTCGAGCGCGTGATCCTGCCAGCCGTAAGTGAACGGATCAGCGAGTTCACGCAGGCGAAGGGTGCCCCGGCTGGTCGTCACCAGGGTGTCGGGGTGCAGGCAGCCGCCCTGCCTCACCACCCTGAGGACGGGCGCGTACACGAACCGCAGCGTGTTGATCGGCCCGCTCGTCTCCCCTCCCCGGTTGGCCCACTCCAGGAAGTTGTCGAAAATCTCCATCAGGAAGGAGACGGGGCCGGAACTCGTGCCGCCCGAGCCCTGGATCGGCGCCCCCTCGGGCCGCATCTCCGAGAGGTCGATGCGCGGCTCGACGCCCACCTTGGCGCTCTCGGCGACCGCGCGGGCCGCGTCGATGATGCCGCCCATGTCGTCGGGAACGGGCTGCACGCCCTGGGGCAGCGCGCGGACAATCTGCACCCCGTTCTGGCGGGCGCTGGCGACGAGTTCGGGGGGAATCGCGTGGCCGTACACCACCCGGGTCCAGTTGCGCACGGCGACAGGCTGCTTCTCCCCGTCGGGCTGGGTGGGGGGCCGCATCAGGCCCTCGATGAAGTCCGTCACGTCGGGGTGGCCAGCGCTCATGTACGCCCAGCCGCGCACACCTGCGTCGGGGCGGCTGCTCACCGCGCGGGGCGTGTACACGTCGAGGTTCACGCCGTTGCCGCCGCCCACCTTGGTGACCAGCGCGAGCTTCTTGGCGACCTCCATGACGCCGTCGAAGCTCTCGGGGGCGTGCTCGGTCGCGCCCTGCACGAAGCAGTTCCCTGTCAACAGGCCGCCCTGGATCACGAAGGTCCGGGTCTGGGGCTCCTCACAGCAGAAGACTTCCTCGCGGCGGCCCGTCGGCTCCACACTCAGCACGCGGAGGCGGGCGTTGCGGGGCAGCGCCCGCCCCCCCAGGGAACGCCCGAAGCGCTCGCGCTGGTCCTCACGCAGAAAATCCTCGGGGAGGAGGGTCTGCTTGATCAACCGCAGCGCGTAGCCGGGCTTGCCGCCATATCCCGCGTCCGCCTGACGGAAGAGCTTGACGCTCGCCGCCTTCACCCCGAAACGCACGAGCTGCCGCGCGAGGCGGGCGAGTTCGTCCGCGTCCGACTGGTAGATCGCCGCTGAGCCGCGGTCGTCCACCCCCCCATCGGTAGCGAGCAGGCCGCAGAAGAAGCCGTACCAGTAGGCGTCGCTGCTCAACTCGTCGGGGAGGGCCTTCAGCTCGCCGCGCATGCCCTGCGCGACCGTGACCTCGCGGCCCGCGTAGACGGCGTCATGCACCCGGAACTCGCCAAAGTGCTGGGCGAGGGGGCGCTTGGCCCCGAAGAGCTGGACGTGATAGGTGTGGCCGTTCGTGTTCTTCGAGCCGTCGCCGTAGGTGACCCCGTGCCGCACCCCGGCCTCGAAGTCCTCATCCCGCGCCGGGCGCCTTCCGGTGGGCAGCACGGGCACGAACTGGCCGACCAGGTCCAGCGTCGTCACCTTGCGGTACTGCCCCGACTTGCCTCTCTTGCCGACGGGCCACTCGTGCCCGGCGGTCGCCTCGACCGTCTCGCCGTTCTCGAACAGCACCCGGTACAGGTCCTGGGTCCCGTAAGAACGGAAGCGAGCCGTCCGGTACAGCCCCCCTTGCGACAGCACCTCAACCTCACCGGACAGGTCAGCGATGCGCGCCTGGCCCTGCCGGGTCTCGACCAGCGTGTCGCCCTGAAGGCAGTTCAACACGTTCCCGTGCTGCGTCCCCGCGCCCGCCAGCACCCGCCCACCGGGGCAGAACTTCTTCTCCGCCATCAGGTCGTAGTACCGCTGCGCCCACCCGAGCCGCGCCTCCGGGGCCTCGGCGCCCGCCACCCAGTCGGCGATGCGGCGGAACATCCCGCCCAGGTCGCCGTCCCCCGCCTGGAGGTACTGCCGCTTGGCGATGTGGTGGGCGTTCTCGTCGAAGTTGCTCAGGATGCGGTCGGGCGTGGTCGTCATGGGGAGACTCCTTGGAAAACAGGACAGCAGAAGGCCTCACCTCCTGCGAGGAGGAGGTGGAGGGGACGGACAGGGACCCGGGCAGGGGGCCGCTCTTAGATGCCCGACTGTAGCACTCGCACGGTCCGGGTACAACCGCTTGTACCTCTTCCCGGTTTGGTGTACAAGATACGGCCCCAGGCGGGGCGGCCTGAGGCGGCGGGAAGCTCGGCAACCCTAGTTCAACTTGACGAGAAAGCGCCCGCACGAGGGGCACTTGACGGGGGGCAGCTTGCCCTGGGCGGCTTTTTGCTGCACGTTGACGGGGAGCATCACGTTGCAGCCGGTGCAGCGGCCCCCGCGAATCTCGACCAGGCCCAGGCCCTTTTTCGCCCGGCGGATCAGGTCGTATTCCTTGACGGTGCGGGAGTCGATGCCCGCGACCAGCCGGGCGCGTTCCTGGCGTGCCCCCTCGCCCTGGTCGCGCAGGCCCTGGACCCGCGCCTCGTCCTCGGCCTCCAGGGCTTCAAGCTGGGGACGCAGGGCGCGGTGCTCGCCGCGCAGGTCGGAGGCGCGCGCTGTCAGTTCGCGCTGGCGCTCGCGGAGTGGCGCGAGGTCCTCTTCCATCTCCTCGGCGCGCTCGGTGAGCATCTGGATGCGGCTGCCGTACTGGGACTGGGCGCGGGCGTCGAAGGCGTTCTTGTCCTGCTCCTCCCTCGCGCGGGCGACCTGGTCGCGGGTGCCCGCGAGATCCTGCTCGAGCTGGCGAATCTGCCGCTCCACGCCCTCCAGGGTGATCTCGGTATCCTCCAGGTCGTTGTTCAGGCGTTCCTGCTGGGCGCGGGCGCTCCTCAGGGCCTCCGGGACGCTGTCCTCCTCGGCCCGCAGCCGGTCGAGATCCAGGTCAAGCTCCTGCACGCGTTGCAGGCTCTGAAGGGGTCCGGTGTCGCTCATCGGGGCCAGTGTACCCCCGCCGCACCCGCAGGGCGCCGGGCCCCCCTTAAGAAAACGCGGCCTTCAGGGGGTGGCCTCCCCGCTGGGGCGGGCCGCCGGGTGCCCGCTGCGCCGCGCCGGGCGAAACAGCCCCAGGTAGATCAGCGCCACGCTCCCCGCGTACATCAGCAGGGTCCAGGCGAACAGCACGTTGAAGGCCAGGCCGAAGGGCAACATGCCCCGGATCACGCCCGAGAGCAGGCTGCTGACTGCCCAGCCCGCGTCCCAGGCGATGGTGTTGACGGCGGAGTACATCGGGCGGTCCTCGTCAGGGAGGGCCGTCATCGCGTAGGCGCTGTAGACGGGCCCCGCCGCGTTCATGAGCGCCCCCCGGGTGAAGAGCGCCACCGTGACCATCCACAACTCGGGCGCGAAGCCCAGCACGGCGAGGAAGGGGAGGCTGGCCGCCTGCACGGTGAGCACGGCGGTGAGTTGCCCGAAGCGCCGCACCAGGAGGGGTTGCAGCAGCGCAGTCGTCGCGGTGGCGAGGCTCGTCCAGGCGAAGAGGGTGCCCAGGCTCGCGTAGTCCACGCGGAACTTGCCCTCGATGAACACGTTCAGGAAGGGGATGGTGGCCCCCGCCCCCAGCCCCACGAGGACGTTGGGGGCGACCAGCCGGATCATCGTGAGTTTGTCGCGGATGGCGAGGGACCGGCCCTCGGGACGGGGTTTGCCGCTCGGCCTCAGGAACAGCACCGGGAGCAGCCCCGCGAGCTGAAAGGCCGCCGAGACGAGCAGCGCCACCCGCAGGGCGCCCAGGCTGTCGGGAGCCACGCCCGTCGCCGCCCCGTACAACTCCGGCACCCGCCCGCCCAGCAGGTTGCCCAGAAAGCCCGCCCCGGTCATCAGGGCGCTCTGCACGCTAAAGAGGGTGACGCGGGTGTTCTCGTCGCTGTGGTTCGCCATGAAGGGCGAGCCGGAGACGGAGAGCAGCGCCGCCCCCGCCCCCTGCACGAGTGCCCCGGCGATGGCGAGAACAGGTCCCCCCGCCATCGCCAGCAGCACGGCCCCAAGCAAACTCAGCACGCTGCCCACCTTGATCGTGTGCGCGTTGGAGATGCGCCGGGCGAGCGCCACGGCGGGGAGGCTGAGGCACGCCAGGGTGAGCGCCGGGAGCGCGTTCACCAGCCCCTGCCACTCGGCCCCCAGCCCCAGCGCCCGCAGGTAGAAGTTCAGGAAGAGCGCCGCGAACGCCTGCGAGAGCCCGAAGGTGAAGGCCGAGGTGAGGTACAGCCAGACCTGCCGGGAGAAGCGCCAGGTCATGCTCGCCCCCGCCCCGCGGCCTGGCGAGTCCGGCGGGAAGAGGTCAGTAGGGAGTGGGGCGTGGGAAAGGCATGGCGGGGGCGGAAAGCCATCGCTGAAGCCTCCACTTCCCACTTCCCACGCGCCACGGACCCCCTCACGCCGCCACCCCGACCTTCGGGCAGAAGTCCCGCATGGGGCACTCGGGGCAGCGGGGCTTGCGGGCCAGGCACACCCGGCGGCCATGCAGGATCAGCCCGTGGTGCAGGAAAACCCAGCGGTCGCGCGGAAAGAGGTGCTGGAGGTCGCGCTCCACCCTGTCCGGGTTCGTCTGGGCGCTCAGCCCCAGGCGCCGGGCGAGGCGGCCCACATGGGTATCGACCGCGATGGCGGGGTAGCCGTAGGCGTTGCTGAGGACCACGTTCGCCGTCTTGCGACCCGCGCCGGGCAGGGCGACGACCGCCCCGAAATCGTTCGGCACCTCCCCGCCGTGCCGCTCCACGAGCAGGCGGGCCAGCGCGGCGAGGTTGCGCGCCTTGGCCCGGTACAGGCCGATGGACCGGATCAGGGGTTCGAGGTCTTCCGGGGTCGCCCCGCTCATCGCGTGCGCGTCCGGGTAGCGGGCAAAGAGGGCGGGCGTGGCGGCGTTCACGCTCACGTCTGTGGCCTGGGCGCTCAGGACGGTGGCGACAAGCAGCTCGAAGGGACTGTTGAACTTCAGCTCGGTGCGGGCGTCCGGGTACAGGGTCTCCAGCGCCGAGAGCACGAGCGGGGCGCGGGCCTGGGCCCCCTCGGGAAGGGGTGGGGGTGGGCGGGTCACGCGGGGCAGCCTACACCCGCCCCACGCCGCCCGTCTGCGGGAGAGGGACGCAACTTTCACCCCCGTCATCCCGTAGCGGGGACATGCGAGTCCTCTCCCTGATCTTCGGCATTCTCGCCGCGCTGGGGCTGCTGCTGGGCCTGCTGCCCTTCTTCGGCTGGCTGAACTGGATCTTCGTGCTGCCCCCCGCCGTGCTGGGCCTGGTGTTCGGCGCGCTCGCCCGCGACCGGGGCGCGGTGACCCTGAGTGCCATCGTGGCGGGGCTCGCCGCGCTGCGGCTGATGCTGGGGGGCGGGGTGCTGTAGGGCCCTCACCCTTGCACGCCCCGGGGGCCTTTGCTATAGTGCCCGGGCTTGCGCGGGGGCTTCAGCCTCACGCCGCATCCGGGTCCTTAGCTCAGTTGGTAGAGCGGCGGTCTCCAAAACCGTAGGTCGTGGGTTCAAGTCCTACAGGGCCCGCCACAAAAAACCCCCGCCCCGCGCGGGGGCATTGCTTTTCACAGAGGGCCGTGTTCGCCCTCTCGCAGCCCCCCGGGGAAGCCGCCGCCTCCAGCCGAGTGGGGGCCTGATGCGGGCAGCCCGGGCCATGCCCGGCGGCGGAAAGGGAATCGCCCTTACCGGTCCTGCGCTACTTTGGGGCCGTGCGTACCTTGGTTGGGCTTACCCTCGTTGGCACTCTCGCTCTCCCGGCGTGCAGCCCCACTCCGCCGCCCCCAGCGGCGTACGACGCCTCGGGGGCCTGGACCGCCGAATTTATCAAACCAGGCGGTGAGACGGGGGTGCTGGGGGCAAGCATCAGCATGACGAACAAGCCCCACGAGGGGGACTTCACCATGATCCTCGCGGGGGGAGACACAGCCTTCGACTTTATGTACGGCAACTCGATCACCGGGGAACTGCACTTCTACTATGAACCCCTCAACATCTACCGGGGGAAGTTTGAGAACGGCATCTACCTCGGGGCACTGAAAGACGATTCGGGAAAGCTCGTGTCCACGCTCCGGCTCACCCGCCCTTTTTAGAACGTCCGCCGCCTGCCGCAGAAGCCCCCGGTAAACCCCCGGGCGGCGATGTTGGGCGGTCCCGCGACTGGGGCGCCACAGCTCCTTGTGCTCAGGCCGTTGGCTTCCCCGCAGGTTCTTCTGCTCGTTCCCAAGCGGTTTGTCGAGCATGGCCCCCGGGGGAGGCAAGTGGGGGCGGGGCACCCCCGCACCCGGCCAGGGGACCCCTACGAACTTAGCCGACCCCTGACTCTCGGTGGAGGCTGACCCGCCCCGCGGACCTGGCCGCATAAGGGGCACGCCGAGCGCAGCCCCCACCTCGCCGTGGCACCACGCCGCTCAGGGTGGCCCGCGTTTGGCCGCGTACATGGCGGCGTCGGCGTGCCGCAACAGCCCGTCGGGGGTGTCGGCGTCCCGGGGGGCCAGGGCCCAGCCCAGGCTGCCCCCGACCTGGAGGGAGGCCCCGCCGAGGGGAACGGGCACCCCGAGGGCGGTGCGGACGGCCTGTGCCGCCGCCTGCACCCGCTCGCCGGTCGCGTCCGGCACCAGCAGGGCGAACTCGTCGCCGCCCATGCGGGCCACGAGCGCCCCGGGCGGCAGGGTGCGCGCGATCCGCCCCGCCAGCGTGACGAGCAGGTGGTCCCCGGCGAGGTGGCCGTGCGCGTCGTTGACCCGCTTGAAGTCGTCGAGGTCCAGCAGCCCGACGGCAAAGGGCGCTTCCCCCCTGGAAACCAGGGCCAGGCAGGCCTCCTCCAGGTCGGCCATGAAGCGCGTCCGGTTCGCCAGGGCGGTCAGGGGGTCGCGGAAGGCGAGGTGTTCCAGCCGCCGCAGCCCCTGGTCGCGCGCCACGAGCAGCGCCGCGAGGTCGGCGAACTGCCCGAGCAGCTCCACCTCGGCGGGATGGGGGTCGTCCGGGCGGCGGCCATACAGGGTGAGGGCCGCCAGGGCGGGTCCCCCGGCCTCCCGCACCGGCACGCTGTAGGCACGGGCGTATCCCGCCCGGATCAGGTCGGCGCGCAGCGGGGGGGGAAACCCGGCGGGCCAGCGCGTCAGCACCGGCTGGTTGCGCCGGATGGCGCGGACGCAGGTGCAGGCCTGCGCGGCGGCCAGGGGGAGGCGCAGGTCCGTTGCCGCCGGCGGCAGGCGCGGCGAGCCCAGCAGGTGCAGGTGGTCGCCGCCCAGCAGGCTCGCGCTCGCGGCGCTGCCGGGCAGCCGCTCGTCCAGGGTGGCGGTCAGGGCGCGCAGGATGGTGCTCAGCGGCGCCCCCCGCACGGCGAGGTGAAGCGCGCGTGACTGCCCGGTGGCGAGGGCGAGGGCCTGGCGCTCGGCAGTCACGTCACGCAGCACGACCCACCAGTGGGTGGGCTCCCCATTCGCCGCGCCCGGCCCCACGTGCAGCGGCGTGGACTGCACGTCCATCCAGCGCGCCCCACCGGCGCGCAGTTGCAGGTCCACCCGGAAGCTCTCCTGGCGCCGCACGAAGTGCGCGGCGTCCGTTCCCACCAAATTGCCCCGCACCCGGGCGATCAGCTCGTCGAAGGTGGCGTGCAGGAGCGCGGCGGGCTCAGCCCCCAGCAGCCGCGCGAAGGCCCGGTTGACGAACACCGCCCGCCACGCCGCCCCGCCCTCCCCCGCGGGCGGCCCCCGTTCCAGCAGCAGCGCCGGGTCCGCCGCGTCTTCCAGTGCGGCCAGGAGCGTCCCACCCAGGCGGGCCGCGTGGGGCGGCAGGCCGGAGTCGTGCCCGGGCACGGTCATGCTCCAGTGTACCGGGACACCGTGACAGCGGGGCAGTCAGGAGAACCTCCCCAACGACCGGGCGGCTTTCCGAGTGGAAGCCGGAACGGGGGGAGCGGCCCCCTTACTCGCCGCGCAGGGCGGTGGCGCCCAGCAGCCAGCTCTGGAACTCGGGCAAGGCCCGGTCGAAGGGCAGGGCGATGATCTCGGGCACCTCGTAGGGGTGCATGGTTCGGATGCGCGCCTCCAGCTCGGGGTAGCGTTCCCCGGTGGTCTTGATCAGCAGCAGCGTCTCGGGGTCCTCCGCAATGTCCCCCTCCCAGCGGTAGATGCTGTGAACGCCGCCAATCACATTCACGCACCCCGCCAGACGCTCGCTGACCAGCGTTCGGGCAAGTTCGTGCGCGCGTTCGGGGGGCAACGTGACCAGAACCACGAGTGACATACGGGGGCAGCATACGCCCGAGCTGGGAATTTTACCGTTCACCCCTTCCAAACACCCCGGGGGCCCGCCCCCGGAGGCAAGGGCGTTGTCAGGGCAGTGGAAAGTGAGAGGGCAGGCGTTCCCTGCCAGCCCCGCAGACGCCTGATGCGAAACGCAAAGTTGCTCGGGGCAACTGTTCGTCGTCTGGCACAAGGGCGGACGGCGCTCGCCACCCCCTCTGCAAGCAGCTCTGCGAGTCCGGGCCCCCCACCAGGGGGAGGGGAATACCGCTCAAGCTTTAGCTTCTCAAAACGGCCAATGCGGACCGCCCATCCCCACAAGGCAACTGGCGCTCGCCCCGCCTTCACCCCGCCTTGCTCGCGCAGCGGGACGGTGGGCGAGCGGCTTGAGAACAGCAAGATCAAACCTTGCACGCAGAGGACAACGACCACCGGCGCGACGAGCCGAGCCCCTTGCCGAGCGCAGTGGAAAGCTCCCCTGCCCCTCTGGGGGGAGGGGGCAAACGAGGGCAAGATGCCCGGCCCCTCTCCCCTCATCCAAACGCCCCTCCCTGGGGCAGAACCGGCCGGTCCCCTGCCAAGAGGATGAGGAGCGCCCGGCCACCTCCAGCAGGACCACTCCTCAGGGCAGCCGCAGCGTCATGCAGTTCTGGAGTTCGCCCGGCGTCTCGGGCGCACCCGGCGCGACCACGACCTCCTCATTTTCCCCGACAAAGCCCTGACAGCGGGCGAGGACCTCCAGGTACGCGGGGTCCTGGGCCGCCCGCTCGGCGTCACGCAGCAGGCGCAGGTCGCGCTCCAGACCCCGGATGCGCGCCTGGGTCTGGCGGGTCTCCCGGGTCCAGGTCGCCGTGCGGTAGGCCAGGTTCCCCAGTTGGAAGCTGAGCTGCACGATGCCCAGCCCCGCGAGCAGGCTGGTGAGGATCAGCGTGAGGGGCAGCCGCTGCACCTGCCGCCAGCGCGCTCCCAGACCCCGGGGCGGCGAGGGCGGCGGGTCGGGTGGAGTCATGAGCCAGAGCATAGCGCCGCCGCGCGGGGAAGGCGTGTGAAGCCTGCCCCCCATAATGGGCCGCATGAGTGGCAACGACTCCGGTTCCCGGGGCGGGGCAGCAGCCCTGGCTGGCCTCGACTGGTCCCGCGCGCACCGCACCCCCATCCAGATGCGCTACGGCGACATCGACGCGATGGGGCACCTGAACAACGCCGTGTACGTGCAGTACCTCGAAACCTCACGGGTGATCCTGATGCGCGACCTGGGCGTGCGGGAGCAGGACGACCACTCGGTGATCGCCCGCCTGGAACTCGACTACCGCCGCGAGGTGCGCTGGGGCCAGGCGGTCGAGGTCGAGTCCCTCGTCGAGCGGGTGGGCCGCACGAGCTGGACGGTGGCCTCGCGCCTGCTGGCCGACGGGGAGCCCAGCGCCTACGCCCGCACCGTGCAGGTCCGGGTGGACGCCGATCACCGCCCCGAGCCCCTGCCCGAGCGGGTGCGCTCGGCCTTCGCGCCGCTCCTCGTCGTGCCCAGCGGGGGTGTTCCCGGATGAGCCGCGCCGAGTACGACGACCGGGTGCTGTACCAGGGCGACGTGTGGGTGCGGCTGGGCACCCTGCCCCGGCTGCTCGCCGAGGGCTGGCGGCGCACCCTCTCGGCGGGCGGTGTGGTGAGCGTGGTCCGCACCCCCTTCCAGTGGGCGATGGGCAGCCCGGTCATCGAGATCGAGACCGGGGGCTACATGGGCGACGTGGGCCTGTATGTGCCGGAAGTCCAGCTCGCCGAGGCCCTCGCCCTGCTGGAGGGCGGGGAAGACAGGGAGGAACCTTCCTGACGGGGCGCCGGGCTACAGTGCGGGCCGGAACGACAGAAACTCACGTTCGGAAGCAGTTCCGGGCGGGGACGACGTGGGCAGTGACTTGGAGGCAACCAGAGTGACGCAAACGGCAGAACAGGTCAGCATCGGCGTGGACGTGGGCGGAACCAAGATCGCCACCGGGGTCCTGCGGGGCGGCGAGCTCCACGACCGGCATGTCCAGCCCACCCCCGAAACGGGCTGGGAGGCCGTCCTCGACGCCATCGCCGCGCAGGTGGCGACGCTCCAGGCCACGCACCCCGACGCCGCGCGGGTCGGCGTGGGCGTGCCCGGCCCCCTGAACATGGAGCGCACCCGGGTGAAGTTCGCGCCGAACATCTACGGCTTCACCGACGTGCCGCTGGTGGACGGCCTGCGCGACCGCCTGGGCCAGCGTGTGGTGCTGGAGAACGACGCGAAGGCTGCCGCGCTCGCCGAGGCGTACCTGGGCGCGGCGCGCGGCACGGAGAGCAGCGTGTACGTGACGGTCAGCACCGGCATCGGCTCGGGCATCGTGCTGAACGGCCGCATCTGGCGGGGGCGGCACGGCATCGCGGGGGAACTCGGGCACGTGACCGTCATGCCGGGCGGCCCGGTGAGCGGCGCGGGGCTGGACGGGGCGCTGGAGGCCCTCGCCAGCGGCACCGCCATCGCCCGCGACGCGAGCTACGCCCTGAACCGCGAGGTAAGCACCGCCGAGGCCTTTGCCCTCGCCGCGCAGGGCCACCCGGTCGCCGGGCGGGTCGTCCACCAGGCGCTGCGGCATATCGGCGTGGCGCTCGCCGACATCCAGAAGTTCCTCGACCCGGAGGTGTTCGTGATCGGCGGAGGTGTCGCCAGCGTGGGGGACCTGTTCTTCCAGGGCGTGCAGGCGGCGGCGGACGAGTACGCCGGGTCCTTTGCCCCCGTCACCATCCGCCGCGCGCAGCTCGGGACGGAGGCGGGGGTCATCGGGGCGGCGCTCGCGGCGCAGCAGGAAGGCGCGTGACCAGCCCCCCCGCGGACCGGCGACAGGTCGCCCTGATCGCCCACGACCGCAAGAAGCTCGAACTCGCCCTCTTCGCCCTGAGCCACCGTGAAGTGCTGAGCCGCTTTCACCTCGTCGCCACCGGCACGACGGGGGGCATCCTGGCCCAGAAGACGGGCCTCACGGTCGAGCGGGTCCTCTCCGGCCCGATGGGCGGCGACCAGCAGATCGGCGCCCGCATCTCCGAGGAGCGCGTCCTGGCCGTCTTCTTCTTCCGTGACCCCCTCACCGCCCAGCCCCACGAGCCCGACGTGTCCGCCCTGGTGCGGCTGTGCGACGTGCACGACATCCCCCTCGCCACCAACCCGGCGAGCGCGGAGGCGCTGGTGCTGTGGCTGGAGAAGCAGGGATAGGAGGGGGCCTGCGGCGTTCATTGCAGGCCCCCTCCTCTTTCCCCCTCAGATCACGAACTCGCCCGCGCGCATCACCGGCTCGCGCTCGCCCGACTTCGTGATCCCGTCCACGTCCATCTCGCCCGAGCCGATCATCCAGTCCACGTGGGTGAGGGAGTCGTTGCCGCCCTTCGCGGCGAATTCCTCGGTCGTCATCTCCACGCCGCCGCGCACATTGAAGCGGTACGCGCTGCCGATGGCGATATGGGAGGCCGCGTTCTCGTCGTAAAGCGTGTTGAAGAAGAACAGCCCGGAGCGGCTGATCGGGCTGGAGTGCGGCACCAGCGCGACCTCACCCAGGCGGTGGCTGCCCTCGTCGGTGTCGATCATCTGGCGCAGCGTCTCCTGACCCTGGCGCGCCGTCGCCTCGACGACACGCCCGCCCTCGAAGCGGATGCGGATGCCCTCGATGAGCACGCCGTTGTACGAGAGCGGCTTGGTACTCACGACCGCGCCGTCCACCCGCTCGCGGTGCGGGGCGGTCCAGACCTCCTCGGTGGGGATGTTCGCCGTGAAGGTGATGCCGGAGGGGGTGTCCGCCGCCCCGCCGCCCCAGATATGGTCGTCGGCCAGGCCCACGGTGAGGTCGGTCTCGCCCCCCTTGAAGTGCAGCGCCGCGTACTGCTTTTCCGTCAGGAGGTCCCGGCGCCGCTTGAGGTCCGCGAGGTGTTGCGTCCACGCCGCCACCGGGTCGGGCTGATCCGCCCGGGTGGCGGCGAAGATCGCGTCCCACTGCTTCTGGACAGCCTCCTCTCGGGAAACACCGGGGAACATCAGCTCGGACCACTCGGGGACGGGGGCGGAGATCAGGTTCCAGTTCAGGCTGTTGGTCATCACCTGCCCCATGTAGGGCTTGCGGTAGGCGGCCAGCGCCCGCTGGTGGGTCGTCACCCGGGCCGGGTCCACGTTCGCCAGCAGGTTGGGATTTGTCGCCCGAATAGCGATCACCGCGCCGCCCGCCTCCGCCGTCTCCAGCTCGGCGTCCACCCGCCACCGGCTGATCTGCTCGAAGGATCCCTCGGGCCCCAGGCTGAAGCGGGCGAGCTGCACGTCGTCGTCGTCCCAGCGCACGTCCACAAAGCTCGCGCCCGCCGCGTAGGCCTCCCGCACGACGAGGCGGGCCAGCGGGGCCGTCTCCACCGGCGCCTGTACCAGCACGCGCTGCCCTTCGCGCACACCCAGACCGACTCGCACCGCCAGCCGCGCGTAGTTACGCAGCCTCTCCTCGAAACTCAAACTGGTCACGGGGCGCAGCATACGCCCTGACCCTCACCCTTGACGAAGCCGGGGACGCCGTCTATAGTTCTGTGGCTGGCCGTCGAGGCGTAGCGCAGCCTGGTAGCGCACTACCTTGGGGTGGTAGGGGTCGTGAGTTCAAATCTCGCCGCCTCGACCAGCAAACCCGCTCTGAGAGCGGGTTTTTTCTTTTCCCCGAATGCAGCAGGACACTCCCCGTTGGGCCGAGCAGCAACCGGTGCAGCAACTGTGTTTTCGGGGCTCAGTTCGGCAGGGTGGCCGGTTGGGCCTCTCCCCGGTCCTTCAGCAGGTCGTGCAGGCTGAGGGCAGCCCGTTCGCGCTGCTCCTCGAAGACGTGGCCATACACGTCCAGGGCCGTGCTCGCGTGGGCATGACCGAGGCGGTCGGCGAGGGCCTTGGGGTCCAGGCCCTGGTTCATGCTGGGCGCGGGGCTGTCCTCGCGGCTGAGCTGCGCGGTGGTCTTCTGACCACTCTTCACCTGGTTCACGATCTCCAACTTGAACTCACGGCTGTGGGTGAGTCCGGGCATACGGGCTCCTTCGCGGTGTAACCAGCCTACGGGCTGACGGGGGCGAAGTACCTTGCCTCCTGGTCCGGCTCTCGGCGTTCACCCCAATGCAGAGGTGGCTTACGAAGTCACTCCTGTCTAGAGGACTGAACGCCTGTGCCGAGACGCTAGAAGCCGCCAACCACCCTACGCAAACAGGGGGTTGGGGTTGTTACAGAGCAGAACGCCGGCGGCCAGGAAATGGAAGCCGACCAGCGTGGACGGCAAGCGTTCGAGGTCCCGTCCCAAGCTCCTGAAGCGTGACAACCAGGCAAAGGAGCGTTCCACGACCCAGCGTCGCGGCAGCAGGATGAAGCCCTTGGTCGCCCCCGGGCGTTTCACCACCACCAGGTCCACGCCCGCCTCGGTCGCCTCCAGGGCAGTCCGCTCTCCCGTATAGCCCTGATCCACGAACGCCACCTCAACGTTCACGCCGGTGGCTTCCTGCACCTCCAGGCACAGGTCTTTGACCTGTGCCCTGTCCTGCTCATGGGCCGGGGTCGTCAACACCGCCAGGAGATGACCCAGGGTGTCTACGGCCAGATGCACCTTGGTGCCCTTGCGCTTTTTCGCGCCATCAAACCCCGCGCGGTGGCCGCTCTCGGGCGTGCTTTGCAGCGTGCGGCTGTCGATGATGATGGCCGTCGGCTCCCCGTTTCTGGACCGCTCGACGCGGGAGAGCACCCGCAGGTCGTGGGCGGCGTTTTCGAAGCACCCGGCCTCAAACCAGCGGTGCGCCTGTTGGCACACCGTCTCCGCTGGGGGAAAATCGTGGGGGAGGTAGGCCCACGGTGCCCCCGTGCGAGCGACCCAGCCCAACGCATTCAGCACCTCCCGGACTGCATATTCCCGCTGTCGTGCGTCTTCAGGGCTGAGCAGCAGGTACGGGAGGAAGAGGTACGTGTCGTCGTCCGCATCGCTGGGGTAGCCTCGCCGGGTCACCCCTTCATTCTGCTCGCTCCAGAGTTCTGACCAGTGACTTCAAACCTGTCCTTGGCAGCCTCTAGACCCGTCTTCAACATCGCTTGGAGCCCGCCATTTTGCAATCACGACCTTCACCTCAACAAATTCGGCCGACTGTCATGGGAATGGTTTTCAAACCTTCCAGTCCTTCAGGGTCTGTTGCCTTCAAGGTCAGGTTGAAGGGCAATACGAATTCGCAATCCTCAGTGGGGCTAGAGGCTGCCAAGAACAAGGTTGAACTTCCAGGGCGAGAGTTTGGACAGGGCAGAATGAGTGGGTGACCCGGCGAGGCTATCCCAGCGACGTGGACGACGACACGTATCTCTTCCTGCTTCCGTACCTGCTGCTCAGTCCCGAGGATGCAAGGCAGCGGAAATACAGCATCCGAGAGGTTTTGAATGCCCTGCTGTGGGTGGCCCGCACCGGGGCACAGTGGGCCTACCTCCCCCACGATTTTCCCCCAGCGGAGACGGTGTGCCAACAGGCGCACCGCTGGTTTGAGGCCGGGTGCTTCGAAAACGCCGCCCACGACCTGCGGGTGCTCTCCCGCGTCGAGCGGTCCAGAAACGGGGAGCCGACGGCCATCATCATCGACAGCCGCACGCTGCAAAGCACGCCCGAGAGCGGCCACCGCGCGGGGTTTGATGGCGCGAAAAAGCGCAAGGGCACCAAGGTGCATCTGGCCGTAGACACCCTGGGTCATCTCCTGGCGGTGTTGACGACCCCGGCCCATGAGCAGGACAGGGCACAGGTCAAAGACCTGTGCCTGGAGGTGCAGGAAGCCACCGGCGTGAACGTTGAGGTGGCGTTCGTGGATCAGGGCTATACGGGAGAGCAGACCGCCCGACAGGCCACTGAGGCGGGCGTGGAGCTGGTGGTGGTCAAACGCCCGGAGGCGACCAAGGGCTTTATCCTGCTGCCACGCCGTTGGGTGGTGGAACGCTCCTTTGCATGGTTGTCACGGTTCCGACGGCTGGGACGCGATTTGGAGCGTTTGCCGTCCACGCTGGTCGGATTCCATTTCCTGGCCGCCTGCGTTCTGCTCTGTCACAACCTCAAGCCTCTTTTTGCCTAACGTCCTTGGCAGCCTCTAGGGATGGGAAGGGTCGACTGCGGAACCCACATCATTTCCGGGTCCTGACCAACCCACTTGGTGACACTCTGGCCACTCATGTCTTTGAACGTCACTTCCCAAGCGTAACTCACCACTCCTGCACCTTCCGGATCGACTGCACTCCCGCTCAACAGCACGGGTTGATCTGGTTGCACCCCTGCCCCCGCAAGAGGACTCTTAATGGTGACCACGGGTGGCCGATTCATGGGGAAGGGACCAAGGACTTGCTGCACAGCGGCGAAGGCGTTCACGTATCGGCGGACCTGCCGGTCGGGGCTCCGGTGCGCCGTGGTTAACAGGATTCGCTCGACCTCGTTCGCACTGAGTGAAGGATCGGCTGCCCAGATCAGTGCGGCGACCCCTGCGGCATACGGGGAGGAGAGGCTGGTGCCGCGTTCCACTCGCGCAGCATTCAATGGATGATCCGGATCGGGTCCGATGAAGACACTGAACGGAGCGAAAATGTCTACGTCTTCTCCACCATAATTCGACGACTTACGGCGATTTTTTGAGTTGTCAGCTAGGCCGCCCACACAAATGACACCATTATTCTCGCACGGCGAGAACCAAGTCTTCTCGATGCCGGTGCAGATGCCCAGTGGGCAGTACTGGGCATCCACGTCTTTGCCCTCGTTCCCAGCGGACGCAAAGATGAGAAGGCCGCTGCTGCGTAGGGCACGGGTCGTCAAATCCCAAGGAGTAAGCGCCCAGGTGAGATAGGACGGCACGCCCTGGCTGTTGCTTATGTTCACGATGCGAACACCGTTGAGCCGGGCGAGCAGCATGGCTTCCGTTTGGGAGACATATTCCACGGCGTACCACGCCCAGAATCTGGCGATGGGGCCAGCCGGGCCAGCGGTACCGAAGCCATTATCCGGGACAGCCATGGCTGCCTGAAGCACACTGGTGCCGTGCCACGGGCAAGAGCCTCCGGAGCAGCCGCCCAACCGGGAACGGTCGGCAGGCACACCGGGAATCGCTGAGGCAAGGTTGCCTTCTGGGAAGTCCTGATTGATACGGAACCCCCCATCCAGAATCGCCAGGTTGATCTTGTTGCCCAACTTGCCCTTGACCTCCAGCAACCGCCACGCTTCGGTCACCCCAATATCCTGCGTACTTCCGGTGTTGAGGAAATTCCAGTCGAAGGCATTCGGGCTGTAGCTGCCCGGACCAGTGGGAGCCTCGAGCGACTGTTTGTCCATGAACGTATCAGCGCGTCCCACCCCATCAATCCCCACGACCAGGCCGAGCGCCGCTTCCCGGGCGGCGACCGTCAGGAGACGCAGAGCCTCCTGACTGGACACTCGTAGGGCTCCCTGAGCGTTGGGATCCAGCGCCTGCAGTGTGGGAATCAACGTTGCAGGGTCAGCCGCGCTCGAGTTCACCTGCACGAGGTATTGACGAGGCAAGTCCGGGACACCCAGGGCACTCGCGTCAATCGTCCGCAGGATCTTGCCCTGCCACCGACTGAGAAAGCCTTGCAAAACAGAAGCTTCATTCGTACTCACAATCAACGCGTTCGCCACGAAATCTGCCTGTTCCCCGTCCTCGCCAGCGAGGGTGGCGAGGGGTTGAGGCGTTACGCCGTCCCAACCGGGTAGTTCTGACACGGACGGTTGAAGGGTAGGATCAATGACGACCATCAGGCGGGGCTCGGGCGGTTTGACCGCTTGGCAGAAGATCTTTGGACTGGCCCAGTCCGAGTGGTCATAGTGGATGCCGTCCCCCGCATTGGTCACGACCAAACGCAACTCCTGCCTGTCCCGAATGTTCAGGTCCACCGTCTTGGTTGCACTCGCTCCGGTCATCGTCCCGGAGTCGTAAGCCTTGACGCCGTCCAGGTAGACCTGGAACGCCACGCTGCCCCGGTTTCCCACCTCATCGTCCACTCCGACGTCCGCGGTGAAGCGGGTGCAGACCGCTCCCGTCCCCTTGAGGCTGAACCGCATTTCGCTGCTCGCGTGGGTTCCATAGCCCCGAGTGTACGTCTTGCCATCCAGCGTCAAGGTCCGGCCGTCGCCCGCGTAGCGGTCCCCGTTGCTGCGGTCGATCTCGATGGGACCCCAGCTGTTACTGGCTGCAAGAATGGGTTCGTAGTACAGGTTGTTCTCGCCGGGGGTGAGACTGAGGGGCGTCAGCGGACCGGGAGGCGCGTTATACGCCCAGGGGTAGGACGTGTCGTTGGCGTAGGAGTCAACCTCCGGGGGGGCTGCCCCCGGAGATTGGCCAGCGCAAGAGGCAAGCAGAAGCGTAAGGCAGGCGCCTGCAATGAGACGGCCAACATTCAGCAGCTTCATGTTGTTCTTTCTGTCCCCACGGAAAGGACGCTCCGGAGCCAGCGACTGTAGATCACCCTTAGACTGCGCTTCAGTGTGACTTCTTGAATTTAACAAGAGATCATTAAGCCCGCGTTCCGAAAGACTGCAGACCGATTTGTAGCCTAGTCCCCTTCCACAACGCTGCGAGCAGCGGCGAGCGAGGTCGACAGGAAGTCGTACGAACAGCGGTGCTCCCTAACCGCCGAAAAGCTTGATCAGGATGTTCGCCGAAGGTGCCGACAGCGTATTCCCCGATCGCCAACATCTGCATGAACGTGCTTGGCCTCCTCTACACCAAACCGCGCGATTTCCCTGACCCTCGTTCCTCGTGACCGATTTCCGGCCTGGACGCCCCCTTCCGACGACTGACAGCGAGACCCAGGAGCGCCAGCTCTACCACACCCAGCGGGCGAGCGGGGCCTGGGCCACCATGATCCGCGACGAGTCCGGCTGGCAGTGGCGGCTGCTCCGCGGCGAGGAGCCGGACGGGTACGGGCGGGGCGGTTGGCGACAACTTCAAACCTGGCTGGCAAAGTAACGGGTTGAACCCCCACGCTCTTCACGAGGGCGGGGTCAGTATCGACCCGGCAGAAGAGGAGGAGTCCCCGGCGTCTGGCGCCCCCCGGCATGTTCAAGCAGACCGAACAGAGCGTCCCAGACGGTCTTTTTGCACACTCAGGTCCTTTACTTCCCGACCTCCGACCTTCAGACTACAGACATCCGAGGAGCCGAAAAACGCCGTCTGTGACGGAGGAAACACGTTATGACCAAGACCATCACGACCGCCGCCGCAGGCCGCCGCCTGATCGCCCAGGCAGCCTCCGCGGGGCTGACGGTGACCCGGACCAGCAAGGACTGCTTCCTGGCGGACGGCGACGACAAGGCGCGCGTCACGCTCACCGAGATCCGGCGGTTGATCGCCGACGCGCATCTCCGCGCCGCCCACGAGGAGGAGCGCGCCGAGGCCCTGGCGCTCGCCGACGAGTTGCGCGATCAGGCGGCGGCCTGCGGCGGAAATAGCCAGCTCAGACCGCCGGACCACCCTGAGTCCGGCGGCCTCCAGCCGCTCCAGGGTGCGCTCGGCACCCCGGCCCAGGGCGGCGAGCGCCTCGGCTCGCGCGGCGTCCAGGTCGGGGCGCGGTATCAGGCCACCGCCCCCATGTCCCTCAGGTCCTGCTCGACGTACAAGAGCGCGGAGTACCCGTCGAGGCTCGGTTCCAGCCGATCAACCTCCCCGCCCGTTCCTGTTGCCGTCATGGCCTCGGGCTGCACGCCCTCGACAGTAGAGCGCGTGGGCTCGCAGCCCCGACTGCGGGTGGCCTGCATCCCGACGATCTTCCAGGTCACGTCGTCCATGCGCCTGGCCTCCCAGAAGAGTACGGGCCGGTTCATGCGGCCCGTCCCATCTGCCCGTAGGTGTAACCGCGGGTGAGCGCGGCCTGCTCGGTCGTCAGCGCGGCCAAGCTGGTCACCGGTACGCCCAGGACCTCGGTGGCCAGGGCGTAGTGCTGGGCGCTGCGGTAACCCATAGGCCCAGCTTGCGGTGGAGGGCGCACGCGGCGGGCTTGCCGATGGGCAGGATGATCTCTTCCAGCAGCTCGGTGCGGGTGGCCTCGTCGAGCAGCCAGGTGGCGTAGCGGTAGTCCATGGTCCGGCCGCCCGCCGTGGCGCTGAGGTGGCCCTGGCCGTCGCGGGTAAGAGTGACATGTGGGTGGCGACCTTGCGGACCACGCCGCAGTCGGTATGCAGGTTGACGGCCTTCCAGGTGCGGATGAGGATTTCAGGAGGGGGCGCTCGTTACTTGCCGGTGCCGGTATGCCCCCTCTCTGACACCGCCATAGTATCAGAGTATTGCTATGTTATTAATAGTCTAATACTATCCGACCTATGAACATACTCCATACTGCCGGGATGGTGAGATGGAAGTTGCAAGGCACCATGGACGCGCACAACATCACGCGCTACGCACTCCAGAAGGAGTCCGGTGTCGCGATGAACACGCTGCGGGCCATGTACGAGGGCAGTACACAGCGCCCGGACCTGGAGGTCCTCGACCTGATCATCAAGGCGCTCCGCAAGATTACCGGCAAGGACCTGGGGTTGTTGGACGTTCTGGAGTGGGCACAGGATGGCTGAGACAGCGGCGGGCCGCCCTGCAAGCGTCTACCTCCGCCGCTGTCGCCCGACCGGGCGCCTCCACACCAGCGCGTCAAGGGGCTTGGAGTCAAGGGCTCGCGCCCGCTTCCTGGCGTTGCAGCAACACTCGCAGCAACGCCAACCCTCTCTAATCCGCCCCAGCCTTTTCGAAATCTCTGGACCGCTGGCCGGGACGCAGGAAAACGTTTTAAATTAAAACTGCCCTAACCTGCCCCGACCGAGGGGGTGAATGAGATTAGGGTGGTAGGGGTCGTGAGTTCAAATCTCGCCGCCTCGACCAGCAAAAAAGCCCCTCCGGGAGGGACTTTTTCTTTTTTACCTTGTTCCGGTGCCGCACACCCAGGGCGCGCCATACGCGCGCAGCGGGAAGCTTTGGGCCTGGGCATGTACAACGACGCGCCCGCCGGGCTCCGGTGAACTCTGCGGGAACGCCCCACCTTTCGCCTACCCCTTGCAGCCGTCGGTCCCGTACAACTTCGGGAGCCGCTAGAGAGACGCCGGGTGGTCCGCTGCGATTCGGGAACGGGGGGCAGCGGGCTATTTTCGCCGGCGCCCGGTCATGCGGGAGGGGGTGTCAGGCGTCCCTCCGGTCACGGGGCGGTCATGGTCCGCGGCGCACCCTGCGGCTGCGGGCCGGAAGGTCCGGGGAGGGGCAGCATGAGCGGTGATGACGGCAGGCAGGCGGCGTGGGCAGCGGCGCGGCAGCAACTCGTGGCCCTGGGTTGTTACGTGGACCGGATAGGGCCAACCTGGTGGGTGGTGTTTCCCAGGGGGTGGGAGGCCCCAGCGCGGCAGGTTGTCGAGGAGTTCAAACAGCATTACCCCGACCAGCAGGTGGAGTTCAGGGAGAAACAGCCTGTCCTCCCCCCACCTCCTCTGCCGGGCAAGGACGAGCAGCCCAAGCCGTCTGATTCGGTTCCCCCCGTGCCATTCAGTGCGGCGCCGCTGCTTCCCGAACAGCTCTACCCCGCCGCCCTGCGCGGCGACCTGGGAGGAGATGTCGATGACCGCTAAGGCCGCAGATCAGCAGGGCACCGGGCAAAAAGGCGGCGCGCCGAATACGGGCGTTTTCTCGAATCTGGACGTACTCGCCCGCCTGCGGGGCACCTTGACCGGCTGGGTCACGGCCCTGACGAGCATCGCGGCGGTGGTCTTCACGGGCCTAAGCCTGGGCGAATACGTCAAGGCCCCCGCCACCGCCGATGGGGGGATTGCCGACCATGCCAAGCTGTCCCTGCTGCTCGTCATCCTGGGCGTCAGCATTATTCTGGGCGCCTCGGGGTGGGCCTCCTCGCTGCGGGCGGCGCCGCAGGATGGGGCTTTTCGGGACTCGCGCCCCGATCCACTGCGCTTTTTCCCCAGGAACTCGGCGCCGGAACTCTTGCAGGAATACAAGGACGAGGTCGCCCGGTTCAACGCCGCCCGGCTGCGCGACGATGCGGACGCCATGAAGGAGGCGGCCTCCTGGATGAACCTTCACAGCCAGCGCCTGTGGCAATGGCTGGAGGCGTACCGCACCCGCGCGGCCAGCGACGGCTTTCAGCGCGCCGCCGTCTGGATCGCCGCCGGAGTCCTGCTCGCCGGGGTGGGCACCGTGGGCTTTGCGGACGCGCTGCGTCTGATGAAGTCGCCTCTCCCCGAGGGCGTCATCGTGCAGGGCCCCAGAACCGGCAGCATCACCCTGCTTGGGTCGGCGCCCTCGGAAGCGGCCCTGAAAGGGCTGGCCGCCTGCGCGACGGTGGACACCGACGGCCAGCAGAGCCTTCCCGTGACGGTCATGAAGGTGGTCACGCCGAACGCCACTCAGCAGGAAAAGGGCATCCAGTACCTCGCCTCGGTCGTTCCCCCCATGACCGGCGCCGACGGCTGCAAGACCGAGGTGTACGAGGTGACGAGCCTGCAAGCCCGGGTCCTCGTGACACCCGAACAGCTTACGGACGCACCCGAACCAGGCCCATCGCCCACAACAGTGGCCACAGCCCCCTGAACACGCAGGTGCGGACGAATTCGGTCGAGCACGAGCAGCAGGAGACAGCAAAAAGGAAGACGCCCGGAACCTCTGGGGTTCCGGGCGTACTCGCATCGCTGGTGCGTGACGTGACCTA
>NZ_BFAG01000004.1:90000-253149 GCF_002897375.1 Deinococcus aerius | reverse complement strand
ACAGCCCCGGCACCGCTGAGCTGCTGGTGTTTCAATCCTCAGCCCACCCGAAGGCAGGCTGCAACGCCCGTTCCCGAAGGCGTCCGGGGTGCGGCCGGTGTTTCAATCCTCAGCCCACCCGAAGGCAGGCTGCAACGCAGGGCCGCGGCCTTCGCCAGCATCAAGGGATTGTTTCAATCCTCAGCCCACCCGAAGGCAGGCTGCAACTCGAGGCCGACATGGGGCGGATCAGCCCCACCGAGGTTTCAATCCTCAGCCCACCCGAAGGCAGGCTGCAACACTCGCTCTCGGACGCCCCCGCAGCAGCCGCACGTTTCAATCCTCAGCCCACCCGAAGGCAGGCTGCAACCTGATGCCGGACCTAGGAGAGAGGACGACATGACCGGTTTCAATCCTCAGCCCACCCGAAGGCAGGCTGCAACGATGCCGGTGACGGTGGGGGAGACGCAAACGGCGGTTTCAATCCTCAGCCCACCCGAAGGCAGGCTGCAACGGTAGTGTCGCCGCTCCTCGACCAGAACGCAAGTTCCGCAGGTTGCAACGCGAACTCCCTATTGAAGGAGGGGTGGAACAGCCCGCCCGCCCCGCCTCGAGGGAAAGGAGCTGCGCGACGCCTGTACTTTCCGGCGGCGCGAGACCCCCACCTTCCCCCCACCAAACCAGGTTCGCGCATCGTCTCAGGCGCCGTTTCGTGATAGAACATGAGGCGTACCACAAGTCGGTTCGGATCAGGTTCGTCAGCCCTCTCTTTTTTTACTCCCGCTAGTGCTCTTTTTCACAAAGTAGTAGGAGTAGAGAAACAGAGGCAGAAGGGAGACTCCCATCGAGTACGCGAATTTCGTGATCATGCTGCTTATCGCGCTGGGCATCGGCGTGCTGGCGGTGGTCGTCTCGGCGCTGCTGGGGCCGAAGAAGGCGAGCCGCACCAAGCTGATGGCCTACGAGAGCGGCAACGACCCGGAGCACGGCGGCGTGGGCACCGGCCAGCGTTTCCCGGTGCATTTCTACCTCGTCGCCATGCTGTTCATCGTCTTCGACATTGAGACGGCCTTTTTCTACCCGCTCGCAGTGGCTTACCAGAAGCTGGTGCCCTTCGCCTTCTGGGAAGCGGTGACGTTCGTGGGCCTGCTGCTGGTGGGGTACTACTACATCCTGAAAAAAGGGGTGCTGGAGTGGTCTTGAGAGCAAGGGCAACGCAGAGGGTCCCCTCAAGCCTCCTGGAGGTTCCCGTATGGCGCTGAAAGAACTCTTCGACCGCGACTGGCAGGAACTGGAATCCGAGGGCATCCTCTTTTCCAGCCTGGAGAAGCTGGTCGCCTGGGGCCGCTCCAACAGCCTGTGGCCCGCGACCTTCGGCCTGGCCTGCTGCGCCATCGAGATGATGAGTAGCACCGACGGGCGCAACGACCTCGCGCGCTTCGGGTCGGAGGTGTTCCGCGCGAGCCCGAGACAGGCAGACGTGATGATCGTGGCCGGTCGGCTAAGCAAGAAGATGGCCCCGATCATGCGCCGGGTGTACGACCAGATGCCCGACCCCAAGTGGGTCATCAGTATGGGTGCCTGCGCGAGCAGCGGCGGCATGTTCAACAACTACGCCGTCGTGCAGAACGTGGATCATGTCGTGCCCGTGGACATCTACGTGCCCGGCTGCCCGCCCCGCCCCGAGGCGCTGATCTACGCCGTCATGCAGCTTCAGAAAAAGGTGCGCGGCGAGGCCTACGACGAGCGCGGCCAGGAACTCCCGATGGTGGAGGCGTGGACCAGATGAGCGAGCGAATTGTCGTGACGACTGCGACGCCCGGGGCCGAGGTCGTGGAAAGCGGCAGTGTCGGCGAGTTGATGATGGAACTTGGACTGGGGGCGGACAAGACGAGCGAGCTGACCGCTATCGTTCCCGCCGAACGTCTGCGGGAGGTGGCCTCCCTGCTCAAGGAACGCGGCTTCATGCTGATGGACGTGGTGGGGGTGGATTACAGCGCCTACCCCGAGCGCCGCCCCGCCCGCTTCGCCGTGCTGCATAACGTCTACCACCCCGAGTCGCACCGCCGCCTCTTCCTGCGCGTGTGGCTGAACGAGGGCGAGCCGCTCGACAGCCTCTACCCCGTCTGGAAGGCCGCCAACTACCTGGAGCGCGAGGTGTACGACCTGATCGGCGTGGAGTTCGTCGGGCACCCCGACCTCCGCAAGATCCTGACGCCGGACGACCTGGAAGGCCATCCCCTCCGCAAGGACTATCCCATCGGCGAGACGCCCGTGCCCTTCCGCGAGGGCCGCTTCATCGACCCCGCCGCCTTCCGCGCGGGCCTGACGGGGCAGAGCCGGGGTCTGACGGGCTGGCGTGGCGAACTCCGGCGCGGTGAGGGCGAGGACCGCGTGCCGCCCGTGATGCCCGCAGGGGGACCGAAATGACCATCAAGGACCGGGACCCGAACTCCGGCACGTTGCCCCGCACCCAGATGACGCAGGGGCATCAGGAGTCCACGTCGGCCGAGCGGCTCGGGGGGCAGACGGGCGCCCTGCTGCACACCGAGATCATGAGCCTGAACGTAGGGCCGCAGCACCCTTCCACGCACGGCGTCCTGCGGCTCGTGGTGGATATGGACGGCGAGTACGTGGTGAAGGTCACGCCGCACATGGGCTACCTGCACACGGGCTTCGAGAAGACCTTTGAGCACCGCACCTACCACCAGGGCGTGACCTATGCGCCGCGCACCGACTATCTCCACTGTTTCGGCCACGAACTCGCCTACGTGCTGAGCGTGGAAAAGCTGCTGGGGGCGCAGGTGCCCGAGCGGGCGACCACCGTGCGCGTGATCCTGCACGAACTCGGGCGCATTCACTCCCACCTCGTCTTCGTGGGGACGGGGCTGCTCGACCTCGGCGCGCTGACGCCCTTCTTCTACGCCTTCCGCGAGAAGGAGGCCTTGCAGGACCTCTTCGAGGCCGTGTGCGGCTACCGGATGAACCAGGGGTATTTCCGGGTCGGAGGCCTGTCGCGCGACATCCCCGAGGACTGGCCCGCCCGCGTCTCCGCCTTCCTCGACACCTTCGAGAAGGGCGTGGACGAGTACGAGACGCTGTTCGCCAAGAACCCGATCTTCCTCGACCGGGCGACGGGTGTGGGCGTCATTCCGCGCGACGTGGCGATTGACCTGGGGCTGACCGGGCCGAACCTGCGCGCGTCCGGCGTGCCCCTCGACCACCGCAAGGCCAACCCCTACTGCGGCTACGAGACCTACGACTTCGAGGTGCCGTACTCCACGGCCGGGGACAGCCTCGCCCGCTTCCAACTGCGCCTGATGGAGTTCCGCGAGAGCGCCAAGATCGTCCGGCAGGCGCTGAAACGCCTCGCGCCCGGCCCGATCAAGGACCCCAACCGCAAGATTTCCCTGCCGCCCCGGCAAGAGCTGGAGACGAGCATGGAGGCGGTCATCCACCACTTCAAGCTCGTCACGGAAGGCTTCCACCCCCCGGTCGGCGAGGTGTACGTGCCCATTGAGTCCGCCCGCGGTGAGGTCGGCTACTACATCGTCTCGGACGGCGGCTCGATGCCCTACCGGGTGAAGATCCGCGCGCCGAGCTTCGTGAACCTCCAGGCGCTGGAGTACGCCTGCGTGGGGGCGCAGTTCGCCGACCTCATCACCATCCTGGCGACGATCGACCCGGTGCTGGGGGATGTGGACCGGTGAACAGGAACGTGGTCAGCGTTCAGCCGTCAGCAGATCGGGCGCTGGGGTTCACAGGCAACGGCCAACACTCCCCAGACCCATTTGAGGAGTTGTCATGACTTCCATGCCCCGTGAACTCCCCGCCGTCCTGCTCGAATCCTTTCAGCGCAATGGGCGGGTGAATGCGGCCATGCTGGACGCGATCACGGAGGCCGACCTGGACCTGAGTGACGGGCAGGGCGGCATGAGCGTGGGGCAGCATCTGGAGCACCTGGCGGGGATGCGCCGTTACTGGGTTGGGCGCGTCTCGCCCGCGCACGCCGAGGCCATGACGTTCACCACCCAGGAGGCCGATCAGCGCTTCTGGACCGTGACGCTGAGCCCCGCCGAACTCCGCGAAGCCTTCAGCCAGGGCGACGCGGCGGCGCTGGAGGCCGTGCAGAGCGCCTATGCCGAGGGCCGGAGCTTCACGGGCGTGTACGAGAGCGACCCGGCGCACTTCCTGCAACACACCATCGTCCACGACGCGCACCACCGGGGGCAGGTCATGAACCTGCTGCGGCGTGGCGGGCGCAGCCTGGAACAGATGGACGCGCTCGAACAGGCCACCTGGCCGATCTGGAAGGAGTAGGTGGGAACCTTTTCTATGGGTTACTTTTCCGACAAACAACCCCTCGTCGCCGACATCTTCAGCCGCTACCCGTCCTCCCCACAAGGGCGACGCTCGGCGCTGATGCCGCTCTTGCGCGAGGTGCAGGACGCCTTTGGGTACGTGTCGGAGACGCACATGGCGGAGATCGCCGCGTTGTGCGGCACGACGGCGACCGAGGTGCGGAGCGTGATGAGCTTCTACTCGACGTACCACACGTTGCCCACCGGCAAGTACCACCTCCAGGTCTGCTCGACCCTGATGTGCGCGCTGGCCGGAAGCGACGAGCTGTGGGACCACCTCGTCTCCACCCTGGACGTGCAGCCCGGCGAGGTCAGCCCGGACGGTCGCTTCAGCGTGCAGAAGGTGGAGTGTCTGGGGAGTTGCGGCACTGCGCCGGTCGTGCAGATCAACGACGAGGGGTACTACGAGCAGGTGACCCGTTCCAAGTGCGACCGGATGATCAAGGCGATGCGGGCGGACGCGCCCCCTCCCCCCGACAACCCCGTCCCTGTCACCGTACGGGAGGACGGGCGGCAGATGACGGCGAAGGGCGAGCGCGTCGGGGCCAGCATCCATGACCTCGCTCCCCTAACTGGAGGTGAAGTGTGACCGTCGCCGAACCCGCACCGAAACCCATTACCAGCGGCAAGGACCCGCGCTTCGCCCCCACCCTGTACGCGCACGTCGGGCAGCAGGGGAGTTGGACGCTCGACTACTACCGGCAGCACGGAGGCTACGAGGCCGTCAAGCGTGCCTTCGCCATGGGTCCCGACGCCGTGATCGACGAGGTCAAGAAGTCCGGCCTGCGCGGGCGAGGCGGAGCAGGCTTCGCCACCGGCCTCAAGTGGTCCTTCATGCCCCTCAAGGACGGCAAGCAGCACTACATCATCTGCAACGCGGACGAGTCGGAGCCGGGGTCGTTCAAGGACCGCTACCTGCTGTCGGAGGACCCCCACCAGCTCATTGAGGGCATGCTGATTGCCGGGTACGCCATGCGTGCCTCCGTCGGCTACATCTACATCCGTGGCGAGTACGTCCACGCCGCCGAGCGGATGTGGGCCGCCATCTTTGAAGCGCGGGCGGCGGGGCTGCTGGGCAAGAACGTCCTGGGCAGCGGCTTCGACTTCGAGTTGCAGGTCCACCGGGGCGCCGGGGCGTACATCTGCGGCGAGGAGACGGCGCTGATGAATTCGCTGGAGGGCCTGCGCGCCAACCCGCGCCTCAAGCCGCCCTTCCCCGCCGCCGCCGGGCTGTACGGTCTGCCGACGACGATCAACAACGTCGAGACCTTCTGCGCCGCGACCCAGATTCTCAAGTACGGCGCCGACTGGCACACGGGGATGGGCACCGAGAAGTCGAGGGGCATGAAGCTCTTCCAGATCAGCGGCCCCGTGCGGCGGCCCGGCGTGTACGAACTCCCGCTCGGCACCACCTTCCGCGAGCTGATCTACGACTGGGCGGGCGGCCCGCTGGAGGAGATGAAGGCGATCATCCCCGGCGGCTCCTCCTGCCCGATGCTGCCGTGGGACGAGAAGACGCTCGACACGCCGATGGATTACGAGAGCGTGGCTGCCGCCGGGTCCATGCTCGGCACGGGCGGCGTGACCCTGATTCCGAAGGCCGACTGCATCGTGAACGCGACCTGGAACCTCGTGCGCTTCTACGGGCACGAGTCCTGCGGCAAATGCACCCCCTGCCGCGAGGGCATCTCCTCGTGGATGACCCGCATGTACGAGAAGCTCGTGCGCGGACGCGGCCAGCCGGGCGACGTGGACCTCATCCTCGACATGAGCGACAACATCGGCGGGCGGAGCTTCTGCGCCCTCGCCGACGCCTGCCTGGGGCCGGTCCTGAGTTCCATCAAGCTCTTCCGCGAGGAGTACGACGTGCTGGCGCAGACGGGGCAGCCGATGTACCCGGCGCGGCGGCGGTGGAGGGAGAGTTGATGCTTCCGCCCCCGGTGCTGTTTTCCGTTCCCTGCCGTAAGGAGCAAGCATGAAAGTCGTTGTGGACGGCATCGAACTCGACCTGCCAGCGGGCACCAGCGCCATCGACGCGGTGTTCTCGGCAGGACGGGACGTGCCGTATTTCTGCGCCCACCAGTACCTCTCGCCCGTCGGCGCCTGCCGGATGTGCCTGATCGAGTCCGGCTCGCCGCGCAAGAACCCGGACGGCACCTTCGTGATGGAGGGCGAGGGCGACGAGGCCAAGCCCAAGATCTTCTGGTTCCCCAAGCCGATGGCCGCCTGCACCATGCAGGCCACGGAAGGGATGCACATCCGCACGGCGGCGACCTCGGAGGTCGTGGCGAAGTCGCAGGCGGGAATGATGGAGTTCACCCTCCTGAACCACCCGCTCGACTGCCCGACCTGCGACAAGGGCGGCGCGTGCGAGCTTCAGGACCGTGCCTTTGAGTACGGTTACGGAGCGAGCCGCTTCGGCTTCGACCGCCGCCACGCGGACAAGCACTACCCGCTCTCGGACTTCATCATCCTCGACCAGGAGCGCTGCATCCACTGCAAGCGCTGCGTGCGCTACTTCGAGGAGGTGCCGGGGCAGGAGGTCCTGGACTTCATCGAGCGCGGCGGGCACACCTTCATCGACACCGAGGAGGGCGGGCTGCCCACCGGCTTCCAGGGTAACATCGCGGACATCTGCCCGGTGGGGGCGCTCCTCGACAACGTGGCGCGCTTCCGGGGCCGCAATTGGGAGTACGACCACACGCCGACGACCTGCACCCTCTGCCCGGTCGGGTGCTCCATCACGGTGGATGCCCGAAATGGGCGGCTGGAGCGCATCGTCTCGCGCGAGAACCGCGAGGTGAACGAGTTCTGGCTGTGCGATGCGGGCCGCTTCGGGCACGTCTTCGCCTCCGAGGACCGGCTGACCAAACCCCTGATTCGCGTGAACGGCGAACTCCGCGAGGCGACCTGGGAGGAGGCCATCGTCGCCATGAAGCGCGGGCTGAGCGGCATGTACGCCTCCGACCTCGCCCTGTACCTGAACTCGGACTCCACGCTGGAGGAGGGCGCGGCGCTCGAAGCCCTCGCCGGGCTGACGGGCGCGCCCTCCGTGGACCACTGGCCGCGCTACCCGGTGAATGTGCCCTCCACGGCAACTCTGACGGATGTGGCGACCGCCGACGCCGTGGTGGTGCTGGGCGCCGACCTGGGCGAGGAGGCCCCGGTCGTCGAACTGCGCGTGCTGGAGATGATGCGCGGCGGCATCATCCCGCCCGAGTTCCCGCACGGCACGGCGATTGCCGACCTGCGCCTCGTCGAGCGCCCGACCCGCCACCCGGAGCGGCTGGCCGTGATCGGCCCGGATTCCCGTCTGGCGAAGCACGCCGGAACGCGCGTGAAGGTGGAGGGTGGGGGAGACCTGCTGGGCGCCCTCCTGAACCCGCGCACCGACGAGGCACGGGCGGTGTGGAAGCTGCTGACGGAGGCCAAGAACCCGGTCGTGATTCTGGGCGCGGACGTGCTGAACAATCCGTCCGGCGCGTTTGGGGCACAGGTCGCTAACCTCACCCGGCAGACGGGGGCGAAGATCCTCGCCATTCCCGCTGGGCCGAACAGCACAGGGCTCGCCCACCTCAACCTTGTCCCCCGTGCGGGCGGGCTGAGCTACAGCCGACTCGCGGACGCACGCGCGGCCTTCATCTCCCGCCTGGACCCCGGGGTGCGGGCGCGCGGCTTCACCATCGTTCACGACACACACCTGACGACGACCGCGCGACTTGCTGACGTGGTTCTCCCCGCCGTGACGAACTACGAGAAGCGCGGGACGACCGTGAACCTCGAAGGCCGCCTCCTGCCGCTGACGCAGGCAGCGCTGGATGCTGGGGAGGGCGCCGACCTGATCCGCACCCTGACCGCGCTGGCGGAGGTGCTGGAGGTTCGCGCTCCCGCCCGTGGGCTGAAGTCCGCACAAGCCCTGTTGC
The DNA here is from genome assembly GCF_002897375.1 of Deinococcus aerius. Taxonomy (NCBI): domain Bacteria; kingdom Thermotogati; phylum Deinococcota; class Deinococci; order Deinococcales; family Deinococcaceae; genus Deinococcus; species Deinococcus aerius. The sequence continues at coordinate 244,886 of NZ_BFAG01000004.1, read as the reverse complement.
ATAGCCGCCTCGGGGTGAATGTCGCCGACCTGCCCGCCAGTGGCCGGATTCAGCCGTTGGGCCGGACCTTCGACGCTCCAACGGGACAAACCTATGTCCCAAAGCTCTGGAAGGAGCGGATGCACGTGGACCCCGAGCGCAGGGGCAGCGGCGTCATGAACCACGCCGAGCGGCGGGAGGACCCCATGTGGGAGCTGCCCATGCTGGGCGCGGCGGTCCGCCCGGGGGGTGACGACTGATGGCTTCCACTCCGCGAAAGTCATCTCCGCTCCTGCTCGCTGCGCTCGGATGGCCGGGCGCGGGTGCCCAGCCATCGGAGGATTTCTGATGCCCGAGTGGCTCGTCCAACTCCTGATCACGCTCCTCAAGGGCGTGCTCGTCGCCTTTGCGCTGCTCACCACCTTCGCCTACATGACCCTGATCGAGCGGCGGCTCCTCGCCCGGATGCAGATTCGCCTGGGGCCGAACCGGGTGGGGCCTATGGGTCTGCTCCAGCCCCTCGCGGACGCGATCAAGAGCATCTTCAAGGAGGATGTGAGCGTCACGCTCGCGGACAAGCTGGTGTACACGCTCGCGCCCATCGTCGCCATCGGGATGGCGCTGACAGCGTTCGGCGGCATTCCCGCTGGTCCCGCCGGGTCCCTCTTCGGGGCCGACCCCTGGGTGTACAACCTCGACGCCGGAATCCTCGCGCTGCTGGCGATCACCTCGATGGGCGTGTACGGCATCTTCCTGGGCGGCTGGGCGTCGGGGTCCAAGTACCCCATCCTGGGCGGCCTGCGGTCGAGCGCGCAGATGATCTCCTACGAACTCGGCATGGGCCTGAGCATCCTGGGCCTGCTCATGCTGGTGGGGAGCACCAACTTCGTGCGGATCGTGGAGTGGCAGGCGGTGAGCGGCTGGCTGATCCTCTTCCAGTCGCTGGGCTTCGCGCTCTTCCTGGTCTCCTCCTTTGCCGAGACGAACCGCACGCCCTTCGACCTGCCCGAGGCCGAGCAGGAGATCGTGGCCGGATACCTGACCGAGTATTCGGCGATCAAGTGGGCGCTTTTCCAGATGGCGGAGTACGTCAACATGATCACCGCCTCGGCCGTGATGGCGACGCTGTTCTTCGGCGGCTACCGGGGGCCGGTGTTCCTGGAGGGCCTGATTCCCGGCATTTCCGGCTGGCCGATCATCTGGCTGGTCGTCAAGATCGCCTTCTTCCTCTTCATGTTCATCTGGGTGCGCGCCACGCTGCCCCGGCTGCGCTACGACCAGCTCATGCGCTTCGGCTGGAAGCTGCTCCTGCCCGTCGCGCTCGCCAACACGCTGCTCACCGCCGCTTACCTGGCGTTCGCGCGGGGCAGTGGGCTGTGGCTCCTCGGCCTGCTCAGCCTCGGCGGGCTCGTGCTGCTTCTCGCCCTGAGTGACCGCGTGCGCGCGCTGTGGAACACGCCGACGCAGCGGCGCGAGGGAGAGGCAGCGCCCGTCCGCACGGTGGGGGGCGACTGATGCGGGGTTACAGCGGGTTGTGCGTCTGTTTTGCAGGGGCGCCAGGCTCGCTCACCCCCTCCCAGCCTCCCCCCTCAAGGGGGAGGAGCAAAAGAGCGAACTCCCGTCAACCCATAACCCACCTCCCACAACCCTCCAAAGGAGCCACACATGGGCGTTCTTGAAATCGCCAAGGGCATGGGCGTCACGCTCGGGAAGCTCTTTCAGAAGCCGGTGACGGTGAGCTACCCCGAGCAGCGCGCGACCCTGCAACCCCGCTTCCGCGGGCGGCACGTCCTGACCCGCCACCCGGGCACCGGCCTGGAGAAGTGCATCGGCTGCTCGCTGTGCGCCGCCGTGTGCCCCGCCTACGCGATCTACGTGGAGGCCGCCGAGAACGACCCGCAGAACCCCACCAGCCCCGGCGAGCGGTACGCGAAGGTCTACGAGATCAACATGCTGCGCTGCATCTTCTGCGGCCTGTGCGAGGAAGCCTGCCCGACCGGCGCCGTGGTCCTCGGCAACGAGTTCGAGATGGCGGACTACCGTTACCGCGACCTCGTGTACGGCAAGGAGGACATGCTCGTCGGGGTGGAGGGCTCGCTGCCCCAGCGCCGGGAAGCTGCACGCACGGGCAAACCTGTGCGGCTGGGCTTCCAAGTGCCGCAGGGCCCGCGCCAGGAACTGGAGGGGGTGGAGTACCCGAGATGATGGCCGAATGTGTTGGTAGGACAGGGAAGTGGGCCGCACGCCCCCTCACCCCGGCCCTCTCCCACGAGGGGAGAGGGAGCAAGACACGCCACACCCGGGGCCGCCCATGATCGCCTTCATGCTCCTCGGCGCGCTGGCCCTGGTGGGCGCGATCATCACCATCGCGGCGAAGAATGCGGTTCACGCGGCGCTGGGGTTGGTTGGCACGCTGCTCAGTGTTGCCGGGCTCTTCGCCAGCCTGAACGCCTCGTTCCTGGCGGCGACGCAGGTGATCGTGTACGCGGGCGCGATCATGGTGCTGTTCCTGTTCGTGATCATGCTGCTGGGCGCCAATCAGCCCATCTCGGGGCGCGACCCGGTGCCCTTCGTGCGGGAGCTGGCGGGCATCGGCGGGGTGGTGCTGGCGGGGGCGCTGGCGGTGCTGGCGCTGACGTACCGTGATCCCCGCCCGCTGGCCGAGGGGGCTCAGGCGCTGCGCGGCGGCGGGGCCGGGCCGGTCGGCGAGGTGCTGCTGACCCGCTTCCTGCTGCCGTTCGAGGCGGTCAGCATCCTGCTGCTCGTGGCGATTGTGGGGGCGGTGGCCCTGGTGCAGCGGCCCGTGCCGCAGCCGGACGGCGTGCCTGACACGGAGGCCGTGAGCCTGCCCCTCCCCGGCGCCGAGCGGGAGGAGGTGCGCGCCTGATGGCCCCGACCGGCTACTACGTCGCCCTCTCGGGCCTGCTGTTCGCCATCGGCATGATCGGCGTGCTGACCCGCCGCACCGCGATCATGGTCTTCCTGAGCGTCGAGCTCATGCTGAACGCCTCGAACCTCGCGCTGGTGGCCTTCGCGCGCTCGTGGGGGGACCTCACCGCGCAGACGGCCGTGTTCATCGTGATGACCCTCGCCGCCGCCGAGGTCGCCATCGGCCTGGCGATCATCGTCGCCATCTTCCGCAAGCGCGAGACCACGAACGTGGACGACCTCGCCACCCTGAAAGGCTGAGTGCGGGCGTGCCCCTGTATTTGCTGCCTCTCTTCCCGCTGCTCGGCTTCGCGCTGCTGATCTGCCTGCCCCGCCTCTTTCCCGGCCGCTCGGCGGGCTGGCTCGGCTCGGCCACCGTGCTGGCGAGTTTCGTCGTCGCCGTGCTGCGCTACCTGGGCCAGACGGACACCGCCGCCCACGAGGTGCTGTGGACCTGGCTGCCGAACATGGCGCTGAACGCCAACCTCGCGGTCGGGTTCTGGTATGACCAGCTCTCCGCGCTGATGGCGCTGATCATCACGGGCGTGGGCTTCCTGATCCACGTCTATTCCGTCAGCTACATGGGCCACGACCCCAAGTTCGTCCGCTTCTTCGCGTTCATGAACTTCTTCGTGGCGATGATGCTGATTCTGGTCCTCGCCGACTCGTATCCCCTCATGTTCGTGGGCTGGGAGGGGGTGGGCGTGGCGAGCTACCTCCTGATCGGCTTCTGGTTCAGTGGCCGCAACTCGGAGGCCGAAGCCAGCGACATCCGCGCGGCGAGCGACCGCGAGGGCGTGGCGAACTCCAACGCCGCGCGCAAGGCGTTCATCATGAACCGCATCGGCGACCTGGGGTTCATGTTCGGGATGTTCCTGATCTACAAGCTCTACGGCACGCTGGTCATCCCCGAACTCTTGCAGCGGGTGGAGGGCGCGCAGGTCGCCGTCGCCGGAATCGAACTCGCCTGCCTGTTCCTGCTCGTCGGGGCGGTCGGCAAGAGCGGTCAATTGCCGCTGACGACGTGGCTCCCGGACGCGATGGCCGGTCCCACGCCTGTCTCTGCCCTGATCCACGCGGCCACGATGGTCACGGCGGGTGTCTACCTCGTCGCGCGCAGCCACTTCCTGTACGACCTCGCGCCCGTCGCCTCAACCTGGGTGGCGTGGGTCGGCGGGCTGACGGCGCTCTACGGGGCACTCTCGGCGCTGAACCAGCACGACATCAAGAAGATTCTGGCGTACTCGACGGTCTCGCAACTCGGGTACATGTTCATGGGTGTGGGCCTGCACGCCTACTCGGCGGGCGTGTTCCACCTGCTGACGCACGCTTTCTTCAAGGCGCTCCTCTTCCTGGCGGCGGGGGCCGTGATCCACGCCCTGCACGAGGAACAGGACGTGCGCGCGATGGGCGGGATGCGGCGCTTTATGCCCTTCACGCACATCGTCTCGCTGATGGGGGTGCTCGCCATCGCCGGGATCCCGATCTGGAGCGGCTTCTTCTCCAAGGACGCGATTCTGGCCGCCGCCTTTGAAGCCAGTCCGGGCCTGTACGTGATCGGGCTGGGCGTGGCGCTGCTGACCGCCTTCTACATGGGGCGCTGGTACTTCCTGGTGTGGCGTGGGGAGTACCGGGGCCACGTCGCGCACCCCCATGAGGCCGACACGGTGATGCAGGTGCCGCTGGGCATCCTGGCCGCGCTCGCCACGTTCGGCGGGTTCCTGAATATCCCCACCTTCCTGGGGGGCGGGCACGCCTTCGACAACTACCTGAGCCGGGCCGTTCCCGTTCATGCCCACGAAATCCCCGTGACGACCGAGTGGGTGCTGACGATCCTCGCGGTTGCCGCTGGTATTGGCGGGTTGCTGTGGGCGCTCGCCGAGCACCGTGCCCGCAGCCTGGCGAATGGGCCGCTGGGGCGGACGAGCTCCAATGCCCTGTACCTCGACCGCATCTACGACAGCCTGTTCAGCATCCCCAGCCGCGCGATTGCCGACGGGCTGGACGTGGTGGACCGGGGCGTGGAGGGCACGCTGGGCGGTATCGCGCGCAACAGCGCCGCTCCGGGAGGCCTCTTCACCCGCTGGCAGAGCGGCTTCGTGCGGGCCTACGCGGTCTCGATGCTCCTGGGCACGGCGCTGATCCTGGGGTACTGGGCGATCAAGACGATTGGGGGCGCGGCGTGAGGGGTGAGTCAAGGTTGCCGGGTCGCCCCCTCACCCCCAACCCCTCTCCCACGGGGGGAGAGGGGAGAAAAAAGGCTCTCCCGGCTCTCGATTCGGTAAGGGGCGCTCAATGATCCACCTGATGATTTTCCTGCCCCTGCTGGGGTCGCTCGCGCTGCTCGCCACCCCCCGGCGCTGGCGGGAGGAGGTGGCGGGCTTCGTCGCCGCCCTCACCCTGGGGCTGGGTCTGCTGATCTGGCGGGGGGGCGGCGCGGAACTCTTCAGCGTGAACTGGGTGCCCGCGCTCGGCGTGACGTACTCGGTGGCGCTGGACGGGGTGAGCCTCGCGCTGGCGCTGGTCACGGCCTTCATGTCCCTCGTCGCGGTGCTGTACGCGGCGCGGCGAATCGAGAATCCCGGCACCATGCTCTCGCTCGTGCTGGCGATGGAGACCGGCCTGCTGGGCATCTTCGCCGCGCGGGACCTCGTGCTGTTCTACGTGTTCTTCGAGGACGCTCTGCTGCCCGCGCTGATGATGCTGGCGATCTACGGCAAGCCGAACCGGATGCGGGCCCTCGTGCAGTTTGCGGCGTACACGCTGTTCGGCAGCCTGCTGATGCTGCTCTCGATCATCGGCGTGAAGTATTACGGGGGCAGCCCGACCTTCGCGCTCGCGGACCTTGTCAACTACCCGGTGACGGGGGTGACGCAGACGTGGCTGTACCTGGGCTTTCTCGCCGCGATGGCCGTCAAGCTCCCGATGTGGCCGCTGCACGCCTGGCTGCCCGACTTCCACGAGCAGAACCACGACAGCGGCGTGCCGGACGTGATGGGCACGCTCTACAAGGTGGGGGGCTACGGCATCTTCACCTTCGGCTTGCCGCTCTTTCCTGACGCCTCGGAGCAACTCCGCCCGATTCTGATGGGGCTGGCGGCCTTCACCGCCCTGTACGCCGCGTGGATCGCCTTTCGGCAAACGGACTGGAAACGGCTGCTCGCCTACGCGGGCCTGTCGCACATGGGGCTCGTGGCGCTCGGCGTGTTCAGCCTGAACGAGACGGCGACCATCGGGGCGATGTATCTCCTCGCCTTCCAGAACGTGTACACCGGGGCGCTCTTCCTCTCGGTCGGGATGCTTCAGGAGCGGGTGGGCAGCGTCCACACCCGCGTCGGCGGGGTGATGACCCAGGCGGGGGCGCTCGGCGGGATGACGATGGCGCTGTGGTTCGCCTCCATCGCCGTGCCGGGCCTGGCGGGCTTCGTGGGTGAGTTCAGCGTGCTGCTGGGCTCCTATCAGGTGCAGCCGTGGATCACCTTCGTGGCGGGCCTCTCAACCATCGCCGCCGCCGCCTACGCGCTGACCGCCTACCAGACGACCTTCTGGCAGGGCCGACCCCTCGGTGGCGTTCGGGTGGCCGACCTGCGCCACACCGAATGGCTGGTCCTCGGCCTGCCGCTCGCCGTGGCCCTCTTCTTCGGGGTGTACTCCTCACCGGCCCTCCGCCTGATTCAGCCCGCCGTGCGCGGCGTTCTTTCCGCTCTGGGGGGCCAGTAGATGCTGCAAATTCCTGACGTGTACCTCGCGCCGCTGCTGCCCATCCTGATCGTGCTGGCGGGGGCGGTGGCGAGCACCGTGCTGGGCTTCTCGCTGCCCCGCCGGGCGCTGACGATCATCAACCTCGTGCTGCTGGGGGTGAGTGCGGTCAGCATGGGCGCACTCTGGAACAGCGGCGCAACGGCCTTTGGGGGAGGCCTGCGGGCCGACAACGCCGCCATCCTGCTGGGCATCAGCATCCTGGTCGGCAGCGCGATGACGCTGCTCGTGAGCCTGGACACCGCCTTCCGCGCCCGCGTCAGCTTCCCCGAGTTCGACGCGATGCTGATGTACTCGGTGACGGGCACGCTCCTGATCGCCTTTTCGGGCGACCTGATCACCATGCTGATCGGCCTGGAGATCATGAGCCTGAGCAGTTACGTCCTCGCCACCCTGCAAGACTCGCGCCGGGCGGAGGAGTCGGGCCTGAAGTACTTCCTGCTGGGCGCGGTGGGGAGCGCCATCCTGATCTACGGGATCGCCCTGGTCTACGGCGCGACGGGCAGCCTGAACTACGCGGGGATCGCGGAGCGGACGGCGGGGCTCACCCCGCAGAACGTCGCCATCCTGGTCGGCGGGGCGCTGCTGCTGCTCGCGGGCTTCGCGTTCAAGGTCGCTCTCGCCCCCTTCCACCAGTGGACGCCCGACGTGTACACGGGCGCGCCGACGAGCGTGAGCCTCTTCCTGAGCACCGTGGTCAAGGTCGCCGCCTTCGCCGGGATGCTGCGGGTCTTCGGCGGGGCGCTCCAGAACGCGCCGGGCTGGGCCTCGGTCCTCCAGATCCTGACGGCGGCGACGCTCATCATCGGGAATGCCGCCGCACTCTTCCAGCCCAACTTCAAGCGGATGATGGCGTACTCGGCGGTCGCGCACACGGGCTTCCTGGCGATGACGCTGCTGGGCGTGCCCGGTCTGGGCGGGGCAGCATTGGCGTACTACCTCCTCGTCTATACCTTGATGACCGCCGCCGCCCTCGCCATCGTCGCGGCGCTGCAGCGCACCGAGGCGGGCATGAGCATCTCCGACCTGCGCGGGCTGTACTACCGCCACCCGGCCTACGCCGTCGCCCTGGCGGTCTGTCTCGCTTCTCTGGCCGGGCTGCCGCCCTTCGCGGGCTTCTTCGGCAAGTATCTCGCGTTCCAGGCGGCCTTCCAGAACGGGTACGTGTGGCTCTCCGTCCTCGCGGCCCTCGCCAGCGTCGCCGCGCTCGTGTACTACCTGCGCCCCGCGATGCTCATGTTCATGCCCGACCGCACCCCCGCCCGCGAGTACCCCCACGGGGAGCGCGCGGCCACGACCTTTACCGTCGCCCTGGGCGTGGTCGGCATCACCGTGCTGGGCATCCTGCCCAACCTGTGGTACGGGTGGGCGGCGAACCCGGCGATCTGGGAGACGCTGGCGGGAAGGTAAAAAGCGATCAGCATTCAGCCGTCAGCGAGCTGCTGGCGGCTGTTTCCTTTCTGTCTGACGGCCGACCGCTCTACTCCCGCTGCTCCTGCTGGTACTTCATCCGGTAGCGGCTGCGGCTGGCCGCCTCCACCAGATCGGTCGGGGTGCGGGTTTCCGGGCCGGTGGCGGCGGCGCCCACGCTGGCTCGCACGGTCAGGTCGCGGTAGCTCAGGCCGTCCACGGACTGCTGCACGCCCTCGCTCAGGCGGGTGAGGTCGGCGGGCCGGGCGTTGTCGAGCAGGACGGCGAACTCGTCGGGACCCCAGCGGAAGACCATGTCGCCCCGGCGCTTGGAGGACTGGAGCCGGGTGGCGAGCTGGCGCAGCACCTCGTCCCCGGCGGCGCGGCCATAGGTCTCGTTGACCCGCCGGAAGCCGCTGAGGTCCACGAGCAGCAGCCCGATGGGGCGCCCGGCGCGGCCCGGCCAGCGGTCCTCGATGGCGCGGGTAAAGGCGAGGCGGTTGCCGAAGCCGGTGAGGGGGTCGCGGGTGCCCAGGTTTCGCAGGGTCCACCAGCGTTCCAGAGCGACCAGGGCGGTCCCCACGATGGCGGCAAGCGAGACCGTCATCCCCGGGAACAGCACATTCACCAGCCACAGCGGCACTGCCAGGCCGAGCGCCCCCAGCGCGATCACAAAGCCCCACAGGCCCCGCACGAGCACGGCGAGCACGGCGGCGGCCACCGCCAGCAGCGCGGTGAGCCACAGCGGCAATTTCAGCAGCGGCGCGCCCAGCAGTGTGGACACCGCCCGCGCGTGGAGGAGTACGGCGGGCGTGACCTCCCCCGCCACGTCGCGCCAGGCGGCACCGGGCCGCCCCTCGGCCGTCAGCCCGATCAGGACCACCCGGCCCTGGAGGTCCCCGAAGCGCACGTTGCCGTTCACCACGTCCCGGAAGGGGATGACGGCCAGGTGCGCGGGGTCGCCCCGGCGGTGGCGCAGGAGCTGGGGCCGGGTCTCCAGCGGCACGGGCTGCCCGGCACTCACCGCGAGCTGGCGGGCGAAGGACGGTTGGAGGGCTCCGCCGGGGGCCGGGTAGGCCGTCTGGAAGCGGCGCACCGTGCCGCCCGGGTCGGTATTCAGCGTATCCACCCCCGTCCGCGCCCGGGGCACGGCGAGCGTCTCCCCCGGCTCCACCGCCACCACGACGTTCGGGCGGGCGAAGATTGTGGTCAGCGCCCCACCCCCACCCAGGTCGGAAAGGGGCAGGTCGAGGCCGACCGTCTGCACCCCCGCCTCGTCCAGGGTCCGCAGGGCCTGCCCGTACAGGCCGCGCGGCCAGCCCGGCAGCGGGCCGTAGTCTTGCAGCGAGGCGTCGTCGATGCCCACGACGACCACGCGCGGGTCGGGGGGCGCGGGCAGGGCGCGGTTCAGCGTGTCCCACAGCCGATCGTTGTCGGGAAGCGCGAGCGCCAGCCCCAGCGCGAGCAGGGCCGCGGCGGGCACCATCAGCCGCGTGAGGCGGCGGTCAGGAGAGGACCGCATGGGCCTCGTTCCCCGCCTCATCGCGCACGGTCAGGCGGACGGGCGTGCCCGGGGCCGGGAGGGTCAGGCGGAACGTGCCCGCGCCCCCCGCCAGCAGAACCGACTGCCGGAAACTCTCCCCGCCCAGGTTCGCGGTCAGGTCCACCCGCCCCGCCCCGGCGTCGCGCACGCTGCCGCTCAGCAGGAGGACCCGGCCCGTGCGCTCGGCGCGCACTCCTGACAGGGTCGGGGGCGTGCGGTCAATGGTGACCTTCAGGAGGCGCGTGCGCAGTTGCCCCCGCCCCTCGGCCCGGACCTGGACCGTGTGCGGCCCCTCGCTCAGGGCCGCGCCGCTCAGGCGGAAGCGCCCGGGCTGGCCGTCCACCGGGGTCAGGGGAAAGGTGCGCGTGCCCACCCGGGCGACCACGCGGGCCCCCGGCAGGCTGCTCACGCCCAGCGTCAGGTCCCGCAGCGCCCTGGGGACCGGGTCGATCTGGAGGGTCAGGGCGGCCCCGGCCGGAGCGGCGGGCACGGGCGGGCGGGAAGGGGGGGTGGCCGCGGTGCGGGCCGTTCCCGCGCTGGCGACCACGCCGGGGTCCCCGAACGTCTGCGCCAGCCTCGCCGCCCCCACCCGGAACAGGCTGCCGCGCACGGCGGAACTGGCGAGCAGCGTTCCGGGCCCCCCGCCCTGGACCACGTTCAGGACGGTGCCGCGCGTGAGCCCCAGCGTGACCTCGTGGCCCAGGACGGTGCGCTCGGTGCCCAGCACGCCCAGTTCGCCCCCCGCCTGGAGGCGCAGGTAGCCGCCCCCCGCGTAGCCCACCTCGGCCCAGGCGTTGCCCCCAGTGATCAGCCGGTCCCCGGTCCCCAGGGGGGCGCCGATCCGCGCGATCTGCCGCCCCGTGTCCCCGCCCACGTAGACCGGGCCGCGCGTGGCCTGCACGGTCACCCGCCCCACCCCCGTGAACTGGGCGGCGTACCAGGGGTCCGTCTCGGCGAAGGCGCTCACCGCCCCCGAGCCCAGCGCGACCTGCCGCCCGGCATTCAGCCGCACGACCCCGCCCGCCAGCGCGAGCCGAGCGTTCCCCGCGAGCAGGGCGACCCGGCGGGGGGCCCCGTTCGTCCCCAGGTCCACCCGCGCCTGGGCGCCCCCCTCCAGCACGAGGTGGTTCCCCAGGACATGCGTGCCGACCGGCCCCCGCAGCAGGAACTGGCCCCCCTGCAGGTCCGCCTCGTCCCGGTACGCCCGCAGGCGCGACTCCGGCCCGACGAGGACCGCGCCCGAACGCCCGCCCCCGTTGCTCTCCAGCCAGACCCGCCCCGCCCCGGTCCGCAGGCCCTGGCGCACCGGAGCCGGCCCGCTGATGGCCCGCCAGGTGATCCCCTCCAGCACCTCCGCGCGGCCCAGGACCTGCTGGGCCACCAGCGGGGCGGTCTGCGCGGCGGCCGTGCCCAGCAGCAGCGGGGCGGCCAGCAGCGCGGCGAGGGCGGGACGGGACCGGCGGCGAGTGGGGGCGGCGGGGGGCCACGGGGCGGCGCTCACCCCCCCAGCTTACGGGAAAATAGGGGCGGGGGCGTGGAAAAACGTATACTGCCCGGCGTGCTGGTCGCTGTTCAGGACGCCACGAAGGAGTATGGACCCCTCACCGTCCTGTCAGGGGTGAATTTTGCCGTCGAGCCGGGCGACCGGGTGGGGCTGGTGGGCCGCAACGGGGCCGGCAAGAGCACGTTGATGAGGCTGCTCACCGGCGAGGTGCGGCCCGATGGCGGAACGGTGCGCCGCTCCCCCGGCGTGCGCGTCCGGGCACTGACCCAGGACCCGGCCTTTCCCGAAGGCTCCACCGTGGACAGCGTGCTGGAGGCGGCCTTCCACGACCTCGACGCCCTGGAGGCGGAGCTGGCCGAGGCGGCGGCGGCGATGGCGAGCGGCACTCCCGAGAGCGTGCTGCACCACGAGGAGGTGCTCGAACACTATGTCCGCCGGGGCGGGTTCGAGCGCCGGGGCCGCAAGGAGGCGGTCACCCTGGCCTTCGGCTTCCGGGGGCGCGAGGGGGAGCAGGTGTCCGGCCTCTCGGGCGGCGAGCGCACCCGCCTCGCCCTCGCCGCCCTCCTCGTGGAGAATCCCGACGTGCTGCTGCTCGACGAGCCGACGAATCACCTCGACATCGTGATGGTGGAGTGGCTGGAAACATTCCTGGGCCGCTACCCCGGCGCCGTCCTCGTGATCAGCCACGACCGGGCCTTTCTCGACGCGGTGACAAAGGAGACGGCGTACCTGCGTGGGGGGACCCTGAAGGTCTATCCGGGCGGTTACACGACCTTCCGCGAGACGCTGGACGCCGAACTGGAGCGGCAGGCGGCGCAATACGCCCAGGACGCGAAGGCCATCGCCACCCTCCAGGCGAGCGCCGACCGCATGAAGGTCTGGGGCCTGGGCATGAGCAAGCTCGCCCGCCGGGCGAAAGCCATGCAGGCCCGGGTGGACCGGATGCAGGCCCGCGCTGCGGGTGCCCCCCCGCCCGAGGAGCGCACCACCCGCATCACCTTCCACGCCCCCGAGAGCGGCGACGTGGTGCTCGACGCGCGGCATGTTTCCAAGTCGCTCGGCGGGCGAACCCTCTTCCGGGACGTGAACGTGCAACTGCGCCGGGGCGACCGGGTGGCGATCATCGGGCGCAACGGGGCGGGGAAGACCACCCTCTTGCGGACCCTGCTGGGCCTGACGCCCAGTGACGATCCGCGCGCCCGGGTGCTGACCGGCGCCCGCGTGAGCGTCGGGTACTACGACCAGGCCCTGCGCGGGGTGGACCCCTCCCAGACGCTCTACGACGTGGCCCGCGAGTACGTCCAGAAGGACGTGGAGGCGCACACGCTGCTGGGCACCTTCATGTTCCCCTACGACCAGCACGACAAGCCCGCGCGCATCCTCTCGGGCGGCGAGCGGGCGCGGCTGGCGCTGCTCAAGCTCGCGCAGGAGGACCACAACCTCCTCGTGCTCGACGAGCCGACCAACCACCTCGACATGGAGATGGTCGAGGCGCTGGAGGAGGCCCTGGGCGCCTACACGGGCACCCTCATCATGGTGAGCCACGACCGCGCCTTTATCGAGGGGCTGGCCGACCGCATCTGGCTCATCGAGGACGGGGAGTTCTACGAGTACCCCGGCTGGGAGGACTACAAGGCCAAGCACCGCCCCGTGCAGGCGGCAGAGGTCCGGCCCGAACCGAAGCCTGCCCTCGCACCAAAGGGCAAGGGCCTGTGGCACCTCAAGCGCGAGGTGGAGGTGATAGAGGCCGACATCTCCCGGCTGGAAACTGAGTTGCTCCACGCCCAGGCCGCATTGTCCAGCGCCCCGCCCGGCGCCGACTTCGTGACATTGGGGCAGGCCGTGCACGACCTCGAAGTGCAGTTGGAGGCGAGGATGGAAGCCTGGGGCGAGAAACAGGCCGAGGTGGAGGCGCGGGGGGGCTGAGGAGCCAGGGCAAAAGGGAAGAGGGAGGCGTGCCGGGCCTCCCCCTTCCCCTGGTCCCGGCGCTTACTCCACGCGGGTGATCATGATGTAGTTGATCTTGGTATTCGTCCCGCCGATGGCGTCCACCGTGAGCAGACCGTCCGTAACGGGGACTGCGTTGGCCGTGGTCGCCTCCCTGAAGGGGTTGGCACGGGTGGCGGAGAACTTGTCGATCAGCGTCACGCCCTCGACGTTGACGGTGTGCTGGCTGGGGCCGCTGTCCTGGGTGCTCTGGTTGGCGTCACCCACACCGACCGTGACGTTGTACTTGCCGGGCTCGACCCGGTACTCCCAGGCCACGTTCTCGGTGATGTGCGGCAGCTTGCAGATGTTGCCGCATTGCAGGTGAATCAGGGTGTACTGGCGCTCCTCCACCGCAGTGGTGGCGCCCAGGTCGGTGCGGCGGTCGCGGGTGTTCTTGGAGGCGTCTATGGGGGTGGGAGTCACGCTGCGGGCGGTGTCCTGGGTGACCCAGCCGTAACCACGGGTGGTGTTGTAGGGCAGGCCGTTGTCGGCGGTGTAGCCCGTCGGCACCGGACCCGCCGTCTTCACCGGGCGGAAGCTGAAGCGGGCGGTGGGGTACGCCGTTTCCGCCGCTACCACCGTGATCGTCGTCTCGCTGAAGATGTTGGTGAAGCCGGGAACCGCCGAGGCCGCGCGGATGGTGGCCTTGCCGACCGCCTTGGCGGTGATCAGGCCATTCTCGTCCACCGTCGCGACGGTCTTGTCGCTGGAGGTCCAGGTCACCGCCTGGTTGGGCAACTGCTCCACCACGTTGCCGCGAACGACGACGTGGGCCTTGGTGGTCTCACCCGGGGACAGCGTGTTCCTGTCCAGGGTGATGTTGACATCGGTGACCTCGATAACGGTCGGGGTGATCCCGCCCCCGCAGGCCATCAGGCCCAGCGAGAGGGTCAGGGCGAGCGCGACGGTGGCCGAACGGCGAAGGGGTGCTTTGTTCATCATGCGGACCTCACGTGTTTTAAGGGGGCGGATATGGCGAGAACGGGAGAGGGACGTGTGTGCAGCCGCCTCACCCCATGTCATATCCAGCCGTGCGACATCAAAACGTTAATGGCAGCGTTAATAGCGTGAGATTACGGGTCGTCGCCATGTGGGCACGAAACGGGGAGAGGGCAGGTTCGTTCTCCCCTGTGCCCCTACTGCCCGAAGGGGAAGGTGTCGGCCACCTCTTCCGCCTCATCCCCGGCGGTCGCGTCGAGGGGCACCACGGCGCTCGTCTCGTCGAAATGCAGGAGGGCGTCGTACATCTCGGCTGGCCGGGTGTGGACGTAGTGGCTCCACCGCTCGGTCTCAGGCCGGTAGATCACGCCGATGAAGCGTTGCAGCCGCTCGTCCCGCAGCCCATCCGCCACGTCTGGGCTACGCAGGTCGAGCCAGAAGTCGCCGCCAACCTGGTGCAGCACGTCCTCCAGGCTGCCGGGCAGGCCGGGTCGCACCCGCCCCGTGCGGGCAGGCTCGCCCCAGTCGCCTGCGGCGGTCACGGTGCCGTGGTGGGTGCTCTGGCCGATGATGAAGGTCTCCTCGGGCCACCGTTCGCGCGTGAGTTGCCCCAGGTTGAGTTCGCCGCGCAGCCAGCCCATCTCGCTCGCGCGGGCGTCGCCCAGGTGCGAGTTGTGCGCCCACACCACGATCTTGGGTCGGCGGCCCTGCCCCTCGCCGTGTTCGACCAGGGCCTCCAGCGTCTCGGCCATGTGCGAGTCGCGGATGTTCCACGACTCGTCGCGGCCCCGGAACATCGCCCGGTAGTAATTCTCGGCGTTGATCGCCAGCCGCGCGTTCTGCTCGGCGTAAAAGTGCTCGTCCTCGCCCAGCGGTCCGCGGCTGGGCTCCGCCTCCCGCCGCTGGAGTTCGAGGAGCTGGGTCACGGCGGCGTCCTCGCAGGGCTCGCGGTTGCCGTACTCGGTCGCGTAGCCGTAGGCCTGGGGATTCTCGCCGAAGTGGTCGAAGCAGGCGTAGCGCTTCCGTGCGCGGGCCGCCGCCTCGGGGTCCACCGTGTCCAGGTACTCGACGACCGCCCGCATGGAGCGGTGCAGGCTGTAGAGGTCCAGGCCGTAGAAGCCCGCCTCCGCGCCCGGGTGGCGCCCGTTGTGGCCCCGCAGCCATTCCACGAAGTGGTGGACATCCTCGTTGCGCCACATCCACTTCGGGAAACGCTGGAAGTCCTCCAGGGCCTCCTCGGCGCTGCCGTCCTCGCTCTGGCCGCGCACGTAGCGGTTCACCCGGTAGGCGTCGGGCCAGTCGGCCTCCACCGCGACCGCCGTGAAGCCCCGCTCCTCGATCAGCCGCCGGGTCAGCCGCGCCCGCTCCCGGTAGAACTCATGGGTGCCGTGCGACGCCTCGCCGATGAGGACGAAGCGCGCGTCACCGATGCGTTCCAGCAACTCGTCGTAGTCGTGGGAGGCGCCGGAGAGGGGCCGGGCGGCGTCTTGCAAGGTCTGGATGAGGTCGGCTTCGGCGTGGGGCATGGCGTCACTCCTGGGTGGGGTGGAGGGAGGCGGCGCGGGTGAGCAGGTCGCGCACCTCGTCGTCGGTGGTCTGGTGGAAGTCGGCGTAAAACTGGCCGACCGCCATGAAGTCGCCCGGGGTGAACAGGCACACCACCTCGTCGGCCTGGGTCTCCAGCATCCGGCAGGCCTCGGGTGGGGCGACGGGCACGGCGACCACCGCGCGGGCGGGGGAGAGGGAGCGCAGCGCCTGGAGCCCGGCGCGCAGGGTGGCCCCGGTCGCCACGCCGTCGTCGATCAGCAGCGCGGTGCGCCCCTCGACCGGCGCCGGGGTGCGGCCCTCGCGGTACGCGCGCTCCCGCCGGGCGAGTTCGGCCTGCTCGCGCGCCTCGACGGCGGCGATGGCCCGTTCCGACACGCCCGCACGGCGCACCAGATCGTCGTTCAGCACCCGCACGCCGCCGGACGCGATGGCGCCCATCGCCACCTCCTCGTGCCCGGGCAGGCCGAGCTTGCGGACGAGGAACACGTCGAGGGGTGCGCGCAGGGCATACGCGACCTCGTAGGCGACCGGCACACCGCCCCGGGGAAGCGCGAGCACGGTCGTATCCGGCCAGCCGTGCCGTTCCAGCAGCCTTGCCGCGAGCTGCCGCCCCGCGTCCCGGCGGTCGAGAAAGCGGTCCTGGGCCATATCGAACCCCCGCCCCGATTGTCGGCGCCCCCCCCGAGCGGTGCCAGCCGTCTTCGCTTTAGGCCCCGTTGGCAGGGCGCTCATGCGGGGAGGACCGCGCCCCCGCCAGCCGCGCCAGACAGCCCCGGGCAAAGGTCACGGCTTCCGCCGTCCGGGCCGGGCGGTTCAGGGTGACGGCGCGGCTGGCCCGGTGAAAGGCGAGGAGCAGGCCGAACAGGGCCGCCTCGCGCCCGCAGGGGAGGGCCGCTGCCCGTGCCACTTCCACCGCCGCAGGCCAGCCGTGGAAGTAGGCGAGGCTCGCCACATCCCAGGCGGGTGGGCCGATGGCAGCGTCCCCGAAGTCCAGCAGGGCGGCCAGTCGGCCCGCCTGCCAGCGGAATTGCTCGCCGTGCAGGTCGGTGTGGCAGAGGGCCGTTCTGCCCCCGATCACGTCCCGCAGGTCCCCCTCCAACCCGGCCAGCGGCCCGGCGAGGTCGGGGGCGGCGACGATCAGGGGATGTCCTGTGAGGCCCGTTGTTCCGAACGGCCAGACCTCCTCAAGGCGGGTTCGCAGACCGTCCGCGGGTGTACAAGCGAGGCCTTGGAAGAGGTCCGCCCGGTCCTCCAGTAGCCCGTAGCCCGAGTGGGGGAGGGCGTGGAGGACGGCCAGCGCGCCGCCCAGGTCCGCCCAGCCTGCCGGGGAAGGCCTGCTCCCGTCTCCGCCCGCCAGGGTGTCCACCGTGAAGGCCCGGCCGGACGGGAGGAGGCCGACCTCCAGCACCTCCGGCGTGGGCACTCCGGCGGCGCGAAGGGCTCGGCGAACGGCGGCCTCCACGGTCAACCGGGCATCCTGCTCAGGGACGGTGAGTCGGGCCACCCGTCTCCCATCCGTGTACGCCACACAGGTAGCGCCAGACGCCAGGAACCGCGCGGAAGGCCCCAAGACCACCCGCGCGTCCTGCTCGTCAATCCCCGGCATCCCTGCCCGGCAGGAAAAAGGGGTGGTTCAGATCGGTGTTGTCCACGACCATGCCCGCGTATCCGTGATGTCGAGTTCCGGCGTTCGCACCCCGCCGAGAAGCAGGAGCATTGCAGCTCCGATCTTTGGGAGGATCACGTGCTCGGCGACCCCTGGTGGTGGAAAGCCCTGGCGTCCCTCAAAGCTTCAGGTCACCCTTCTCGGTCACGTTCAGCCCCTGCGCCACCTCGCGCGAGGCGTTCTGGCGCTCGCGGTCGAGGTAGGTCTGCGCCTGGCCGACCTCACGGCTCAGCACCTGGATGGTGTCCTTGAAGCGGTCGAGGGCCTGGGCGCGGTAGGTGCTGATCGCGTCGAGCGCGCCGTAGACCTCGCGGAAGGCGTTCTGGATCACCTGCGGGTCCACCGTCGCGCTGCCCGCCTGCTTCTGAATCTCGGTGGACTGCTGGCGCAGGAGGCTGGCGGTCGAACCGATCATGCGGCCCGTCGTGTTGTTCAGCGCCGTGACCTGGCCCAGCACCGCCTGCTGGGTGCCCAGGGCCTGCGCGACCATGATCGCCGTCCTGAGGGCACTCACCGTGGTCGTCGTCGCCCGGTCCACCCCCTTGATGAGTTCGAGGTTGTTGCGCCGCACGAGGTCGAGCGCGAGGTAGCCCTGAATCCCGACCGCGAGTTGCGTGAGCAGGTCGGTCACCCGCTGGCGCACCGCGAAGAGCAGTTCCTCGCGCACGATGCGGGCCTTCTCGGGGTCGGTGCTCTCCAGCAGGGCCAGGCGCTGCGTGAGGGCGTCGTCCACCGCCTTGCCGACGTGGGCGTACTGGCGCAGCTTCTGCATGGTCTCCCAGAGGTGGACCTTTTCCGTCTCGATGCTCGCGTTGTCGCGCCGCAGCTCGTCCTGCGAGCGGTAGAGCGTCTCCAGAATGGCGTTGAGGTGGCTCTGGGCGCTCTGGTAGCGGTCCAGGGCGTTCTGGGCCTTGCGCCCACCCGGCAGCTTGCCGAAGAAGCCGCGCATGGTGGGCGTGCGGCTGGGGTCGAGGTCCTCCACCGTGCGGCGCAGGTCGGTCAGGCCCTTCAGGATGTCGCTGCCCTCGGCGAGGGCTCCGGCGCGGGTGGCGCGCAGCGGGCGCTCCAGCATCCGGCTCGACACCTGCGCCGCCGCCCGCTGCTCCGGGGCGCCCAGGTCATGCACGGCGTCGAGCTTGCGCTTGAACTCCGGGCTGTGGGTGCCCGCGTGCAGCACGTCCTCGACAAAGGCCCGCGCCATCGTGTCCAGCCGGGCGCGGTCCTCGGGCGAGAGGGGCACCATGTCGGGGGCCTCCTGCGCCGGAACCTGTGGCACCGCCGCCGGAGCGTTCAGCAGCGACTCGGGGGGCGTCAGCGGCTCGGGTTTATCGGCACTCATGCCCCACAGTACGCCCCCCGGGGGTCAGGGGTTGCATCCGGCAAAAGGCGTATGGGTGCCGGAGGGCACATCACGGCAGGTCAGCCCACGTCGATCATGACCTTCATGCTCGTGCGCTTCTCGCGGTCGGCGAACTCGAAGGCCTCGGGCGTCCGGTCGAAGGTGTAGCGGTGCGTCACCAGGGCGTCGAGGTCCACCGCGCCCCTCTCCACGAGTGCGATGGCCGCCGGGTAGCAGTTGGCGTAGCGAAACACGCCCCGGATGCTGACCTCCCGGCTGGCCGCGCTCACGATGTCGAGGCTGACCTCGGGATCAGGCGGCAGGCCCACCAGGACGGTCGTTCCACCAGGACGAGGCGCGGCCAGGCTCAGGCGGGTGGTCGGCAGGCTCCCCGCCGTCTCGAAGGCCACGTCCACCCCGGCGTGCGAGAGCGGGAGGTCGCCCCGGGTGATCTCCTTGACGCGCTGAATCGGGTCCTCGTGCCGCGCGTTGATCGTGTGCGTCGCCCCGACCCTCCGCGCCAGGTCGAGTCGGAAGTCCTCCAGGTCGGCGGCAATGAGGGTCGTCGCCCCCGCCGCCTTGGCCGCCTGAAGCGTCGTGCAACCGATAGGCCCGGCCCCGAAGACGGCGACGCTCTGCCCGGGCGAGACCGCTCCCTTCCGCGCCGCCCAGACACCCACGGCCAGAGGTTCGATCAAGGCGCCCGCATCGTCGCTGAGCGTGTCGGGGAGCCTGAAGGTGAAGTCGTCGGGCCAGATCACATGCTCCGACAGTGCCCCGTGGACGGGCGGGGTCGCCATAAAGGTCATCTCCGGGCAGAGGTTGTACTCGCCGCGCTTGCAGTAGGCGCAGCGGCGGCAGGAGTAGCCGGGCTCCAGCGCCACGCGGTCACCGGGCCGCACGCGGGTCACGCCCTCGCCCACCGCGTCCACCACGCCCATGACCTCGTGGCCGAGGATGAGCGGCGCCTCGACCACGAACCCCCCGATCCTGCCGTGCGTGTAGTAGTGAACGTCGCTGCCGCACACGCCGATGCGCCGCACCCGCACGCGGACCTCCCGGGGGCCGGGCGCCGCCACCTCGCGCGTCTCCCAGCGCAGGTCGCGGATGCCGTGGAGGACGCTGGTGCGGGAGGAGCGGGAGTCTGTCATGCTTTCACCTTCTCGCGCGGCCCGGCGAGGCGGAAGGGGTCGAGGGTGGTCATGGAGCCCCCTGGGTGGGGAAAAGGGCCGGGTGTGGGGGTTGTCCCACGTTCACTCCGGCCGCGAGCCGACCGGGGCTCCGGTGGGGTTCTGGGCAGCGGCCTGAATCGCCCCCAGCACTCCCTCCCGGCGCAGACGGTCCCGCGCCTCCAGGTACGCCGAGCGGAAGCGGGCGCTTTGCCCCAGGTCCCCGAAGATGTCCCGGAGGTCCAGGAACGCGCCCGGCTGCCCGGCCTCGCGGAGGGCGGCGTCCGTCAGGCGTTCGGCCCGGGGGTCCACCAGGGGCGGGAAGCGCCCCTCCTGCACGGCGGCGACGTACAGGCTCCACGCGGCGATGACCAGCGCCGAGCGCCCGATCTCCCCGCCCGAGGCCAGTTGCTCCCCGACGACCGGGAGCAGGAACTTGGGGATGCGCTCCGAGCCCTCCACGACCAGGCGGGCCAGGGTGTCCCCGATGGCGGGGTTGGCGAAGCGGGCGATGAGTTCCTGTTGGTAGGCCGCCAGGTCGACCCCCGGCACCGGGCGCAGGGTGGGCGTGGCCTCGTGGGCCATGTAGCCCAGCAGGAACTCCACGAAGGCCGGGTGCTGGCAGACCTCGTGCGCGTAGGTGAAGCCCGCCAGCAATCCCAGATGCCCCATCGCCTGGTGCGAGGCGTTCAGCAGCCGCAGCTTCATCAGCTCGTAGGGCTCCACGTCACCCACGACCTGCACCCCGACCTCTTCCAGCGGGGGCCGCCCCAGGGTGAAGTGATCCTCCAGCACCCACTGGGTGAACGACTCGGCCACCACCGGCCACTCGTCGTCGATGCCGTACTCGTCCGCCACCTGCTGCCGCATCTGCGGGGTGGTCACGGGCGTGATGCGGTCGACCATCGAGTTCGGGAAGGCGACGTGCCGCGCGACCCATTCCCCCAGCTCAGGGTCCTTCAGCCGCGCGAACGCGGTAAAGGCCCGCCCCGCCACATGGCCATTCCCCTGCATGTTGTCGCAGGACATGACCGTGAAGGGAGCCAGGCCACGCTCCCGGCGGCGCCGCAGCCCCTCCGTGACGAAGCCGAAGACGGTCCGGGGGACCGAGCCCGGTGTCAGGTCGTGCCGCAGGTCGGGCGCCGAGGGGTCGAACTCGCCGGTCGCGTTGTTGATGCCGTAGCCGCCCTCGGTGACCGTCAGGGAGACGATCCTCGTTGCCGGGTTGGCCAGTTTCTCCAGCACCGCCTCCGGGTCGTCGGGCGCGAACAGGTATTCGCGGATCGCCCCGATAACCCGGGCCTCCGACGTGCCGTCCGGCGACCGGGTGACGAGGGTGTACAGGTTGTCCTGCCGGGCGAACACGCCCTTCATCCGGGCGTCGCCGGGCAACACGCCCACGCCGCAGATCGCCCATTCGGAGTGCCCGCCCGCGTTCAGCAGCCGGTCGAGGTACATGGCCTGGTGGGAGCGGTGAAAGCCCCCGACGCCGAAGTGGACGATGCCGGATGTGAGCTTCCCAGGGTCGTACCGGGGCACGGCGACCCTGGGGCCGAGGGTGGCGAGGGTGGACAGGTTGAGTTTGACCGTCATGGGCACTCCAGCAGGATGGGGGATCGGCGGGCCGGGCGCGGGAAGGAGAAGACCAGAAGGCGGGGCGGTTCAGCGCCGGTCTCCCTCCCCCACTTTCTGAGGCGGGGTTCCGGCCCGACCCTACTTCACTGCCCCGAAGCTCAGGCCGCGCACGAGCTGGCGCTGGGCGATCCAGCCGAAGACGAGCACGGGCAGCACGGTCAGGGTGGCGGCGGCGCTCAGTTGTGCCCAGAACAGGCCCTGGCTGGTCTTGAACTCGCCGATGAACACGCTCAGCGGCGCGGCGTCCGCCGAGGTGAGGTTCAGGGCGAAGAACACCTCGTTCCAGGCGAAGATCAGGGCCAGCAGCGCGGTCGCGGCGATGCCCGGCATGGAGAGCGGCAGCGCGATCCCGAAGAACTCCTGCGCCACCGAGGCGCCGTCCACCTTCGCGGCCTCGTAGATGGCGAAGGGAATCTCGGACATGTACGAGTGCATCATCCACACGACCAGGGGCAGGTTCATCGTCGTGTACATCAGGATCAGGCCGGGCAGCGTGTCGAGCAGCCCCAGGTTGCGAAACAGCAGGAAGAGGGGCACGATCACGCCCACCGCGGGCATGAACTTGGTCGAGAGCATCCAGGTCAGCACGCCCTGCGCCCGGCGGGTGGGGTACACCGCGAGCGCAAAGGCGGCGGGCAGCCCCAGGATGAAGGCGAGGAGAGTCGAGCCCAGCGCGGCGATCAGCGAATTTCTAAGCGCGGGCAGGTAGGTCGGCAGCGCCCGTTGGAAGTTGTCGAGAATCGGCGTGAAGAAGAAGACGGGCGGGGTGGCAAAAGCCTGCGCCTCGGTCTTGAAGGCGTTCAGGATCATCCACACGAGGGGAAACAGGAAGGCCAGCGCGATCAGGTAGGTCAGCAGCGTGAGCAGGATGTTGCGCCAGCGGTGGCGGTCACTGACGGTTCGGGATGCGGGTACGGTCGTCATCTCAGCCTCCCCGGTTGCTCGCGGTCGTGCGGCTGATCAGCCGCAGCAGGTACACGGCCAGGATATTGGTGAAGATCACGGTCAGCACGCCCGCCGCGCTCGCCAGCCCGATGTTGTACTCGGCGAACGCCTTCTGGTAGATGAAGTACGGCAGGTTCGTCGTGGCGATGCCCGGCCCCCCCGAGGTCGAGCCGTAGATTTCCCCGTACACCTGGAGCAGGGCGATGGTCTCCATGAGAACGACGACCTGGATGGCCTGCATCCAGTGGGGCAGGACGATGTGCTGGAATTCCTGCCAGGGGCTGGCGCCGTCGAGCCGCGCCGCCTCGATCTGGTCGTCGGGCAGGCTTTGCAGGCCGGTGAGCAGGATCAGCGCGGCAAACGGGGTCCACTCCCAGGTGATCATCATGATGACCGAGAGCATGGGGTGCTGGCCCAGCCAGTCCACGGGCGCCTGCCCGAAGCTCTGCGACACCCAGGCGAACAGGCCCGAGGTGGGGCTCAGCAGCATGTTCTTCCAGATCACCGCCGTCACGATGGGCATCACCAGGAACGAGGAGATCAGCAGGGTCCGCAGCAGCGCCCGCCCCAGAAAGTTGCGGTTGAGCAGCAGCGCCAGCGCCCCGCCGATGATCAGGGTCAGGATCAGCGTGCCGCCCGCCAGCACGACCGTGTTCAGCAGGATGCGGAGGTTCTGCGGATCGGTCAGCAGGTTCTGGTAGTTCTCCAGCCCGATGAAGGGGCGGCTGGTGGGGTCCACGAGGTTGTACCGGAAAAACGAGTAGTACACCGTCATGAAAAACGGCACCTGGGTCGTCAGGATCAGATACAGCATCGCGGGCCAGATCAGGGCGGCGGGCGTGAGCCGGATGCCGCGCTTGGGGGCGGGCGGCACCCGGGTCGTGGTGGTGGGCAGGGATTGGGCGGTGGTCATGGGGTCACCTCGGGGAAGGGGCGAGGGGGAACCGGAGGAATGCGAACGCCCCCAGTCCCCCCCACCCCAGCGTCACGTCAGGGGCCGCGTTACTTCTGGTAACCCGCTTCCCTGGCGACCCGGTTGGCCTCGTCCTGGCCCTGCTTGAGCGCCTGGTCGATGGAGGTCTGCCCGCTGAGCGCCCCCGCCATGATCTGCCCGACCCGGGTGCCCAGCGCCTGGAACTGCGGGATGGACACGTACTGGATGCCGGTGTAGGGCACCGGGTCCTTGGTGGGCCTGGTCACGTCCGCCCGGTTGATGGAGCTCAGCACGATATTGCTGAACGCCCCGGCGGCCTTCTTGTAGTTGGGGTTGGTGTAGGTGCTCGTGCGGGTGCCGGGGGGCACGGCGGCCCAGGTGCCCTTGGTCTTCGCAACGAGGTTGATGTACTCGGGGCTGGTCGCCCAGGTCAGGAACTTGAAGGCGGCGTCCTCCTTCTTGGTGCTCTTGGGAATCGCCAGGTTCCACGACCAGAACCAGTTGCTGCCGCGCGGGGTGCCGGGGCCGACCGGCGCGTTGGCAAACCCCACCGAGTTCACGATCTTGGAGGAGGAGGGGTCACTCAGGAACCCGGCGGCCACCGTCGCGTCCACCCACATGCCGCACTTGCCCTGGCTCATCAGGGTCAGGTTCTCGGTGAAGCCGTTGCTCGTCGCGCCGGGGGGGCCGTACTTCTTCAGCGTGTTCACGTAGAAGGTCAGGGCGTTCTTCCACGCCGGGGTGTTGAGCTGCGCCCGCCAGTTCTGGTCGTACCAGCGCCCGCCGAAGGTGTTCACCATCGTGGTGATAAAGGCCATGTTCTCGCCCCACCCGGGCAGGCCGCGCAGGCAGATCCCGTACACCCCCTGCGAGGGGTTGTGAATCTTGCTGGCAAAGGTCTGAATCTGCTGCCAGGTGGGGTTTTGCGGCATGGTGAGCCCCGCCTTCTTGAACAGGTCCTTGTTGTAAAAGGTCATGCTCGACTCGGCATAGAAGGGCACGGCGTACAGTTGCCCGTTCACCGTCAGCGCGCCACGGACGCTGGGCAGGATGTCATTCAGCTTGTACGAGGCGGCGATGCTGGGGTTCTTCTGGAAGAGGGGGGTGAGTGGGTCCAGCCAGCCGTTCTTGGCCCAGATCGGCACCTCGTACACGCCCACGGTGGCGATGTCAAAAGAGCCCGCGCCGCTCGCCACGTCCAGCGTGATCTTCTGGCGCAGCTCGTTTTCGGGCAGCACGACCCACTTCACGTTGATGTCGGGGTACTTCTTGTTGAACTCCGGCGTGAGCTTTTGCATCGTCACCATGTCCGGGTTGTTCACCGTGGCGATGGTGATGGTGGTCGCGGCCTGAGCGGCGCCGCCGAGGGCCAAGGTCAGAAGGACGAGCGGGAAACGGGAACGTGGCATGCGGGAACCTCCACCGGGGCGGGAGACGGCGCGGTGCGGCGCCCCCGGCACGTGGGCGGGGACGGGCAGGGTGGCCGCTCCACCCCGCGCTCTAAATGGTCTCGTGTCCATCAGTTAAACACAGCCGCACCGCCCTGTCTACGGGGGAGAAGAGCTAGCTGAACTCGGTTCATCAACCCGAATGGTCACGAGGCCAGCCGCGCCTTAGCATGGGGGCACAGGAGGCGAGGCGACTACAATGTTTCCCGTGGCTACCATCCAGGACGTCGCGCGGCTCGCGGGCGTGTCCCCCACCACCGCCAAGCGGGCGCTGCGGGAACCCGACAAGCTCTCGCCCGAGACCCTCGCCCGCGTGCGGGCCGCCGTCCAGACCCTGGAGTACGAGCCCGACCAGCGCGCGGGCAGCCTGCGCGGGGGCCAGAGCCGGACGGTCGGCCTGATCGTGGCGAGCGTCGTCGAGCCGTTTTTCGCCGAATTCGCGCGGGTGGCGGGCCGCACCCTGGCGGCGGCGGGCTACACGCTGATCATCAGCGAGAACGAGTACAGCGCCGCCCGCGAAGTCACGGAACTCCAGCGCCTCTACGGCCAGCGCGTCGCAGGCATCATCCTGCGCCCCGGGTACGGCGACGAGAGCCGCGACTACCTGCGCCGCCTCGCGGGCCGGGGCGTTCACCTGCTGGAGTTCGACTATGTCCCGCCCGGCAGCCCGTATCCCGGCCTCATGCTCGACAACGAGCGGGCGATGGAGGAGGCGGTCCGGCACCTGCACGGCCTGGGGCACGAGCGCATCGCGGCGCTGGGCACCTACCACCCGCAGATTCACCCCGAGACGCGCAGCAAGGCCTTTCCCCAGATCATGGCCGGGCTGGGGCTGACCGTTCCCGCCGAGTACCAGCGCGTCACCCTGCTCACCGAGGAGACGGCCTACCGCCTGACCCACGAGCTCATGGCCCTGAGCACACCCCCCACCGCGATCATCGCCTTGACCGGCACCGGGGGTATCGGGGCCTTCCGCGCCATCCGCGAGCGGGGCTGGCGCATCCCCGACGACCTCAGCCTCGTCACCTTCGACAACTACCCCTGGACCTCGCTTGTCACGCCGCCCATCACGGTGCTGGAGCAGCCGGTGGGGGAGATGGCGGTGAGCGCGGCGCGGGGGATGATTTCGCTCATCAGCGGTGAAGCCGTCTCCAGCCGTGTTTTCCCGGCGAAGCTGATCTCCCGCCTCAGTTGCGCCCCTCCGCGGGCCGTGCCGTCGAGCCGGGCGGGGTAGGGGCGGCGGTCCTCCGGCCCTGTCGCCCCCGTGCCACGCAAAAACCCCTTCGCGGGAAAGGGGTTTGGGAAGTTCTAACGGCTTCGGTGAACCTCAGCGGGTCTGCCCACCACCTGCGCCGGTCTGGAAGGGCCGGCCTGAGGAGTCCACCACCTGCACGCTGCGGAAGGTCCCCGGAACACGCACCAGCGTCCACGGGCTCGTGAGCGCCTGGGTGGTGATGGCCCCGGGACCGGGGGCGCGCACCTCCACCGTCAGGGTCAGGGTGTCGCCCTGCACGCTGGCCCCGGTCACCCGAACGCCGTAGCCCCCGGTGGGCCGCTGGCCCAGGAAGATGCCGACGACCGTTTCGCCCGGGCGCAGGCTGGGCACGGCGGGCGTTCCGGTCTGGCGTCCGTAGGCGAGGGTATACAGGGCGTTCAGAGCCGCCTGGCTGGTCGCCACCTGCACGGCGGTGGTGGCAACGTTGGCATTGGTGCCGCTGGCGAGTTCAGTGACCGTCACGCGGCCTCCGGCAGAGGGGGGAGTGGTGGGCGCCGCCGGGGTGCCCGTCCCCGGAGTGGTCGTCACGGTCCCGGTCGCCCCCGGGAGAGTGGGGGCCGCCCCGCTCGCCGTGAAGGTCACGAGGCTGCTGCTCAGCCCCGCCTCCCGCAGGCGTTGCAGCACGGCGACCCGCTCCACGGCGGTGCCGACCGTCACCCGCAGGCGGCCCTGGGCGGGGTCGATCTCCTTCGCCGTCAGGCCGGGCAGCCCTTCGAGCGCGGCGGAGGCGGCCTGAAGCTGCGAGAGGCGGAAGCCCGAGGGGTAGACGGGATCGGCCGCGTTCGTTGTGGCTGGGGC
Source organism: Deinococcus aerius (assembly GCF_002897375.1). Taxonomy (NCBI): domain Bacteria; kingdom Thermotogati; phylum Deinococcota; class Deinococci; order Deinococcales; family Deinococcaceae; genus Deinococcus; species Deinococcus aerius. The sequence goes on along the minus strand of NZ_BFAG01000004.1, from coordinate 218,077 downwards.
GGGGGCACTGAGCGGCGTGGCGGGAATCGAGTTCACGCCCTGGGCCGAGGCGTACGCACCCAGGGCCAGGGACAGGCAGAGCAGGACTTTTGCGGTCATACCCCAGCCTCGCGTGCCGCTCCTGACCGTGCATGAGTGCCCGTATACTCCCTTTCATGATTGATGCCGTCATGATTGACGCGGCGGAGGTCGAGCATCTCGCTCGCCTCGCGCGGCTGGAGCTGACCCCCGGGGAGCGGGAGACGATGCGCGCGGACCTCAACGCCATCCTCGGCTACTTTCAGCAGCTCAGCGCCGTGGACACGAGCGGGGTGGAGGAGATGCAGCGCCCGGTGGACCTCGTGAACGTGCTGCGCGAGGACGAACCCGGCGCCGTGTTCAGCCGCGACGTGGTGGAGGCCCTGGCCCCCGAGACCGAAGGCGGCTTCGTGCGCGTGCCCCGCACGGTGGAGGCCGAGTAATGGCTGGCCTCAGGCTCGGGGGCGGCCCCTCGCCTTTCTTGCCGGTCGCTGACCGGCTCTGGAGGCTGTGATGCTGGACCTCAAGTTCATCCGCGAGAACCCCGAGGCCGTGAAGCGCGCCATCGAGGTCAAGGGCGTGAACCTCGACCTGGACGAGTTGCTGCGGATCGACCGGGAGTTGGTCGCCCTGAAGCAGCAGGTCGAGGCCATGCAGACCGAGCGCAACGCGAACGCGAAACTCGTCCCGAAAGCCAGCCCCGACGAGCGCCCCCGCCTGATCCAGAAGGGCAAGGAACTCGCCGAGGAGATCAAGGCCCGCGAGCCGGAACTCCGCGCCCACGAGGACGCGCTCAAACAGCTCCTCCTGCGGGTGCCCAACATCCCCCACCCCAGCGTGCCCGTCGGGAAGGACGACTCCGAAAACGTCGAGTTGCGCCGCGAGGGCCAGCTCCCCGAATTCCCCTTCCAGCCCCTCGACCACGTCGAACTCCTCGAACGGCAGGGCTGGGCCGACCCCGAGCGGGTGGCGCGCGTCTCCGGCAGCCGCTCGTACCTCCTCAAGGGCGACGCGGTCATGCTGGAGATGGCCGTCCTCATGTTCGCGCTCGACTTCCTGCGTGGGCGCGGCCTGACCCCGCTCAGCACCACCGCCCTCGTTCGCCCCGAAACCTTTGTGGGCTCGGGCCACTTCCCCGGCGGCGAGGATCAGGTCTACAAGATCGAGGGCGACGAGCTGATGCTGGCCGGAACCGCCGAGGTGCCGGTCAACAGCCTGTACGCGGGCGAGCAGCTCTCGTCCGATCAGCTCCCCATGGCCTACGCCGCGATCAGCGCCGCCTTCCGCTCGGAGGCCGGGTCGGCGGGCCGGGACGTGCGCGGCCTGATCCGCGTCCACGAGTTCCGCAAGGTCGAGCAGTACGTGATGACCCGGGCAGACGAGGCCGAGGCGCTGCGCTGGTTTGAGGCCATTCTGGAGAATGCCGAGGCGATCCTGCGGGCGCTGGAACTCCCCTACCGCGTCGTGCAGAACTGCACGGGCGACATGGGCGCGGGCAAGGTGCTGATGTATGACATCGAGACCTGGGTGCCCAGCGAGGGGCTCTACCGCGAGACCCACTCCTGCTCGTACCTGGGCGACTGGCAGGCCCGCCGCACCGGCCTGCGCTACCGCGACGAGCACGGCAAGCTGGTGTACGCCCACACGCTCAACAACACCGGCATCGCCGCGCCGCGCATCCTGGTGCCCCTGCTCGAGAACCACCAGCGGGCGGACGGGACCATCCGCGTGCCGCAGGCCCTCCGCCCCTACCTGGGCGGGCGCGAGGTGCTGGGCGTGCCGGTGCGCGAGGTGGACGTGACGGCCTGAAGGGTCAGCATCTCCATGGGGACCGGGCTGACTCCTCCCGGTCCCCGACTTTTGGCGCGTCCACAATTTCGTCCTCAGCGCTGCATCTGGTCCCGTACTCTGGAGGGGTGAAACGTCTCGCGCTGCTGCTCCCCCTGGCCCTCGCCGCCTGCGGGCACGTCGTGGTTCCGCCCGGGGCGCTGCCGCCCCTGCGCGAGAGCGCCCTGGGGGAAACCCTGGTGCTGTCGGGCATGGCCCAGAACTGGACAGCAGGCCAGACGGCCCAGATTCGGTTCGAGCAGACCCCTGTGGGGACCGTGCGGGCGGACGGGACCTTCGGCGTCTCGATCCAGGCCAGCCCCTCCTCCCTTGCGGAGCCGTTGCCGTGGCTGCTGCCCACTCCGGCCGGCGGGGAGGAACGGGCGTGCGCGCTCCAGACCGTTACCCTCTCGGATGCACAGGCCCGGATGTACCGGCTGGACAGCTTCCTGCTGCTGACCGGCGCGGCCCAATCGTTGGGTCCCCAAACGTCTCCGGCCGTTCCGGCCCCCTTGCTGCTGCGCGAGCAGGGCGACACCAAGGTCGTCCTCGTCTACGCGGACCGGGATGTGCGCGTCAGCGGCCAGAAGTCCTGCACGGGAAAGTTCTGGCCGTGGAACGCCTCGTCCGCCGACTGGGCACAGGGATCGTCCATCAACGTGTTCCTGCGCCGGGGGTGGAACACCGTCACCCTGACCCAGAAATACCTGGGCGAGAACAAGTGGCAACTCGTCGTGCAGGGCGGAGAGACTGAGCCCCCTACGCCCTGGCGGTACAACGGCGTCCCCCTCCTGGGTGGGGGTGCCTGAAGCTGCGCCCGGAGGTCCGCCCCACCCTCCTCACCGCCCACCCGCTAGCCTGACCTATGGACATTCCGCCTGAGGTGCTGGAGCAGACGCAGGCCCGCTTCACCCGCCGTGACCCCGAGCGGGCCGTGACGATGCAGCACCTGACCGTGGGCGGCCCCCTCGCCGCCGACTCGCGGTTCCGGGTCGAGGCCCGCCTGACCCGCCTGGGGGTGCCCCTGCCCGACGCCCGCGCCGTCGCCGAGGGCCACGAGGACGCGCTGACGGTCGCCGCCCGGTTGCCCGACGATGCCCGGCTGCCGCTGGAACGCATCATCGGCGCGAACGATCTGGTGGGGGTGGCGTACCTCGACCTCGCGCGGGCGGCGGCGCGTTCGGTGGGGCGGGTCGTGCTCAAAGATGCCCAGGGCCGCACGGTGGGCTTTGGGACGGGCTGGCTGTGTGGCCCCCACGCGATCCTCACCAACCACCACGTGCTGGAGGACGCGGCGGCGGCCCGCACCTCGGTCATCGAGTTCAACTACGAGTTGAAGCCGGACGGCACCCTGCGGGACCGGGTGACCCTGGACCTCGACCCGGACACCCTCTTCCTGACCTCGGAGACGCTGGATTACTCGCTCGTCGCGGTGAAGGGGGACACCTCCGCCTTCGGCTGGCTGCCCCTCTTCGGGACGACGGGGAAGGTGCTCGTCGGCGAGGCGCTGAGCATCGTCCAGCACCCCTCGGGCGAGCCCAAGCAGATCGCGCTGCGCGAGAACCGGCTGGTGGACCTCCTGCCCGACTTCCTGCACTACGAGACGGACACGGCGCCGGGGTCGAGCGGCAGCCCCGTCTTCAGCGACTCCTGGGAGGTCGTGGCCCTGCACCACAGCGGCGTGCCCCGCACCGACGCCCAGGGCCGTCCCCTGCGCCGCGACGGCCAGCCCCTGCAACCCGGCGACTCGGACACGTTGATCGACTGGATCGCCAACGAGGGCGTGCGTGTCAGCCGCATCGTGGAGGACCTGCGCGCCCGCCCGGACGCCGCCGGAAACGCGATTGTCGCGGAGGTCCTCGCCGCCCAGCGCCCGCCGCTGCCCGGTCCTTCCGAGGTGCGGGGCGGGGCGGAGGTGGGGCGCGTCCTCGACCTGGGCGCCATCACCGTGGGGCCGGACGGCGTGGCGACCCTGCCCGTCACCCTGCGCCTGCGCGTGGGGGGGGAGGAGGGAGGACAGCCCAGCCCACCACCCGCCCGCCCCTACCTGGACCCCGAGGACGCCGGACACGTGGCGGCCTACTACGCGGGGGTGCCGGAGGGGGGCACGCCCCAGGCCCGCTTCCTGGCCCTCTCGGACCTCGTCACCCGGACGCATACCCGCACCCCCACCTACGACCCCGCCGACGAACTCTACCCCTGGGTGGACCTCTGGCCGGACGGAAAACTCCGCAGCCTCTACTCGGCGCGCGAGCACACGCCGGGGGAGCTGATCGCCGCCGACCGCGCCGCGCAGGAACGCCGCACGACCCTCGCCGCCCGCGAGGGGCTGAGCGTGGACGCGCTGGAGGAGGCGCTGCCGTACAACTGCGAGCACGTCGTTCCCCAGTCGTGGTTCGGCAAGCGCGAGCCCATGCGCGGCGACCTGCACCACCTCTTCGCCTGCGAGCCGGGCTGCAACTCCTTCCGGGGCAACACCCCCTACTTCGACTTCCCCGACTACGGCGAGGCGGTCAGGAGCGACTGCGGGCGGCGCGACCCCGGCGAGTTCGAGCCCGCACACGGCAAGGGGGCCGCCGCCCGCGCCACCTTGTACTTCCTGCTGCGGTATCCCGGCGTGGTGCGCCAGTACGGGGAGCGCCACCTGGCGACCCTGCTCGCGTGGCACACAGCCGAGCCGCCCGCCGAGTGGGAGCGGCACCGCAACGCGGCCATCTTCGGGCGGCAGGGGAACCGCAACCCCCTCATCGACCACCCGGAGTGGGCGGACGGGATCGCCTTCAGCGAGGGGCTGGGGCGGTAGGGAAGAGTGCATAAGACAAGAGCCGGACTCCCCGGCCCGGCTCCTCCAAACAGATGGACCTTCAGGAAGGCGTCGTCGGTGCGGCCCCGCCCCCCGGGTGGCGGCCCCCTCGGCGCCGGGCCTCCAGCCTGCGGTTTTTCAGGCCCTCGGCGGCGAAGTAGCTGCCCACCACGGCCAGGGCGGACACGACCTGCGCGGCCAGCCCCTCCCAGGTGGGGTAGATGCCCAGCCACAGGCTGACCCACGAGGGGAACTCCAGGCCCAGGGGGTGGACCGGGAACCAGCCCACGAGTTGCAGCACGTGGACGGTGTTGCCCACCATCACGGCCAGCACGGCGCAGATCATCATGCCGGTCCAGACGAGGAGCTTTTTCATGGGCAAGCGGGCTTGCAGGGCGAACACCAGCAGGCCCACGCCCAGCACGCTCAGGGTGCCCAGGCCGGTGCCGGTCAGGACGGGACCCGCCCCCGACTGCAAGACCAGCGATTGCAGGAACAGCACCGTCTCGAAGCCCTCGCGGTAGATCGAGGTAAAGCCCAGCACGACGAGGCCGATCCACTGGGCGAGTGCCGCACCCCCGCCGCGGGTCAGGCCGTGCTTGTGCTTCTGGAAGGCGGCCATGCGGTCCGTCCAGTACACCTGGTGGAAGAACCAGTTCATGATGAGCAGCAGCACCCCGATGGCGACCACGCTGACGACTGCCTCCAGCTTCTCGCCGTAGCGGGCAAAGAGGCCCAGGGCGCCGCTCAGCACGAACCACGTCCCCGCCGTCGCCAGCAGCGCCCCGAGGGCGCCCAGCCACATCGGGCGGCGCAGGTGACGCACCTCGGCCCGGCGCAGGCTGCCCATCAGCGCGGCGAGGATCAGCACGGCCTCCAGGCCCTCGCGGAACACGATGACGCCCGCGTTCGTCGCCGCGGCGGCGGGCGCGACCTCGGTGCCCAGCCTGTCGGCCGTCTCCTTGAGCGCCACGTCGAGCGCCGAGCGCGCCTCGCGGAAGCGGGCCGCGTCCGCCCGGGCGTGGATCAGCCGGGCCAGGCCGTCCGGCCCCTGCCCGTTCCAGAAGAGGTTCTCCAGCCGCAGCTTGAGGTCGGGGGCGAACACCGCGATGCGCGCCTCCGCGCCGCTCTCCAGGGTCGCGTAGGCGTCCAGGCGCGCGGTCTCCGCCGTCCGCCAGTCGCCCGCCTCGGCCGCCGTGACCACCGCGTCGAGCTGCTGGCGGATCACGCTCAGGTCGGCATTCGCGTCGTGGGCCAGCCAGGGGGCGGGGAACGCGGCCCTGACCTTTGCCAGCAGCGCGTTCACGTCCGCCTCGATCTGGCCGGGTGCGGGGGCGTCCCGGTGCGCCGCCGCCCGGTTCAGGCCCGCCTCCAGCCCGGCGAGGCCCGCCCGCAGCCCCGCGGCGTCCACGCTCCCCGGCAGCAGCGGCGCGAGGTCGGCGAGGGCCGCGCCCGCGCCGCTCAGGAAGGTCCTGGCCTCGCTGACCTCCAGGTCGCTCGTCACGACGGGCTCGCCGCCGCTGAGCTTCACGCCCCGCCCGTACTCCACCGGCACGAGGGCCAGGAAACGGGTGACCTGCCCAGCCCGCGCCCGCACCTCGGCGGCGGAGAGGGGCGCGGCGCGGAAGCCCTCCAGGTCAGCCTGCACCCGGGCGAGTGAGGCGGGGAGCGCGGCGAGGTCAGCCTCGATGCGGGCCAGCCGCGCCCCCCCGCGCTGCTCCCGGTAGGCGGGGGCCAGCAGGGCGAAATAGCCGCGGGCGAGGGCGGCCTGCTCGGCGCTCCGGGTGCGCCAGCCCCGCGCCCGGGCCGTCCCCAGGTCGCGCAGCGCCCCGCTCAGCCGGGCCTGGTAGCCGTCCAGCACGTCGGCGCGCACCGCCTCCAGGGCGGCCCGGGGCGTCAACTGGCCCGCCGCCAGCGCCTCGACGGCCCCGGTCGCGTCCGCGCTCAGGCGGGTGAACGAACTCGCGGTGCGGAACTCGCGGGCGGCGAGCCAGCCCCGCGCCGCCGCGGCGTCCCCGGCCTGAAGACTGCGTTCCAGCCCGGCGTAGGTGCCCTTCAGCACCGCCGTCCAGGCCCGGGCACGGGCCGCGGCGAGGGCCGCCTCGTCCCCGGCCCTCGCCGCCCGGAGGGCGTCCCCCAGGGCCTCCTGCACCGCGCCCGCCGCCCGCGGCTGCACCTCGCGCAGGGACGGGAGGAGGGCCCCGGCGGCCCGCCCCGCCTCCCGCACCAGCGCGGCGGAGCGGGCGGGGTCAAAGGTCACCTCGAGCTGCGCGTCGGCGAGCCGGGCGCGCAGCGTCTCGGCCGGGGTGGCGAGGTCGGCGGCGAGGGCCGGGCCGGCCAGGGCCAGCAGCAGCGCCAGGACGCGCCTCATCCTCATTCCCCGACCCGCACGCCCAGCAGCGCCGCCGCCTGGGTGAGGCGCCCGGTGATCGCCGTCGCGCGGTTCTGCGCCTCGGCCTGGAGGGTCTCGGCCTGCTCGGGGGTGAACCTGCGCCGGCGTTCCTGCGCCTCCAGGCGGCCCACAAAGGCGGCCAGGTCCCCCAGGCCCGCCCGGATCTGGGCGTCCAGCGGGGCGCTCCTCGCCCGCACGTCGGGGCTCAGGCCCGCGTACATCGCCTGCCAGGAGCGCACGTTGCCGCCCAGGTCCGAGAGGCGCGAGATCACCACGAAGTCGGTGCGGCGGCTCCGGCCCCCCAGCACGAAGCGGCTGGTCTTCCAGTTCTCGAAGAACACCGGCCCCACCGTGGGCACGTTCCCCGCCAGCGCGCCGAATACGTCCGCCCGGGTGGGCGTCCAGGCCCCCGCGGCCCGGCGCAGCGCGAGCGTCTGGCGGTTGAGTTCGGCGGCGGCGGCCTTCAGCACGTTGGCGTCGGGCAGCCCGTCCCCGAAGTCGATCCTCCCGTTGCCGTTTACGTCGAAGGGCACCCCGCTCCCGAAGGCCTTCACCGTGCCCCACAGCGCCGCCTCGTTCACCCCGAAGAGGTTGCCGGGCTTGGGCAGCACCCGGCCATTCGGCAACTTCAGGTCGAAGGGCACCACGGCCTCCCCGCCCTCGGCGGCACTCGTGCCCGCGTCGAGGATCAGGTCGAAGCGGCTCAGGGCGTCCACCCCCGCCACGATGCCCTCGATCTCCTCGTAGGCGGGGCTGGCCTTGGACCACCCGGCGCGGGCCTCTTGCAGCACGGCGCGGGTCTGGGCATTCTTCGCCAGCTTGCGGTAGTCGAAGCCCGCGGCTTTCGCCAGGGCGTAATACCGGTCCGCCGCCCGGGTCAGTTGCGCGGTTCCGGCGGCCTGAACCGCGAGTTTGCCGCCCAGATAGGTCTTCACGCCGTCCAGCGGGGCGGCCCCGGCCATGCCCGTCAGGGCGGCGGTCAGCAGGAGGAGGGAGAGCTTCACGGCCCAATCCTGGTTTAATCCGAGTGGAAAAGTCAAGTTTGCCGCCTGACCTGTCCCCGCTGCTACCCTTCCCCCATGGAAACCCGTCCCACCTCGGCCCGCACCGACAAGGGCGTGCGCGGCTTCGACCTCGACCTGCACGTGACCTTTGCCCAGGCCCTGCCGCGCGAGGCGGCGCTGGCCGTGCTGCGCCCCGCCGAGGGCTTCACGGTGGACCTGTACGCCCGCCACGACGACCCCGGCGGCCCGGTGCCCTCCGCCCGCCTGACCGGCCCCTTGCGCGACCCGGAGGCGCTGCGCGCCATTCTCGCCGCCTGGCTCGCGGGCGACGTGCGAACGGTGGAGGTCGGCCTCCACGGCTTCCTGCGTTCATCGACCGGGCAGACGGACTGGATGCCCTGGAAGCGCAACGTGGTCCTGGGGCGCGCGGAGGTGGGCCGGGTGACCTTCGAGGAGGGCGTGCGCTACGTGCTGGAGTAGCCGGGGCTCAGGCGCTCAGCGGCAGGACGAGGGCCCGGGCCTTGGCCTCCTCGTCCCCGCCCGGGCGCAGCACGAGGACCCCCAGCCGCGCGTCGGGGCGCAGCAGGTAGGGCAGGCAGGTGTGCGTGAGGGTCAGCAGCGCCTTGTCGGCCTGGGCCTGCGCCTCGGGGTCGGGCAGGCCGCGCAGCACGAGGACGGCCCGGTCCCCGGCCTGGCTGACCCACACGTCGACCACGCCCTGCTGATCCACGCCCCGGTGGTCCCGGTACTCGAACTTGTGCCCACGCCTGAGAAGCTGCATTTCCTGTTCACTCCCTTGATCCAGACCCCAGCGGCGCGGCCCACCAGCCGTTCCGGGGTCTCCAGACTGTCCTTGCCCCGTCAGCGTAAGGTTCCGCCGGGTGGCCTTTGTCCCGCTGGCTTTTCGGGGGTCCCCCGGGAAAGGGTACGAGGAGGGCCCCGCCGCCGTTCCCCCACGGCCTCACGGTTGCGCCGGAGGGGGCCTCCCTACAATGGCCCGGTGACCCATGACGGCCTCAGGGAGATGCTGCTGGAATTCCAGGGTTACGTGCTGGCTTACCGCCTGCGCGCGGCAGTGGGCGGCCGGGTGACGCCGCGCGGCGAGCAGCTCAGCCTGCCGGGGTATGCGGCGCTGCGGCTGGAGCGTCAGGCCCTGGCGCGCCGCCTGGTCCGCGAGGGGCTGGACCGCGGGGGCATGGGGCGGCTGGAGGGGCTCTCCGACGAGCTGATGTTCGGCTTCTGGCTCAACCCCGCCGAGGTCGCCGCCTTCCTGCGCGCCGCGATCCGCCAGGGCGGGCACCCGGCGCTGGGGGACCCGGACGCCTTCGCGGCCCTCCTGACCCCCACCGAGCGCGAGCGCCTGGGCGACCTGGGCGTGCGCCTGGTGTGCGCCCACCACCTCACCTGCCTCTCGCTCGCCGCGCCCCTGCTCGACCCCGACGCCCTGGGCCGGGTGTGGCAGCGGGTGGAGGCCACCACCCCGCCCCTCTTCGTGGACGAACTCGCCGGGGCCGGACATGCCTGACCCGGGCGCCCTTCAGGGGGTGTTGCGGGCACTCCTCCCCCGCCGCTGCCCCGGCTGCGACGGGCAACTGGGGCGCTCGGCGGGCCTGTGCCCGGAGTGCCGCGCGGCCCTGCGCCCCCGGGTCGAGGCCCACTCGCCCCTGTGGCCCCGCCCGGAGGGGCACCTCGTCACCCTGGGCGCGTACCGCGGCGTGACCCGTCGGGCCGTCCGCGCGCTGAAGTTCGGCGGCGCGCGCGACCTGGCGGGGGCGCTGGGGGAGGCGCTGGCGGACGGGGTGCCCGCCGCCTGGAACGTCGCCTCGGTCGTGGCCGTGCCGCTCCACCCCGGGCGCGAGCGCGAGCGGGGCTTCAACCAGTCCGCGCTCCTGGCCGGGGCGGTCACCGCCGCCCTGGGGGTGCCGAGCGTCCCGGCCCTGCGCCGCACCCGCGCCACCGCCCAGCAGGCCCGGCTGCACGCGCACGAGCGGACCGCGAACCTGGCGGGGGCGTTTGGGGCCGACGCCCGGCTTCTCCCGCCCGGCCCGGTCCTGCTCCTCGACGACGTGCTGACGACGGGAAGCACGCTCGCGGCCTGCCGGGACGCGCTTGAGGCCGCGGGCGCTGGGCGGGTGTATTTCGCGGTGGTCGCCCGCTGACGCCCCTCATGCACGTGCGGTACGGTGCCCCCATGAAGCTCTCCCTGCCCGTTGCGCTCGCCGCTGCCCTGCTGCTGGGCGGCGCGGGGGCACAGACCCTCGTGCCCTTCAAGAACCTCAAGCTGCCCTTCACGGTCAGCCTTCCCAAGGACTGGCTGATTATGGACCTGGGGGATGGCTTGGCCGGGGTAACCGTGGTTTCCAGCAAGACGCCGCCCGCCAGCATGATCCGGCTGCTGTACGCGCCCAAGAACGGCAAGAACACGGAACTCAAGCAGGAGTTCCGCAACTTCGAGGCGGGTGTTCAGCAATCCGGGGCCAAGCTCAAGCTCTACCGGGGCCGCAACGTCAGCTACGGCGGCGTCCGCGGCGTCGAGCGCGAGTACGGGCTGTCTCACCCCAAGGGCAACCTGCGCCTGCGGGTCTGGTTCGGCAACGGGGCAAAGAACCTCTACTCCTTCCAGATCACCGACACGCCCGAACGCTACAAGACCAGCAACGCCCTGTTCAGCCGCGTGCTGGCGAGCGTCCGCTTCTGAGCCAGCGTTGAGAGGGGAGGCCAGCGTCCCGAACCTCCCGAACGGCTAAGCTGGGTGGGGAGGTTCCCCTATGCGTGCCCTGCGGACGACCGCGCTGACCCTGCTGGCCCTCGCCTCGGCGGCCCTGGCCGGAAACCGCCTGGACGTGCGGCAGGTGACCTTTTCGGCGGACGGCACCCGGGCGCTGGTGCTGACGGCGGGCGTGCTGGACGGCAGCGGCTTCAGCTACGCCGCCGCGCAGGCCCTCGACACCCGGACGGGCCGCACGCTGCTCCGGGCCTCCGCCCAGTCCGGGACGCGGCCCGTCCCCGCCGTGGTGAGCGCCCTGCTGGCCCGTGAGCGCTCCCGCCTCGCCCCGCTGGGCCTGGCCTCCGGGCGCGCGGCGCGGCCCGTCTTCGCCCAGCCGGTCCCTACCCATGCGCCCGTCTGGACCGAGGGCACGCCCGCGGGCAGCACCCTCGTCGCGCCCGTGCGCCTGTGGACGCGGCCCGTCCCGGTGCGCCTGAGTGTGCGGCGCCTGCCCTCGGGCTGCCGCTTTTCCGAATTGCTCCCGCGTGGGGAAGGACCCGCCGGGTTCACCCTGACGGTCAACGGGCAGACCGTCCAGAGCGACCGTGTTCTGCCCGCCGGGCGGGAGTGCGCCGCCCGTTACGCCCTGGAGCGCGTGTACGTGCGGGGCAACCGCGCCGTGTTCATCGTCCGCGCCTACACCCCGGGCTTCGAGGGGCCGAACGCGGAGGTCGTGCCGGTGGCGGCGTTGTTGAAGTAGGCCCTCCCCTCAGAGCTGCCCCGCCACCGCCTGCATCATCCGGCGCACCGCGTCCAGCTCGTCCCCGTTGATGGTGTGGCCCAGGCCCGGGTACACCCGGTCGTCCACCTGGGCACCCCGCGAGCGCAGATGTGCGGCGCTCTCCCGAAAGCGAGTCAGGGGGATGTGCGCGTCGTCGGGGGCCACACCCATGAAGACGGGGAGGCCGCCCAGGTCGCCCGCCCGGTCGAGGGTGATGAGCCCGCCGCTCAGCGCCGCCACGCCGCCCAGCCTCCTCCCCGTGCGGCTGGCGTACTCCAGCGCGAGGCACGCCCCCTGCGAGAAGCCGCCCAGCACCACGTTCCGCGCCGGGATGCCCCGGGCCTCCAGCTCGTTCAGCACGGCGTCCACCGTGGCGAGGGCCCGGTCCAGGTGCGGCTGGTTGCGCTCGACGGGCGCCAGAAAGGAGAGGGGATACCACGAGTTCCCCTCCGCCTGCGGGGCCAGGTACGCGAAGGCGCTGAGGTTCAACTCGTCCGCCAGCGAGAGGATGTCCCGCGCCGTGCCGCCCCGCCCGTGAAGCAGGACCATCGCCACCCGCGCCTCGCCGAGGGGACGGCCAGCGGTGTGGACCTGGAGGCCGGGGACTTCGGGGGCGGCCTGCGGGTTCCGGCCCCCGTCCAGCTCCCGACTGCCGATGCTCACCCCGTACTCGCGGTTCACGATCCTCGGCACGTGCGCCTCAATGGCCGCGCGCTGGGGCTCGTACCACGCGGGAAGTTTGAGGTGCTGGCCGAGTTCCTCCACCGGCTCGTCGTCCGGGAAGCCGGGGGCGTCGGTGGCGATCTCGAACAGGACGCCGTTCGGCTCGCGGAAGTAGATGGAGTGGAAGTATTGCCGATCCTGCACGGGCGTGGGCTGGTAGCCCGCCTCGGCCAGCCCGGTCAGGTACGCCTCCTGCTCGGCGTCGTCGCGGGTCCGCAGGGCGACGTGGTGGATGCTCCCCGCCCCGAACGATCCGCGCGGCTGGCCCGGCCGCTCGACCACGTCGACGAACAGGCCCACGCCCTCGCCGCTGCCCCGGAAGCGGGTGCGCGTGCCCTCGGCGTCCGGCTCACTGCCGACCTCGGTGAAGCCCAGCCGCCCCACCAGCAGGTCGCGCACCGGCCCCGTCTGGCGCACCCAGGCGGTGACCGAGTGGAAGCCGCGCAGCTCGTGTTCGGCGGGCACGGGGCTGGCGGGCCAGGGCTGCACGGGCTGGCCGTCATCGAAGACGAGTTCCACCCAGGTCCCGTCCGGGTCCTCCACCGTCAGCACCCGCTCGCCGAACCGCTCGCCCGCCCGGGGGGTGAGGCCCTGCTCCGTCAGCCGCGCCCGCCAGTAGCCCTCGCTCGCGCGGGGGACGCTGTAGGCCGTCGCCACGACCTCGCCATTGCCGCGCACGCCCCGCTTCGCGCCCGGCCAGGGAAAGTGGGTCATGATCGTGCCCGGCTGCCCGGTGAGGTCGCCGTAGTAGAAGTGGTACGTGCCGGGGTCGTCGAAGTTGACGGTCACCTTGACGAGCCGCTGCCCCAGCACCTGCGAGTAGAAGTCGATGTTGCGCTGCGGGTCACTCGCCATGACGGTGACGTGATGCAGCCCCTGGACGGGCGTGGTGCCGGGAATGGGGGAGAAGGGAGTCATGCGGCTATGATAGCTTAACGTTGAACGATTCGCTGTGACCCGGGCCACCTGGATTCGGGGGCGTTCGCGGCGGCCCGGCTGATCCGGGTCCTTCCCGCAAAAAGCCCGGCTTCACGCGGGGTGGGGGCATCCTGCCGGACTGCGCCAGCGGGTGCTCAGGCGCCGCCCCGCCTGCCCCCTGATGCCGTCATCTCCTCGTCCACCCCGCCCAGACCGCGCCCCAGCTTGCGCGTCAGGGCGGCGAGCTGGCCCAGCTCCTGCGGCGTCAGCCCGCCGAACACGTCCCGGATACCGCGCACGTGGTCGGGGAGCACGCGCGTGACGAGGGCCTCCCCCTCCGGGGTGAGAAAGACGTTCATCACCCGGCGGTCCTGCGGGTTGCGCTCGCGGCGCACCAGGCCGTCCCGCTCCAGGTTGTCGATCACCATCGTGAGGTTGCCGCTGGAGCGCAGAATCTTGTCGGCGAGCTGGCGCTGGCTGAGCGGCCCCAGGTGGTAGAGCGCCTCGATCACGCCGAACTGGCTGACCGTGAGCCCGTGGTCCGCCAGGTGCCGGTTGGCCGCCACCTCGACCGCATGGGCCGCCCGCCACAGCTTGATGTAGGCGTCGAGCGCCGCGCGTTCCTCCGGCGAGCCTGCGTAGCGGGTGGGCATGGGGCTATCCTCGGCGCAGCGGGGACGGGAGGTCAAGCTGGCACGCGTCCGGGCGCGGGGGACAGGGCCAGCCGCGGGGAGGCCACGCGGGGATGGCCCGGCCTCAGCGCCCCCGTCCCTGCCGGTACTCCTCGGTCGCCAGCCGGACGCACGCCGCGACGACCTGCATGGCGAGGCGCACCTCCTCCAGCGGCGGGCGCGTTGGCGCCAGGCGGATGTTGCGCCCCGCCCGGTCCTGCCCCGCCGGGTAGGTCGCCCCGGCGGGCGTGAGGCTCACCCCGGCCTCCTCGGCGAGTTCCACCACCCGCGCCGCCACCGGCTCGGCCGTGTCCAGGCTGATGAAGTACCCGCCCCTCGGCGAGGTCCACGTCGCGTACTCGCCGTTGCCCCCCAGCTCGGCGCGCAGCACCTCGTCCACCGCGCGGAACTTGGGGGCGATCAGGGCCGCGTGCGCGCTCATCAGCCCCTCCAGGCCGCCCGGGTAGTTCTCCAGAAAGCGGACGTGCCGCGCCTGCTCCAGCTTGTTCGGCCCGATGCTCTGGGCGTTGAGGTACTTCGAGAGCCACTTGATGTTGTCCTCGCTGCTCGCCACGAAGCCCAGCCCCGCCCCCGCGAAGGTGATCTTGGAGGTCGAGGCGAACACGAAGGCCCGGTCGGGGGAGCCCGCGTCCCGCGACAGCACCACGAAGTTCACCGGCTCGTCGCGGTCCTCCTCATACAGGTGGTGCGCCCGGTAGGCGTCGTCCGCAAAGATGGTGAAGTCGGGGGCTGCCGCCTGGAGCCCCGCCAGCCGCCGCGCCTTGTCCGCGCTGATCGACTCGCCGCCTGGGTTGGAGTAGGTGGGCACGAACAACACCCCCTTTACCGAGGGGTCGGTCCCCGCCAGGCGCTCGATGGCGTCCACGTCCGGCCCGTCGGGCTGCATGTCCACGGTCAGCAGCTCGAAGCCCAGCGTTTGCAGCAGCAGGAAGTGGCGGTCGTAGCCGGGCACCGTCACGATGATCTTGGGCGACTGGGTAATCCAGGGGCCGCTGCTGCCCCGAACCCCGTGGAGCAGGGCGAAGGTCAGCACCAGCCCCTGAAGTTCCAGGCTGGAGTTGTTCCACACGAGCATGTTCTCGGCCTTCACGTCGAGGTAATGGGCGAACATCGCCCGCGCCGAGGGCAGGCCCGTTACGCCGCCCGGGTAGTTCCGCAGGTCCTGGCCGTCCATCCTCACGTCGTTCTCGCCCAGCACGCCGATCAACCCGTTGGAGAGGTCGAAGTCCGCGTCGGAGGGCTGCCCCCGCTGCATGTTGAGCTTCAGGCCGCGCGCCCGGAAGGCTTCATAGGCTTGGCGGGCCGACTGGAGGGCCGAGGCCGGGGCTTCACTCGTCATGCCCACAGGCTACCCGCGCCAGGGAAGGAGGGGGAGGGGGTTGGTTAGTGGGGAAGGGGTCAGGCCCCCGTTGCCATGCCGAACGGAGTGAAGCATCCGCACGCCGCGCCGTGTGGAGACCCTTCGTCTACGGCTCAGGGTGACCTGTCTCGGTCTTCGGAGGGGATTAAGTCTCCAGTCTCGGTCGGTGGCTCATCCCGTGGATAGCGGGACACGACCAAACCGATGTTGAGCCGTCCCATCCTTCCCAGCAGTTCGGGTGAGAAGTAGTCCGCCTGTGCGGCCACGTCCCGATCCTCGATTCCGAAATCGAGAACAACATCCTGCACACCCGGAAAGGCGGCGAGCAGTTCCAACTCGCGCTCGTATTTCTTCAGAAAGGCCAGGGCGTCGGCCTGCTGCCCGTCGAGGTCCGTGAACTCGGCCTCGCTGACGGTGAGATTGAACCCGGAAATCGTGTCAGGGTTTTCCTGCCGTTCATACCGCCGCAGACCTTTACGCCGGACGATGATGAGCAGCTCTGTCAGCTCCACCTGCGCCAAGTAGCGGTCAACGTCAAATTCGGAGCCGTAAGCGCGTAGGACACAGGACACACGGGCAGGGTAGGCGTCACCGGAGGCTGCCCTCAATTCGCCGAATGCTCTATGCTGCCTGCGCCCGCCCCCGGCGAGGCCCTTTTTCAACGGCCCCTCTTTTCCAGCCCCACCCAACAGGAGAACACCCAATGCAGTACGTGGTTTCCCGCCCCCGCGTGGGCGTTTTCATCGACACCCAGAACCTCTACCACTCGGCCCGCGACCTGCTGGAGCGCACCGTCAATTTCGAGACGATCCTGAAGGTCGCCACCGAGGGGCGCGAACTCGTCCACGCGATCTCCTACACGGTCGAGCGCGAGAACGAGGCGACGGCGCGGCCCTTCATCTACAAGCTCTCGGCGCTGGGGTACAAGGTGCGGCGGATGAATCTGGTCCTGAGCCACGTCGCCGAGGGCGGCAAGCACATCTACGAGGGCAACTGGGATATGGGCATCGTGGCCGACATGGTGCGCCTGATGGACCACCTCGACATCGTGGTGCTGGGGAGCGGCGACGGCGACTTCACCGACATCGTCGAGGTATTGCAGGAGCGCGGCAAGCGGGTGGAGGTCATCGCCTTCCGCGAGCACACCGCGCAGAGGCTCGTGGACGCCGCCGACCGCTTCACGCACCTGCCGGATATTCAGGACGCCCTGATGCCCGCCCGGCAGAAGGTCGAGCGGGAGAAGCCCTAAGCGGTGAGCGACGTGGCTGAGACCGTCAGACCCGACGCAGACGCCGTCCTCGCCCGCCTCGCCTTCGACCTGCCCCCGGAGAGGATCGCGCAGACGGGCGCCGAACCGCGCGACTCCTCCCGGTTGATGGTGGTGGGCGAGCGGATTGAGCACCGCATTTTCCGGGAGTTGCCGGACCTGCTGCGGCCCGGGGATGTGCTCATCTTCAACGAGAGCCGCGTCATTCCCGCCCGGGTGATGGCGCGCAAGCCCGTGGTGAACGGCCAGGGCGGCGGCCAGGTCGAAGTCCTCCTGCTGCGGGAGGAGGAGGCAAACGTCTGGTCTGCCTACCTCAAGCCCGCCAAACGCGCCGGGAAGGAGTTGTGGTTGGGCCAGCCCGGGGGAACACAGCACCGGGCGGAGGTCGTCGGCGCCTTGCCCGACGGGGCCCGCCTGCTGCGCTTCGACCATGACATCAGGCCGCACCTCGACGAGATCGGGCGGCTCCCGCTCCCGCCGTACATCCACGCCGGGGACAGCGACGAGACGTGGCGCGAGCGGTATCAGACGGTGTATGCCCGCGAACCCGGGAGTGTGGCCGCGCCGACCGCCGGGCTGCACTTCACCCCCGAACTCCTCGCCCGGCTGGACGAGGCGGGGGTGGAGCGGCACGCGATCACGTTGCACGTCGGCGCGGGCACCTTCCGCCCCATCACCGGCAGCGTGGCCGAGCACGTGATGCACGCCGAGCGGTACGCGATCAGCGAAGGCACGGCAGGGGCGATCAACCAGGCGAAGGCGGAGGGGCGCCGCGTCGTGGCGGTCGGGACCACGACCGTCCGCGCCCTGGAGAGCAGCGCGAACGAGGACGGCACGGTGCGCCCCGGCGAGGGCGACACCCGCATCTTCATCACGCCGGGGACGCCCGTGCGGGTGCCCGACCTGCTCATCACCAACCTGCACCTGCCCGGCTCGACGCTGATGCTCCTCGTCGCCGCCTTCGCGGGCGAGGCGCGCATCCGGGCCGCGTACGACGCCGCGCTCGCGGGGGGCTACCGCTTCTACTCGCTGGGCGACGCGATGCTGCTGGAGAGGGCAGTGGGGAGTGGTTAGTGGGGAGTGGGAAAGGACAGGCTGAAGCGCGCGCCTTTTCTATTCCCCCCTCCCTACTGACGACTCACCGTCCGCCTCAGCGTCACCAGCGCCGCCTCCCGCACGAACCCCAGCCGTTCGTTGACGGCGAGCATGGGGTGGTTGATGGAGTGGTTGCTGGTCCGGGAGTGGGTGAACCCCCGGGCGAGCCCGGCCCGCGCGGCGGCCACCTTGAGGGCGAGGGCGATTCCCCGTCCGCGCCAGGCCGGGAGCACGCCCGTCAGCCCGTTGTGCAGGGTGCCGGGGCGCGCGGGAATGGGGAGGTACAGCTCGCTTAACCCCACCCACTCGCCGTCCGGGGCCACGGCGAGGAACAGGCCCTCGGGGTGGATGCGCCCCGCCACCCGCAGTTGCCACGTTTCAAAGGGCCACACTTCTATGGGCGTGGTCGTCGGCACGTCCCGCAGCAGGGCGGCGACCAGGGCGTAGAGGCGGCGCTGCGCGGCCTCGTCGAAGTTCCTCACGAGATCGCTCAAGGGGGCGATTCGCACACCCGCCTCCCTGACCCGCTCCTCCAGCCCGGCGAAACGCGCGAAGTCCAGCGTCCGCAGGTCGAGGGTGCTGATCCACATCCGGTCGTGCTCGGCGTACCCGCGCGCCTCGTAGAAGGGCTTTTCCCACCAGTCCTCGCGCACACGGGTGACCAGGGTGTGGGCGCCATGCGCGAGGGCGTGCCCCTCCGCGTGGGCGAAGAGGACCTCTGCCACCTGCCCCCCGGCGAGTTCCGGCAGCGTCCGCACGGTCACGTCCAGCCAGCCGTCGTGGCTGTCCATCCGGGGAACGCCGGTTTCGGCCAGACCGACGGGACACCCCTCCTGCTCGGCGAGGGTGCGGACGTGCGGCTCACCGGGGAGGCGGCGGGCGTCCAGCATCTCCAGCTCCTCGGGCGTGACCGGGGACTCGGGGTGCGCCCGGGTCAGCAGCGCGGCGACGGCGGGGAGGTCGGCGGGCATGGCGGGCCGGAGCGTGAGGCCGGGCGTCGGGGGGAGGGTCGGCTCGTCCATGGGGCAGCACAGCACAGCCCCTCCCCGCCGCGCAATCCGCCGTTTGGCCCAGGAGCCCCCAGCCCCATTCCGGCCCCGTCTCATGGCGGCGCTCTCTATACTCGCCCCCATGACCCAGGCGCCCACGGCTCCCCACGAAGGCCAGCACGGCCGGAGCGAGAATCCGCTGCTCAACGTCGGCTTCCGCATTCCCTTCGACCAGATTCGGCCCGAACACGCCGAACCCGCCGTGGACGCGCTGCTGGCGCAGACGCGGGAGCGCCTGGAACACCTCGCGCGGGCGGGCGAGCGGGACTACGCGGATTTCATGGCGGACCTCGACCGGCTCACCGAGCAGCTCGACACGGTGCGCGTGATCGTGGGCCACCTCGACGGGGTGGTGACCAGCCCGGAGTGGCAGGCCGCCAAGCGCGCGATCCTGCCCAAGGTGACCGAGTTCTACACCCAGCTCAGCCTCCACCCGGGGCTGTGGGCGGCGCTCAAGGGCTTTGCGGGGACGGAGGCCGCCCGCGCGCTCGACCCGGTGCGTGCCCGGCACTTGAAGCTCACCCTCGACGAGTTCCGCCGCGAGGGCGCCGACCTGCCCGAGGACCAGAAGGCCCGGCTGCTGGAGGTCAACACCCGCCTCGCGCAGGTCACGAACGACTTCGCCAAGAACGTGCTCGACGCGACCGCCGCTTTTGAGCTCATCGTGCCCACTGAGCGGCTCGCGGGCGTTCCGCAGCGGGTGCGCGAGGCCACCCGGCTCGACGCGCAGGCGCACGGGCACGCGGGGGGCCACCGCCTCACCCTGCACCAGCCCGTCGTCGAGCCCGTCCTGACCTACGCCGACGACCGCGAGCTGCGCCGCGAGCTGTGGATCGCGCAGAACTCGGTGGGGGTGCAGCCGGGGCGCGACAACCGGCCCCTGGTGCTGGAGATCCTGCGGCTGCGGCGCGAGCAGGCCCGCATCCTGGGCTTCCGCGACTTCGCCGACTATGTCCTCGAGGACCGCATGGCGGGCGGCGGCGAGCGGGCGCTGACCTTCGAGCGCGACCTCGAAGCCCGCGTGCGCCCCTTCTTCGAGCGCGAGAACGCCGAGCTGGAAGCCTTCTACCGTGAGCAGGCCGGACCCGGCGCCCCCCCGCTGGAGGGCTGGGACGTGGGCTACTGGGCCGAGAAGCAGCGCCAGGCGAAGTACGACTTCGACGAGGAGGCCCTGCGCCCCTACTTCGAGCTGAACCGGGTCCTCGCGGGCCTCTTCGAGATCGTGAACCGCGTCTTCGGGATCACCGTCCGTGAAGCGCAGGCCCCCGGCTGGCACCCCGAGGTCCGCTACTACGACATCCTCGACGAGGGGGGCACGCACGTCGCCTCCTTCTACACCGACTGGTTCCCGCGCGACACCAAGCGGGCGGGGGCGTGGATGAATGCGTTTGTCACGGGCGGCCCGCGTGAGCAGGGCGTCGAGCCCCACCTCGGCCTGATGTGCGGCAACATGACGCCCCCCTCCGGGGATACGCCCGCGCTGCTCTCCCTGCGGGAGGTCGAGACCGTCTTCCACGAGTTCGGCCACCTGCTGCACCACGCGCTCTCCCGCGTGCCTGTCCGGTCCCTCAGCGGCACGCGCGTCGCCTGGGACTTCGTGGAGCTGCCCTCGCAGATCATGGAGAACTGGGTGACCGAGCGGGAGGCGCTCGACCTCTTCGCCCGGCACTACCAGACGGGGGAGCGGCTGCCCGACGAGCTCTTCGCCCGCCTGATCGCCGCCCGCAACTACCGCGCGGCGAACGCCACCATGCGCCAGCTCTCCTTCGGCACGGTGGACCTCGTGCTGCACGTCGAGTTCGACCCGGAGGCGCCGGACGCCGACCCCATCCGCGTGGCCCACGAGGTGATGAGTCGCTTCTACCCCTACCCGCTGCCCGGGGACTACGCCCGCATCGCGCAGTTCGGCCACCTGTTCTCCAGCCCGGTGGGGTACGGCGCCGGGTACTACTCCTACAAGTGGGCGGAAGTTCTGGACGCCGACGCCTTCAGCCGCTTTGCGAGCGAGGGCATCTTCAACCGGGAGACGGGCCGCTCGTACGTGGACACCATCCTCAGCCGCGGCAACAGCGCCGAGGCCGCCCAGCTCTACCGCGACTTCATGGGCCGCGACCCCGACCCCGAGGCCCTGCTGCGGCGCAGCGGACTGGTCCAGGCGTAAATGCGAACAGGGGACCGGCCCTCGCGGAGGTGGGGGCCGGTTCGTTCTGTCGGGGCGGGGTTGACCCCTTGATCCTGACGCGGCGTGAGGCGTCAGGATGAGGGTCCCCGCGCGGGGAAGGTATGTTCAAGATCGGAGAACTCGCCCGCATGGCCGGGGTCAGCGTCCGCACGCTGCACCACTATGACGACCTCGGCCTCCTCAGGCCCGCCCTCACGACGGAGAGCGGGCACCGCCTGTACGCGCCCGCGCAGCTCGCCGACCTGAGGCGCATCCTCGCCCTCAAGGCCCTGGGCCTCACGCTCGACGAGATCGGGCGGGTGCCGGACGGGCTGCCCTCCACCCCCCTCCTCGCCCGCCGCCGCGCCGAGCTGCTGGCCCAGCGTGACGCGCTCGACGGGCAAATCCGGCGCCTCGACGAGGTGCTGTGCCAGGAGCGACGTATGGAACAGTATCAGGTCGAACTCAAGGACCTTCCGGCCTCCCCCGTTCTGGCCGCCCGGACATTCGCCCCCGACTACCGGCACGTCGCCGCCCCGCTGGGGGAGCTGTTCGGGGAACTCGGCCGCACCTTCGAGGTGACCGGGCTGCGCGGCGTTCAGCCCTGCGCGGTCGTCTGGCACGGCGGGGGCTATCAGAGCGAGGAGCGGATCGAGCTGGAGGTCGCCGGGGACTTCGAGGGCGACGTGCCCGAGTCCGGCCTCCCGGACGGGCGGGTTCACCTCGCCGAGCTGCCCGCCGCGCGGGTCGCCTCGACCGTCCACACGGGCAGCTATGAACGGCTGGGTGAGCCCTACGCCGCCCTGCTCGCCTGGATGGCGCGGGAGGGGTTTGCCCCCGACGGCCCCGTGCGGGAGGTGTATCTCCAGTCCAGCGCCGACGAGGAGGCGCAGGTGACTGAGCTTCAGATTCCGGTGCGGCCCGCCTGACAGCGGTATTCCGTTACGTTGAAGGGGGGAAAGCACCCCCTTCAACTCCACTACAACCGCTGTCTGTTGCGGTTACTCGCTCCACTCGTCCCACATGACCTGAAGGGAAACCCTTCAGGTCATGTGGTCACCGCTATGAGGGCCCCCGGCCCTGCTATCCTCGCGGGCGGTATGGAACGCACCTTTGCCATGATCAAGCCCGACGGCGTGCGCCGCGGCCTGACCCCCGAGATTCTCGCCCGCATCCAGCGCAAGGGCTACCGCGTCGTGGGCCTCAAGCAGATGCTGATCCCCCGCGATGTGGCGGAAACCCACTACGCCGAGCACCGCGAGCGGCCCTTTTTCGGGGAACTCGTGGACTTCATCACGGGCGGGCCGGTCGTCGCCATCGCGCTGGAGGGCGAGAACGCCATCACCGGCTGGCGCGCGATGATGGGGGCCACCAACCCGGCCAACGCCGCGCCCGGCACCATCCGCGCCGACTTCGCCACCACGACGGGCGAGAACGTGACCCACGGCAGCGACTCGCCCGAGAGCGCGGCCCGCGAGCTGGCGCTGTTCTTCGGCGAGGGCGAACTGCTCGCCTGAGCAGCGCGGCCAGGGGGAGCGGGGGCGCGTGCCTCTGCTCCCCCTTCTCCTTCACCGCTGCTCGAACGCGGAATACAGCGCCGGTTCCTGCTCGGCCACGAACCCGCGGCTGAGCAGGCGCAGGCCCCCCGGCGTGGGGAGGATGAGCACGTCGGCGAGGCGGCCCGAGGTCGGATGGATGGCCTCCCCCTCCGGCGTCCTGACCGTCCGGGCCCCCTCACCCGCGAGGTCCGCCGCGCGGAAGCCGGGGGCCTCGATCCTCATCTCCCAGATCGTGGTGCGGGCGTTGCCGTCAAAGCGCACGGTGACCGCGCGGGCGTCCAGCGGGGGCCGGGTGGTCCAGGCGACCCGCCGCAGCACGCCGCCGATCCGGTCGCGGATATCGGCCTGGGCGTCGTAGCTGCCGTTGGCGGTGAAGAGGACCCGGGCCGTCAGGTCCACCTGCTCCTTCGGGCCGCACCCGGTCGCCCCCGCGCAGAGCAGGGCGGCGAGCGTGAGGGCGGCGGGCAGGCGGGGCATGGGCCGCAGGATACGCCGCCCCGCCCGGGAGAACGTCCCGGCGGGAGGATGGGCGGTGTGCGAGCATGGCGGGCGTGGAACCGCACCGCCCCCTCCTGCTGCTGGCCGCCGCGCTGCTCGCGGCGCTGCTCGCGCTGGGCCTGAGCCTGCAACTCGGGCGGCGGGGCATTCCCCGCGTCACCCACCACGCGCTGTTTTTCGCGGTGTGCGCCGTGGTGGGGGTGGCGGCCTTCCTGAGCCTGCGGGCCGGGGCGCGGGGCTGGGCGCTGCTGCCCGCGCTGGGGCTGCTGCTGCTCATGCCGCGCACCCGGCCGGGGCGGGCGAACCACTGGGGGCTGGCGCTCGCGTGCGCGGCGGCGTTTGGCCTGGGCGCCTGGGGCGCGTGGTGAGCCGGGACAGCCGCCGCGCCCCGCCGCGCTAGCCTGGGGCCAATGAGACGAAATTGCGGTGAGTCGAAGACGAACCCGAGCGGAGCGAGTGGCAAAGCAGACCGACGGGCGGCGATGGAAGAACAGCCGGTGCTTTCCCGGCTGTTCTGGAATCAGAGCCCGTCGGTATGACCTCCCCGCCCGCCCCCCGGCCCGGTGTCCCCCCGCCCGGCCCCGACGCTGGCCTGCCCCCGGTTCGGCTGATCGAGGGCATGCTCGCCCGGCGCACCACGAACGGTCCCTTTCGCCCCGACCCCGTGAGCCGCGAGCACCAGCACCTCCTGATGCGGGTGGCGCAGGCGGCCCCCAGCCACTTCAACAGCCAGCCGTGGCGCTTCGTGCTAATTGAGGACCCCGCGACGATCTCCAGGATCGCTGACATCTCGGGCGAGAGCATGACCGAACTCATCGAGGCGGGCGTGTTCTTCGAGCGGTACCGCCGCTACTTCCGCTTCTCGGAGGCCGAGATGGAGGAGCGGCGCGACGGCATCCACATCGACCACCTGCCGGGGCCGCTGCGGCCCTTCACCCGCCAGGTCTTTTCCGACATGGGCCTGAAACTCATGCGCCAGCTCGGCGTGCCGAGAAAGCTCGGCGAGGACAACCGCCGGCTGGTGGCGGGCAGCCCCCTGCTGCTGGCCGCGCTGCTCGACAGGACGGAGTACCGCCCGGGCGAACTCAGCGGCTTTTACTCCGTGTTCGGCCTGGGCGCGGCGGTCGAGAATATCTGGAACGCGGTGGGGGCGCTGGGCATGGGCATCCAGTTCGTGAGCACGCCGATGGAGATTCCCCGGCAGTGGCAGGCGATCCGCGAGCTGCTGCGCGTGCCGGAGGACCTGGAACTCATGGCCGTGTTCCGCCTGGGCTACCTGCCCGCCGGGGAAAAACGCCCCTCCATCGACTGGAGCAGCCGTCACCGCAAGCGGATGGGGCAGTTCGTCTTCCGCGAGACCTGCGAGGTGCCGGAGGAAGAGGGCTAGAGGCTGGGGAGACCTCGGCCCGGGGGACGCGGGCCTGACGTTTGCGGCATCCGGGCTGTGGCACAGTGGGACATGATCGCCTCCGCGCCGACCCACGCCCGGCTTCATCACGCCATTCTTCGCCATCTCGTCGACCGGGGCTTTGCCCCCTCGGGGGCCCGGCTCGCCGAGGAGTTCGGCGTGGACCGGGAGGTGATGAACCGGGCCCTCCGGGACCTTCAGGCCTATCACGGCGTCGTCCTGCACCCGCATGTCCCTGAGGTGTGGGTCATCCACCCGTTCTCCACGGCCCCCACGCCCTTCGTGGTCGCGCAGGGGGACCGCCTGTGGTGGGGCAACTGCGCGTGGTGTTCCCTGGGGGTGGCGGCCCTGCTGGGCGGGAACGGCGTGACCATTCGGACCACCCTGGGGGCGGAAGGGCCGCCAGTGACCGTTCATGTGGACGACCACCGCGTGCGGGAGAACCTCTGGGTTCACTTTCCCATCCCGATGGCCCGGGCATGGGACAACGTCATCTTCACCTGCACGACCATGCTGCTCTTCGGAAACGAACCGGAGATTGACGCTTGGTCTGAGCGCCACGCGCTGCCCCGCGGCGATGCCCAGCCCATCCAGCGGGTGTACGACTTCGCGCGGGTGTGGTACGGGCGACACCTGGACGAGGACTGGCACAAGTGGACCACCGAGGAGGCGCGGGAGATCTTCGAACGTTTCGGCTTCCGGGGGCCCATCTGGGACCTGCCCCGTTCGGGCGAACGTTTTTGACGGGCGGGGGGAGACACGGTCCTGATGCTGCCTCCCCACCCTTTCCTCACACCTCGCCCCTCAGAATGCCGGGTGGAGGAGAGGACATGACGAACACCACCACGCCCAATGCCGCGCAGAGCGGCACCTTCCGCATCGGCGGGGAGCTGACCGTGAACCGCCTGGGCTTCGGGGCGATGCGGGTCACCGGCGAGGGGATCTGGGGCGACCCCGCCGACCGCCAGGAGGCGCTGGCGACCCTGCGCAGGCTGCCGGAACTCGGCGTCAACTTCATCGACACCGCCGACTCCTACGGCCCGGCCGTCAGCGAGGAACTCATCCGCGAGGCGCTGCACCCCTTTGATACCGTCGTGATCGCCACCAAGGGCGGGCTGACCCGCACCGGCCCGAACGTGTGGATTCCGGTGGGCCGCCCCGAGTACCTCAAGCAGCAGGCCTACATCTCCCGCCGCCGCCTGGGGGTCGAGCGCATCGACCTGTGGCAACTGCACCGCATCGACCCCAAGGTGCCCCGCGACGAGCAGTTCGGCGCGATCCGCGAGCTGATGGACGAGGGCGTGATCCGCCTCGCCGGGCTGAGCGAGGTGAACGTCGAGGAGATCGAGGCCGCCCGCCGGGTGTTCCCGGTCGCCACGGTCCAGAACCTCTACAACCTCGTCAACCGCAAGTCGGAGGACGTGCTGGACCACTGCGGGCGCGAGGGCATCGGCTTTATCCCCTGGTATCCGCTCGCGGCGGGGGGCCTGGCCCGCGAGGGCAGCGTCCTGGGCGAGGTCGCCCGGCGGCTGAACGCCACCCCCTCGCAGGTCGCGCTCGCCTGGGTGCTGCGGCGCAGCCCGGTCATGCTGCCCATCCCCGGCACGGGCAAGGTGCGGCACCTGGAGGAGAACGTGGCCGCCGCGGGCCTCACCCTCGAAGACGAGGACTTCCGCGCGCTCGACGAGGTGGGGAGGGACGAATGGACCCGCAAGCAGGCCGGGAGGGACTGACCGTCCCCGAGCCCGTGAACGTCGCCGCGAAGTTCGCCCTCTTTGACGACGCCTGGAACCCCCGGATCGTCGCCGAACTCAACGGCCAGCAGGTCAAGGTCGCCCGGCTGCGCGGCGAGTTCGTCTGGCACCACCACGAGCATGAGGACGAACTGTTCTGGGTGATTCGGGGCACCCTCCGCCTGCGCTTCCGGGACCGGGACGTGCTGCTGCAAGAGGGCGAGTTCCAGGTCGTCCCGCGCGGGGTGGAGCATCTGCCCGTCGCCGAGACCGAGGAGGTCTGGGCCGTGCTGTTCGAGCCCGCCTCGACCCTCAACACGGGCGACGTGCGGGGCGAGCGCACCCGGGAGACGCTGGAGCGGCTGTAGTACGAAATGGTGGTGGGCCGCAGACGAACCCGAGTGGAGCGAGGGGCAGAGAATCCCGGCTGGCGGCGGTGGACGATGAGCGGGTCGGCCTCCCTCGTGTTCTGCAAGAAAGGCGAGGGGCCGCCCCCGAGCCTGCGGCCATGAAAGAACAGCCGGTGCTTTTCCGGCTGTTCTGGAATCAGAGTGAGCCGGTGCAACCCGCCGGGGGAGGGCGTGGGAGCAACGCGGCCTTCACTCTTTCTTGGCCCTCCCGAACGTGAAGAGCGCGTCAGGTCCACGGTGGGAGAACCCACGGTGGGCGGCGGGGCACACGAGAGAATGCCGCATGTTCCCTGCTCCCGTCGTGCGTTCCCTCGTCACCGGGAACCCGCCCCACCGCATCCCGCAGGCCGAGGTGCGCGAGGCGGCCCGGCAGGCCTTCCCCCGCATGGCGGCCCGCGCCGGGATGCTCGGCGTGTTCGACAACGCCCAGATCGAAACCCGCTCCCTCTCGCGCCCGCTGGAGTGGTACACGCACGAGCGGGGCTTCGGCGAGAAGAACGCCGTCTTCGTGCAGGAGGCCCGCGCGCTGGGTGAACGGCTGGCCCGCGAGGCGCTGGAGCGCGCGGAACTCGCGCCGGGCGATATCGACGCCGTCGTGGTCGTGAACACGAGCGGGATCAGCGCCCCCAGCCTCGACGCCTACCTGATCGAGACGCTGGGCCTGAATCGCCACGCGGCCCGGCTGCCGGTGTGGGGCCTGGGGTGCGCGGGCGGTGCGGCGGGGCTCGCGCGGGCGGCGGACCTCGTGCGGGCGGGGTATCAGCGGGTCCTGTACGTCGCCGTCGAGTTTTGCAGCCTCACGCTCATCAAGGGCGACGAGTCCAAGAGCAACTTCGTGGGCACGGCCCTCTTCTCGGACGGCGGGGCGGCGCTCGTCGTCACCGCGCCCGACGTGCCCGGCCCCCCGCCCCTCCTCGCCCTGCACGGCGGCTACTCCACCC
The DNA here is from genome assembly GCF_002897375.1 of Deinococcus aerius. Taxonomy (NCBI): domain Bacteria; kingdom Thermotogati; phylum Deinococcota; class Deinococci; order Deinococcales; family Deinococcaceae; genus Deinococcus; species Deinococcus aerius. Next base: position 190,731 of record NZ_BFAG01000004.1, on the reverse strand, counting down.
TGATCGAGGACTCCGAGGACATCATGGGCTGGGACGTGATCGACAGTGGCCTCAAGGTGCGCTTCTCCCGCGATATCCCCACCCTGGTGCGCTCGATGATGCAGGAGAACGTCGCCCAGGCCCTCGCCTCGCGCGGCTGGTCGCGGGACGACGTGCGCGCCTTCGTGGTCCATCCCGGCGGCGTCAAGGTGCTCACCGCCTACGAGGAGGCGCTGGGCCTGCCGGAAGGGGCATTGGACGCCAGCCGCCGCGTCCTGTCCGCCCACGGCAACATGAGCAGCGTGACCGTGCTGTTCGTGCTGGAAGAGGTGCTGCGGGACCAGCCCCTGGGGCGCGGCCTGCTGAGCGCGATGGGTCCGGGCTTCAGCGCCGAACACGTGCTGATCGAGTTTGTGAACGATTGAAGTTCAGGGACAGGGGCGGGGGAACGTGGCGTCCTCCCGCCCCTGCCGCCGCGCTCACATCTTCTCGTCGGCGTCCACCGTCGCCCCGGGATCGGTCGTGGCCCCGCTGGCGGGCTGCCCGTGTTCCATTCCCCCATAGGTGCTGGGGTTGCGGTCGTGCTGGCCCACCGCGCTGGGCTCCGGGGCGTCCGGGAGGGCCGTCGTGGGCGTGTCTTCTCCCGCCTCGCGGTTCTCGTCGTCCACCTGATCCCAGTAGCGGTTCTCCTGGTCCTGACTGGGCGTCTTCTCGCCGCCCGTGTCCCAGTTGGGGTTCGTCTGCACCTGCTCCTGCGGCACGTTGTCCTGGGGGCCGGTTCCTCGGGGGGGGTCGCCTGCGCTCATGTCGGCTCCTCTCTGCGCCGGGCGGCGCGTCGGGCTGGGGTGAACGGCTGGTTCAGGACCAGCGTACCCGAAAAGGGCGGGGGAGGGGCTTGAACGCTTTCCCCGCCTCCTGTGACGCCTTCCCCAGCAGGGGCGAATTACGGACTCAGGAGCACTCCCATCTGTAGTCCCCAAAGTGGTAACAGTGTTTCTGTGACAGGGACGGGGTGCGCCGGGCGCGGCGGAGCTTATCATGGGGGCATCAACCCCGCCCGTATGGGCAAGGAGGAGCCCCACAATGGCGATGAACCTGTTCGGTGCGCGCGACGTGCTCACCACCAAGGCTGGACAGACCCTGTACTACTACAACCTGAGTAAGCTCCAGGAGCAGGGGCACGACATCTCCCGGCTGCCCTTTTCCGTCAAGGTACTGCTGGAGAGCGTGCTGCGCGAGGCGAACGACTACGACGTGCGCCGCGAGGACGTGGCCGCCGTGGCGGGCTGGAAGCCGGTCAACGAGGAGATCGAGATTCCCTTCAAGCCCGCCCGCGTGATCCTCCAGGACTTCACGGGCGTGCCCGCCGTGGTGGACCTCGCCGCGATGCGGAGCGCGATGGTGGCCCTGGGCGGCGATCCCAAGAAGATCAACCCGCTGATCCCGGTGGACCTGGTGATCGACCACTCGGTTCAGGTGGACGAGTTCGGCACCGAGTTCGCCCTCGCCAACAACATGGCCCTGGAGTTCGAGCGCAACCGCGAGCGCTACGAGTTCCTGCGCTGGGGCCAGCAGGCCTTCGACAACTTCGGCGTCGTGCCGCCCGCCAGCGGCATCATCCACCAGGTCAACCTGGAATACCTCGCCAAGGGCGTGCAGAGCCGCCCCGAGGATGACGGCGTGGTCGTGTACCCCGACTCGCTGGTGGGCACCGACAGCCACACCACGATGATCAACGGCCTGGGCATCGTGGGCTGGGGCGTGGGCGGCATCGAGGCCGAGGCGGTCATGCTGGGCCAGCCCATCTACATGCTGATGCCCGAGGTAATCGGCTTCAAGATCACGGGCGCGATGCCCGAGGGCGCGACCGCCACCGACCTCGCCCTGCGCATCACCCAGATGCTGCGCGAGAAGGGCGTGGTGGGCAAGTTCGTCGAGTTCTACGGGGCGGGCCTGAGCAACATGACCCTCCCGGACCGCGCGACCATCGCCAACATGGCCCCCGAGTACGGCGCGACGATGGGCTTCTTCCCGGTGGACGACGAGGCGCTGCGCTACCTGCGCCGCACGGGCCGCCTGGAGGACGAGATCGAACTCGTGGAGGCGTACTACAAGGCCCAGGGCATGTTCCGCACCGACGAGACGCCCGACCCGGTCTTCACCGACACCATCGAACTCGACCTCTCGACCATCGTACCCTCCCTCGCCGGACCCAAGCGGCCCCAGGACCGGGTGAACCTCGCGGACATGCACACCGTGTTCAAGGAGGCGCTCACCGCTCCCATCAAGCAGCGCGGCTTCGAGCTGAAGCCCGAGCAACTGGACGCACAGGGCACCATCGGCGGCACGGATATCAAGATCGGGCACGGCGCGGTGACGCTCGCCTCCATCACCTCCTGCACGAACACGAGCAACCCCAGCGTGCTCATCGCGGCGGGCCTGGTCGCCAAGAAGGCGGTGGAGCGCGGCCTGAAGCCCAAGGCGTGGGTGAAGACCTCCCTCGCCCCCGGCTCCAAGGTTGTCACCGAGTACCTGGAGAACGCCGGGCTTCAGGAGTACCTCGACCAGATCGGCTTCAACACCGTCGGCTACGGCTGCATGACCTGCATCGGCAACTCCGGCCCGCTGCCCGAGCCCGTCGTGCAGGCGATCCAGGAGGGCGACCTCGTGGTGGCTTCCGTCCTGTCCGGCAACCGCAACTTCGAGGGCCGCGTGAACCCCCACATCCGCGCGAACTACCTCGCCTCGCCGCCCCTGGTCGTGGCCTACGCGCTGGCCGGGACGGTCGTGAACGACATTGTGAATGACCCCATCGCCACCGGCAGCGACGGGCAGCCCGTGTACCTGCGCGACCTGTGGCCGAGCAACGCCGAGATCCAGCAGATCATGGACCAGGCGATCAACGCCGAGATGTTCAAGCGGGTCTACGACGGCATCGAGAAGAGCAACGAGCAGTGGAACGCCATCCCCGTTTCCGAGGGTGCGCTCTACAACTGGAACCCCGACTCGACCTACATCCAGAACCCGCCCTTCTTCGAGAACCTGGGGAGCGGGCCGAGCGAGACGGTGTCCTCCATCGAGGGCGCCCGCGTGCTCGTGAAGGTCGGCGACTCGGTGACGACCGACCACATCAGCCCGGCAGGCTCGTTCAAGGCCGACACCCCGGCGGGCAAGTACCTGCTGGAGCGCGGCATCCAGCCCAAGGACTTCAACTCCTACGGCTCGCGGCGCGGCAACGACCGCATCATGACGCGCGGCACCTTCGCCAACATCCGCCTCAAGAACCAGCTCGCCCCCGGCACCGAGGGCGGCTTCACCACCGACTTCACGACCGGGCAGGTGACGACGATCTTCGACGCCTCTCAGAACTACAAGGCGCAGAACATCCCGCTCCTCGTCTTCGCGGGCAAGGACTACGGCATGGGCTCCAGCCGCGACTGGGCGGCCAAGGGCACCTTCCTGCTGGGGGTGAAGGCCGTAATCGCCGAGAGCTTCGAGCGCATCCACCGCTCCAACCTCGTCGGCATGGGCGTGCTGCCCCTCCAGTTCAAGAACGGCGAGAACGCCGACTCGCTGGGGATCAACGGGGACGAGGTTTTCGACCTGATCCTGCCCCCCGACCTGAAGCCCCGCCAGGACGTGACTCTGCGCGTGACGAAGGACGGGCAGAGCCGCGACATCACCGTGCAGTGCCGCATCGACACGCCGGTCGAGATCGACTACTACAAGAACGGCGGCATCCTCCAGACCGTGCTGCGCGGGATTCTGGAGCGGGGCAGGCAGGAGGCGGGCGCGCAGGCGTAAGCCGAAAGTGTCAGGGGGAGGGGCAGGCCCATCCACGGACCTGCCCCTTCTCTGTGCCTTGAGGGTCCATCGTCCGGGACGACCCCACGCGCGCGAGGCGTCCCGTTACAGCCTCGCCCCCTCATACACCTCGTCCATCCTCAACTCCACGTCCAGGCACGGCAGCCGCACCCCGTCCTCCACCGTCTCGACCTGCCACCCATTCGGGGTTCGGCGGTAGAGTTCGGCGGCCCGCTCCTCGCTGTCCACGAGCAGGTAGCCTTGCAGACTGGGCAGGCTCAGGTAATCGTGTGCCTTGTAGGTCATGTCCACCTGCCGGGTGGACTCGCTCAGAATTTCCACGATGAGGCAGGGGCGAGTTTCAGCCTGCTTCAGGTCCTCGTGCGGCTCGCAGACCACGACGAGATCGGGATAGTAGTAGCGAAGTTGCCCAAGGCGGTTCACGCGCACTTTCATGTCATTGGCGTAGGACCAGCAGGGCCCGCCGCGCGTGGCGTTGAGCAGCACCCGCCCGATGTTGGAGGAGATGCGGTTGTGGGGCAGGCTCGCCCCGGCGTGAGCGTAGACGAAACCGTCCACGTATTCCCGCCGAATCGGGCTCAGCTCTTCGGTCCGCAGGTACTCCTCCTCGCTGATTTTTCGCAGGACGGATTCGGTCATGCCCCTATGGTACGCACCCGCCCCGCCCCGCCTTCCCCCGCTGAGTGAGCCGAAGTTCCCGTGAATCTTCAGACCCGCTTCAGTTCGCTCCTCTAAGCTGGGGCATGACCTTTCGCCTGGCTCTGCCTGTGCTGACGCTCGCGCTCACCGTCCTCCTGGCCGCCTGCGGGCCCGACGGGGGAACGATCATCGGGGATACGATCGCGCCCAGCGTGGCGCTGACGGCCAGTCCGACCACCGTGACCGCTGCGGGAACCATCACCCTGACCGCGACGGCCAGCGACAACGTCGGCGTGACGCAGGTGGACTTCTACCGCGGCACGACCCGGATCGGCAGCGATACGGAGGCGCCATACATCGCCACAGACAGGGTGACCTCGGCCGACAACGGCACGCGCAGCTACACCGCCGTCGCCACCGATGCGGCGGGCAACAGCGCGACCTCCCCGAAAGTGAGCGTGAATGTCGGCATCTCGCCGGTCTGTCCGCAGACGGTGAGCGGGCAGGACCTTCCGAAGACCGTCCAGGCTCAGGGCGTGATCCAGACGAGCGTGCGTGCCCCCAACTGGTCCGCGCCCCATGTGCCCGGGCAGGTGCTGGTGACCGAGGCGGGAGGATTCTCTGCCCAGGCGCTGAACGCCCTCTCCACGGTACGGACACAGGCGGTCATCCAGGGCCTGAAGCTGGCCTTTACCCCGGCGGGCGAGACCGACCGGGCGTTCGCGGCGCGGCTCACAGCGGCGGGGTTGCGGGTGCAGCCCAACTTCATCTACCAGCCGCTCGCCGTGCCCAACGACCCGGGCTACCCGGGCAATGGGGGGATCAGGGTCAGCAGCGACAACATGACGCATGTTCAGGATTACCTGCCCCGCATCAACGCGGACGGCGCCTGGACCTTCCTGACGGCCTGCGGGAAGACGCCGGTGGGGGCGGTGACGGCGGTACTCGACAGCGGGGTGGACAGTGGGCACCCGGACCTGCAAGGGCGCCTGCTTCCCGGGGCGTCGTTCGCCGCAGGAACGGGAACCGACGACGAGGACGGGCACGGCACCGGGGTCGCGGGGCTGCTGGGAGCGGCGACGAACAACGGGATCGGCCTTGCGGGCGTGACGTGGAGCGGCAGGACGATTCTGCCCGTGAAGGTGTTCAACACCGGCGATATCACGACGGCGGCCCTGACGAAGGGGCTGAATTACGCCGTCGAGCAGGGGGCCAAGGTCATCAACATGAGTCTGGGTGCACCGGGAGACCTCGGGGACAAGGCGCTGGACGACGCGCTGAACAGCGCGGCGAAGAGTGCGGTGCTGGTGGCGGCGGCGGGTAACGAACCGGACAAAGGCGTGTTTTACCCGGCCAGCAATCCGAACGTGATCGCGGTGGGTGCCGTAGGGGCCAAGGACAGTGAGCTGGCCTCTTACAGCGCCCGGCCGAACGCTGATCGCCCGCGCCCCCTGGACATCGTGGCGCCGGGTGGGGGAGCGCCGACCGGTCCCACGGCGCTCATCGTGCTGGATGCCGGGGGCGGCTATCAGCTCACCGCGGGCACCAGCGAGGCGGCCCCCCTGGTCAGCGGCGTCGCCGCCCTGATGCGCGCGGCCAACCCGGGCCTCAGCGCGGCGGAGACCCGCAAACGCCTGCTGGAGAGCGTGCGCCGGGTCCAGAGCCCCAACTTCCCGGAAGAAGGGCTTCCCCTGCTCGACGCGGAGGCCGCCGTGCGCGCCGCGACACGCTGAGGAGCCAAAAAAAGCGGGGGGACAGGTCGCGTCTGTCTCCCCGCCTTCCGCTGTCAAAGCGCCCTAGTTCTCCCGGTCCGTGCGCTCGGGCGCGAGTTCCAGGCGGGGTGTGCGCAGGCCGTGCAGCAGCAGCGCGAACACCACCAGGCTATGCAACACGAGCAGGCTGAACAGGGCCATGCCGGGCTGCGTGGCGTGGCCGTAGGCGCCGACAAGCTGGAACAGGATCAGCGTGAGCAGCACCTTGGAGCGGCGCTCGGGAAAACGCAGGTAGGCATAGGTGCCGCCCAGCATGCTGAAGAGGAGGGGGAGGGCCAGCGCATTGAGCATTTCTTGGCTCATATCTCATTTTCACGGAAATCCCGGCGGCGTAAATGTGCTGTTCCCCGCTCAGGCACAAGATTTCCTGACACAATCCTTACACGAGGTGGCGCTCCAGTTGGTGTGGGTTGAGGACGTGGTGCCTTAGAGAGGGCACGTCCAGCCAGCCGTCCCGGAAGGTGATGGGCCGGTCGAGCAAGTCCTCCTCGAGCTTGAGGACGAAGCTGAGTTCGCAGGGCTCGGTCACCCCGGCCTGGGTGGACAGCAGCGCGGCGTGCAGGGTGCCCAGCCCCGTGCTGGCCTGCGAGCCGACCATGCCGCGCTTGCCGCGCGCGGCGGCGGCGCGCAGCATCGCCAGACCGTCGGTGAACCCGTTGCGGGCCGTCTTCACGTTCAGGATATCGAAGGTGTCAAAGTCGAGTTCGCGCGCCAGGTCGGCGGGCGTGAAGCAGGAGTCGTCGGCGACGATGGGCAGGAGGCCCCGGGCGTGCAGCTCGGCCCGCGCCCTCAGGTCGCGCACGGGAAGAGGCTCCTCCACGTAGGTCAGCCCGGCGTCCCGCATGGCGGCGAGGGCCGCAGGGGCCAGGCCAGGCGTGAGCGTCTCGTTGCTGTCGGCGTAGAGCTGAACCCCGTCCCCGAAGGCGCCTCGCAGGTCGCGGATCAGGGCGAGGTCGCGGGCGTGGTTGCGGCCCACCTTCACCTTCAGGCAGCGGACGCCCGCCCCCACCACCCGCTCGGCCTCGGCGAGCATGGCGGCGGGGGCGTCGATTCCCAGGATGAAGCTGACGCGCACACGCGGATTCGGCCCCAGCAGCGTGTCCCAGAGCGTGAGCCCCCGCGCCCGCGCCCGGGCGTCGTGCAGCGCCATGTCGAGCGCCCCCCGCGCCGTGTGGTTGTTCGCCACGCTGTTCCGCACCCGGTTGAGCCCTGCCTCGTCCGTGATGTCCACACCCAGCAGGGCGGGTTCGAGATGGCGCAGGATCGCGACCACGCTGCCCGGCGTCTCGCCGTAGATCGTGGGCCGGGGGGTGGCCTCCGCGACGCCGACCGTGCCGTCGTCCAGCGTCACCCGCACGAGGACGTGTTCGGCGGCGCTGAGCGTGCTGTGGGCGCCCCAGGCCAGGGTGCCCCGCAGCGGCAGGCGAAAGGGAAGCCCCTCCACCCGGGCGACCCTGAGCGCGCTCATGCCCACGCCCGGATGGCGGCGGCCACCTGCCCCGGACCCAGCGCCACCGTGTCGAGGACGAGGGCGCGCCGGGGCGGCAGCGTTCGCAGAAAGGCGCTCGCCGCGTCCGGGTCGTAATGCTGGCGTTCGGTGACCACGATGGCCGTCTTGGCCAGCACGTCCGCCGGGTCGTATCCCTCCGCTGCCAGCGCCGCCAGCGCGTCCAGTTCGGCGGGGGTGAATACCTCCCCCACCCCAGGGAGACGGCCCAGCTCCGCCCGCAGGTCCGAACCGTCTCCTCCCGCCAGGCGGTCGAACCCGTCGGCCCGGCCCAGCAGGCGGCGCACCCGCACCCCGTCGGGGGCGTTCAGGGCCACGAAGCGCCACGCGGGGAAGGTCGCGGCGGCGTACTCCACCTCCTCCAGGCCGCGCAGCCCGTCGAAGATCAGGTGGCCGCCCCAGTGGTCCAGGTCGGCGCTCAGGGTGCCCAGCGCGTGGGCCATCCCGCCGGGGTGAAGCTGGCGGTAGCGGGCCGTCAGGGCGAAGCGTTCGGCGCGGTCGGTGACGGCTCTCCCCGCCAGGGGCAGGATCATCACGTCGTCCGTGATCTGGCGGCGGTCGGGCAGCACCCGGGCGGCGGGGTCGGCCCCGCGCAGGGCGGCCAGCGCCGTACTCTTGCCCACGCCGGTCACGCCGACGAGAACGGTGAGCGGCACTCCGCCGAGGCGGGCTTCCCGGGGGCCGCGCGGGGGGCCGGGGTGCAGGTGGCGGGAGCGGATCACGCCCGGAGTCTAGGGCGCGGGGCTGCCTTAAGGTCGCCGCAAGGTTCAGTCAACCCGGGGTGAGGGCGAAAACCTCACACTTGCCGGAAGGGTTCCTAGACTCAGAAACGGAGGACTGACTGATGGCTCGACTGCAAGGTGGCGGGGGGGCGGCGCACGAACCGTCCTGTGGATCATCGTGATTCTGGTGGTGCTGTTTTTGCTCGCCTACTTCCTGTACCTCAAGCCCCAGGGGATCTTGAATCTCGGCTTCTGAGCCCCGCCTGGACACGGGACGACCCGAGAACCCCTTTCAGAACGGAGTACCCCCATGATCAAAGCCAAGGAATTGCTGGGCCGCCCCATCATCGCCATCGACAGCGGGGAGAGGATAGAGACGACGCGCGACGTGGTGTTTGACCACCAGGCCAACGAGGTGCTGGGCCTGCTCGTGGACGAGGGCGGCTGGTTCCGCGCCGCCAAGGTGGTGCCCTTCGGGGCGATCCGCTCCATCGGCGAGGACGCCATCATGGTGGACAGCGCCGACTCGGTGACCTCCACCCGCGAGGACGGGCGGCTGGCCGACGTGCTGGAATCCAACGTCAGCCTGAGCGGCATGACGCTGCTCACGACCGACGGCCAGAACCTGGGCAAGATCGCCGACGTGTTCTTCGACGAACACACCGGCCGCGTCGAGGGCTACGAGGCGACCGGCGGGATCTTCAGCGACCTGAGCAGCGGGCGGACCTTCGTGCCCGCGCCCGAAAACGTGCAGATCGGCCACGACGCGGCCATCGTGCCCATCTCGGTGGCGGCGGCGATGCAGGAGCAGGAGCCGGGCGGCCTGAAGGGGGCGCTCAGCAGCGCGGGCGAGAGCCTGAGCAGCGCGTACCAGACCGCCGCCGAGAACGTCAAGCAGAGCTACGGCAACATCGCCGAGGCCACCAAGGAGCGCCAGAAGGAATTCCTGGTCGGCAAGGCGGCGGGCAGTGACGTGACCCTCGACGACGGCACCGTCCTCGTTCACCAGGGCGAGACCATCACCGCCGAGCAGACTGAGCGGGCCGACCAGGCGGGCAAGCTCTCCGCCCTGCTGACCAGCGTGACGGGCGGCGTGCTGTCCGAGACGTACGGCACCGTGAAGGAGCGGGTGCAGAGCGGCGTCGAGAACGTCCGCAGTGCCAGCGCCGAGCAGCAAAAGCAGTTCGTGGTGGGCAAGACGGCCTCGACCGACGTGGTCGCCAACCTCGCGGACGGGGTGCAGGAGGTCATCGTCCACCAGGGGAGCGTGATCACCGAGTTCCAGGCCGAGCGCGCCCAGGAGGCCGGGGTGCTGCCCGCCCTGGTCGCGGCGGCGGGTGGCGGGGCGATTCAGGAGGGGGTGCAGGGCCTGCGCGAGCGCCTTCAGCCCACCCAGCCCGCTCCCCTCACCGTGGAATCCACCATCGGCCGCCGGGTGCGGACGGACGTGCGCGCCCCCACCGGCGGCCTCGTCGCCGCGCAGGGCCAGATCGTTACCCCCGCCATCGCCGAGCGGGCGCGGCAGCTCGGGGTCGAGGGGGCGCTCATCGCCGCCACCGTGGGCGGAACTTCCCCCACGGCGGGCGCGGGTGCGGCCCTCTCCGGTGGCGTCGCCAGCGTCAGCGAGGGCGCGAGCAACCTGCTGGAGCGTGCCAAGGCCTGGCTGGGCGACAAGCGCGAGGAGGCCGGGCAGGCCCTGGAGGAGCGGCAGGAGCAGATGCAGGAAAAGCGCATCCGCGACGCGCTGGGCCGCCCCGTCACCCGCGTGATCCTCGCGCCCGACGACACCATCATCCTGAACGTGGGTGAAATCATCACCCACAAGGCCATCGACGCGGCCCGTGCGGGTGACGTACTCGACATTCTGCTCGACAGCGTCAGCAAGGAGGAGGTCAGCATCGACCCCCTCTCGGTTCGCCCGCATGAAACCGGGGTCGCGGCCCTGGAGGGGCAGGGTGATCTGGCCGGCCAGCCAGGGGCGACTTCCGCCGCCTCCACCTCGGGCAACTCGGCCACGGGGAGTTCCGTGAATCCCCTCGATCCCAACAATCCCGCACGTCAGGGTTGACGGCGTGAAGGGGGGGCGGGCCTTCCACGGCGGGAGGCCCGCCCTCGCCTGTTTTCGCTGCTGGATGGGGTTGGCGCCGAATATGTCTTGAGGGGCAGGGCAACTTGCTCCGGTTGGCCCCCACCCCCCTGCCCCCACCGGGGGCCACGTCTCCGCCGCGCGGGGTGGCCCGCGTGTTGACGCCCGGCTCGCTGACGTGTCTCTCCTCCAGGTGGAGGGGGGAGTTTTCCGCTGCGCTCGGCAAAGGGCCCGGCCAGTTCACCCGTGGCCGTGTCCTTCTCCGCGCAAGGTTTGATCTTGTTGTGTTCCGAGTCGCGGGCCCACCGTCTCGCTGCGCGAGCAAGGCGGTGCGAGGGCGAGCCACTGGCAGGAATGGGCCGTCTACTATAGACGGTTCTGAAAGCAGAAGCTCTGGCGGTGTTGCCCCCTCTCCCCTTGCGGGAGAGGGGTGGCGAGCGCCAGCTTGCCCTAAAGCGCCTGACCCTGACACATTCCTAAAGAGGAGCGGAAAACTCCTCCTCAACCCACGTCTCCTTCCAAGATGTCCTGCGCTAGTTCCTGAAGATGACCTCCTCCCGCCCGAAGGAGCGCCGGGCGAGCAGCCCGACGAGGAGTGCCCCGAGCAGGTTGGCTCCTATGGCGGTCAGCGCGTGCCCGGCGCTCAGGTTGCCGCGGACCGTGTCGAGGATGGCGACCATGCTGCCGAAGAGGGGGATAGCGTAGATGCCGCCGCTCAGGGTCAGGAAGTCGCTGAATTGCAGCAGCACGGCGGGAAAGACGATCAGGAGGCTCAGCGGCGTCACGTAGGTCTGCGCCTCCTTGTACGAGCGGGCATAGATGCTCAGGGCGATCAGGACGGCGCTGATCAGGAGGGCAGCGCTGACCACCGTGGCGAGCAGCGCGAGGGCACTCCCGGCCGTGAGGGAGAGCTGCCCCCCGAACGCCTGGGCGACCTCGGCGGGCGTCTCGCCCTGGGTCACCGCCGCCCGCGCGACCACCCCGCTGAGCAGGAAGCCCAGCACGCTGAAGCAGGCGGTCGTGAGGGCCGTCACGGTGGTGGCGAGGAGTTTCCCGGCCACGACCTCCGAGCGGCGGACGGGCGAGACGAGGAGGCTCTCCAGAGTGCCGCGTTCCTTCTCGCCCGCCGTGGCGTCGAGGGCGGTTGCCATCGCGCCCGTCAGGATGAAGTTCAGCATCAGGAGGGGGATCAGGAAGGCGAGCTGCCCGCTGCGCCGCTCCTGCTCGGGGCTGGCGTCGATGGGGGAGAGGGTGACCGGCGTGAGGGTTTGGGCGCTCAGGCCCAGTGTGCCCAGGCGCTCCACGGCGAGCTGGCGGTTGTACGCCTCCACGGTGGACTCCACCTTGGCGAAGGCCCCGGTCTGGGCGCGCAGGTTGCCCAGCTTGGCGTACACCTCCAGCTTGCCCGTGCCGTCACCCGCGCGGGCGGGCAGGGGGTCGGGGGCGCGCAGGGCCGCCTCCACCTCGCCCGACTGCACGGCGGCGCGGGGGTCGGTCACGGGCACGAGGTCCACCCCGGCCCGCGTCACCGCCCCGCCCGGCGTCTTCTCGTCGCGGGTCAGGGCCGCCCGCAGCGACCCCGGCAGGGTGCCCACCACGCCCACCTTCTGCCGCTCCTGCGCCTGCCCGCCGATAAAGCGGCCCAGCAGCAGCGGCAGCCCCAGGGTGAACAGCGGGATCAGCAGCAGCGGGATCAGGATGGTGCTCGTGATCGTGCGGCGGTCGCGCAGGGTGGAGAGCAGGTCGCGCGAGGCCACCCGCCAGACGTAGCCCGGGCGCAGCCCCTCAGACCGCACGCCGGGCCTCCGTGCCGCGGACGAGGGCGAAAAAGGCGCGCTCCAGGTTCCGCTCCCCCGTCCGCGCCAGGATGTCGGGGATGGTGCCCACCGTCACCAGCGCCCCCTCGTGCAGGATCGCCACCCGGTCGCAGACCTCCTCGGCCTCGCTCATCACGTGGGTGGAGTAGAGGGTGAGCCGCCCCGGGCGCCGCGCCGCCGCCACGAAGTCGAGCAGGGTGCGCCGCGCGAAGATGTCCAGGCCGCTCGCCGCCTCGTCGAGGATGAGGACGTGCGGGTCGTGGATGACGGCGCGGGCGATGACCACCTTCTGCTTCATGCCGGTGGAATACTCGCCCGCGCGGGTATCCAGGGTGCGCCCCAGGTCGAGCGCGGCGTCGAGTTCGGCGATGCGCCTGTCCGCCTGCCCCCGCGTCAGCCCGTAGAAGCCCGCGAAGGACCGCAGCACCTCCCGCCCCGTCAGCCGTGCGGGGAGGCCCATGCCGCCGTTCACCACGCCGATGATCCGCCGCACCGCCTCGGGCTCGCGCGTCACGTCGTGGCCCGCCACGGCTGCCGTGCCCGCCGTGGGCTGGAGCAGCGTGGCGAGAATCCGCAGCAGGGTGGTTTTCCCCGCGCCGTTGGGACCCAGCAGGCCAAACACCTCGCCCCCCTCGGCGCTCAGGGTCACGTCCCGCAGCGCGGCGTGTTTGCCGTAGGTCTTGCCCAGGTTCCGAATGTCAAGCACGTCCGTCTTTCCCTTCCCCATCGTCGAAGATGTCCTCGATGGTCTGCCCGAATAGCCGCGCGATGCGGAACGCCAGGGGCAGGCTGGGGTCGTATTTGCCGGTTTCCAGGGCGTTCACCGTCTGGCGGCTCACGTCGAGCAGCGCGGCGAGGTCGGCCTGCGTCCAGCCGCGCCCCACCCGCAGTGCCCGGATGCGGTTGTTCATCCCACCCGTCCCGGCCTGGTCTGCCGGGGGATGCTCCCCGGCGAAGCAGGTACGCGGTCAGCCACCAAAAGGTCTCCTGAGTTCACGGGTCCCGCCGGGCGATCACCGCCGCACTCAGACCCCACACCAGCATGCCGGTCACGTAGATCACCCAGGAGGGCGTCCTGAAATGCAGGGCGGGCTCCAACGCGATCAGGCTGGCCGACAGCACCATCACGGCCAGAAAGGCGACGCCCGCCGCACGGGTCTGCAACTGCCGCCCGTACTCGTCCATGCGCCGCACGGCCAGCACCATCATGCCAGCGAACAAGAGGGGCAGGGCGGCCAGCAGCAGCGTTCCCGCTGAAGCCAGGGGCTCCAGCCCCCGCTGCCGACCCAGCCCCGCAAGCAGCGCGCCCAGCAGGCTGAGGCCTCCTCCACCCAGCCCAAACCCGAGCAGGACGCGTCCCACCCGCTGGTCCCGGCTGAGGGGTCGCCCGTTCACAACTGGCCCCGATGAGGGGGAGGGGCAAGAGGGCAGAACGGCCGTCTCGTCAGCGTCATGTCAAGCCTCCTTGACAGCAAGGATAGGAACCCCGCCGCGGTGTGTCAAGGAAGGTTGACAACCCCCGACAGACGGCAATGCCGGCGGTAACCATCCCAGCTAAGATCAACCGGAGTACAGGGTCCGGCTCATCCAATCGGCCAAACGCACATGGGCCGTTGGGCAAGCGTTCCAAAGGCAGTTTGATTTACGGTCTCCGCCCCCTGGACCGTTTACCATGTGCCACCTTTTGGGCGGTCGGCTGACTTGCCCGCCTTTCCCCGGTCCGCGCCCCCGTTCGACCTGTTGCCACACTGCTCATGCAAACCGCATGGGAACCTGTCACAATAGGAAAGTTGCGCTCCAGGGCGCACTTGAACCGAGTTCACGATCCACGTTCACACTGGGGCGGCCTTCCCGCCCGCTCTGGTTTCCCGGAGGATAGCGCATGTTTAACCCCCCCACCCTTGAAGACCTGCAAGAGACGCGCCGCGCCAACGAGAAGCTGGTGCTCAGGGCGCTGGAAAGCAAGCCCGAATGGGTCGAGACCGAACTTGCCAAGACGACCGGCCTGGCGCTGTCACACCTGCGCGCCGCGCTTGCCAGCCTGCTCGACCAGGGCCGGGTGCGCCGCCTGCCCGGCACCGGCACCCGCGCCGTGTACGGCCTCGCCGACCCCGGCCTGGCCGACGTGCCCGCCACGCCCCTCACCGAGGACGCCAAGCGGGTGCGCGACTACCTGGAGGGCCGCGCCGACAGCGCCCTGTACATGAGCGAGCAGCTCCGTATGACCCGCGAGGACGTGATGAAGGCCCTGTCGCTGCTCAACGCGCACGGCATGATCACCTGCACCTTCGTGGGCAGCCTGGTGATCTTCCGCCTCAAGGAGACGCAGGCGCTCGGCCAGGAGCAGGCGCCCGTCACGAGCGGCAAGAAGAAGCAGGTCGCGTAACCTCCCCACATCCCCAGGCCTCCCACGGCGGAGGCCTTTTTTCATGGCAGGCGGGGGTCTTGAACTGCCGCTGACGCCCCCTCTGTTATGCTGCGCTTCATGAAGCTGGTTCTCGCCGTGATTCAGGATGCCGACGCCGCCGCCCTGGTGCGGGTGCTGTCGGAAAACGCCTTCGAGGTCACCAAGCTGGCGAGCACGGGCGGCTTCCTGCGCGAGGGCAACACCACCCTGATGATCGGCGTGCCCGACGAGCGCCTGGCGGACCTCAAGCGCCACGTCCAGCAGACCTGCCGCACCCGCACCCGCCTGGTGACCCCGAGCGTCCCCATGGGCGAGCAGGGCGAGGGGATGGCGAACGATCCGGTGGAGGTCGCGGTCGGCGGCGCGGTGATGTTCGTGCTGGGCGTGCAGGAATTTGTCAAGGTCTGAAGTCGCAGGCTGAACGTGCCGTCAGCAGGGTCTCACGCCCCGAGCGGTGGCAGAGGAGAGGCTGAGGCGTGCCCCCTTTGCGACTGACCGCCGCGCTGCTCCCGTTGGTTTTTGCTGCCATCGCTGGCGCTGTCCCCGTACAGCCCGCGTGGACCCTGAAGAACGTCTCATTCCTGGGCTTCACCGAGAAGGGCGAGGTGATCACGCGCCCGTTTTACCCGGGGAGCGGGGACGCACCACAACTGGAGCGCCGTCGCCCCAGGACCGGGGAAAGAGAGGGCCTCATCGTGTTTCCCGAGGCCGGAAATGACCTGGGAAGGCTCTCCTTCGCGCCCGACTTGCAGACCTTCGCCTGGCTGAACAAGGCGGCCGACACCCTCACCGTTCGCATGCCGCAGAAACGTTGGACGAGCAGTTCGCCGGGTTTGAGCGGCACTCAAGCGCTCACGTTCAGTCCCGACGGGCGAACCCTGGCGGCCATGAACGTTTTCGGCTACGTCCAACTCTGGGACGTGCGGAAGGGCGAGCGCCGCGCCACCCTGCTGCTGCACTCGCAACCCCGCAGCCTGACCTTCCACCCGTCGCGGCCCCTGCTCGCCGTGAACGAGACGTGGTCGGAGGCGGGCAGCGTAACCCTCTGGAACACGGACACGGGCCAGAAGGTGCTGACCGTGCCCGGATTGAAGGGGACTGTCCGCCCCTTCCAGTTCGCGCCGGACGGCCGCCTGCTGGTCAAGCAGGGGTTCAGTGTCGGCTTTTTGGAGCTGGGGCTGGACCGGCTGGGTCAGGGCGACTGGGGCCTGAGCTGGGGATTGGGCCCGGGAGCAATTCCCACCTATACCGAGCCCTGCCCGCCGGGCCTCCAGGCGAGGCTCTGCGCCAGGGGCGTGCGTGCCGTGAGCTTCAGCGCCGACGGAAGCCGCGTGCTGCTGAACATCGCCCGCACCCCGCAGAACGTCCCGGCGTCCCTGCTGTACGACACCAAGACCGGGAGCTTGCTGAAGACCTTCGACACGCCAGGAGCATTCGCCGTCCTTGCCCCGGACGGCAGGACGCTCATCCTCAACACCTTCCGGGGCGAGGTCCAGGGCGCCCCACTCCCCTGACCCCTACTCCACCCCCAACGCCGCGAGTTCCGCCCGGAGCTGTGCAGCATCCTTATACCGGACAGCGTGCATCCCCACCGAGCGGGCAGCCTCGACGTTCTGCGTGCGGTCGTCCACCATCACGGCCTCGCCGGGCTGGACGTGGGCGAGGCTCAGGGCCAGGCGGTACATCGCCGGGTTGGGCTTCATCACCCCCAGGTAGCAGGAGGTGAAAAAGCCCAGGAGGAAGGTGCCCAGCCCGTAGGTGCGGATGCGGTACTCGTTCAGGTCGCGGCCCTCGTTGTTCAGGGCGTACATGCGGTGACGTTCGCCCAGCTCGCGGGCCAGGGCGAGTGCTTCGGCGTGCGGTTGGCTCTCGGCCTCCATCGCGGCGCGGAAGTCGTCCGGGGTGAAGGGGCGGGGCGCGTGGAAAATTGTCTGCTCCAGGTACTCGGCGAGGCTCATGCGCCCGCGTTCGAGTTCGGGCACGGCCAGCTTGTGCCGCTCGCCGAAGTCTGAAGCGTCCAGCCCGAAGCGCGCCACCACGTCCGCCCGCTGCTCGCGGTCCCAGCCGTTCGTGAGGAGCACGCCGCCGATATCCCAGAACACCGCCCGAATCGCCATGCCGGAGGGTAACTCAGACTTACTTCGTGTCGTACCAGTTCGGCCCGACCCCGACCTCCACCGCCAGCGGCACGCTCAGCTCCGCCGCGCCCTCCATCACCTCGCGGGTGAAAGAGGCGATGTCCTCCGCCCGGTCCTCCGGCGCCTCGATGAGGAGTTCGTCGTGGACTTGCAGCAGGAGCCTCGCGCCCCGCGCCTCCAGTTCCGCGTCCAGACGCACCATCGCCACCTTGATGATGTCGGCGGCGGTGCCCTGGATGGGCATGTTGTACGCCAGCCGCTCGCCCGCCTCGCGGATGTTGCGGTTGGAGGCCTTCAGCTCGGGGACGTAGCGGCGGCGGCCATACAGCGTCTCGACGTAGCCGTGTTCCCGCCCGAATTCCAGCGTGTGCTCGATATAGCGCCGGATGCCGGGGTAGGTGCTGAAGTACGTGTCGATAAAACCCGCCGCCTCCACGTACGAGATGCCCAGGTCGTTGCTCAGGCGGTGGGTGCTCATCCCGTACAGCACGCCGAAGTTGACCGTCTTCGCCGCGCGGCGCTGGTTGGGGGTGATCGTCGCCTCGTTGAGCCCGAGCACCTGCGCGGCGGTGCGGCGGTGGATGTCCACGCCCTCCTGGAAGGCCTGGCGCATCAGCGGATCGTCGGCGATGTGCGCCAGCAGCCGCAACTCGATCTGAGAGTAGTCGGCGCTGATCAGGCAGTAGCCCTCGTCCGCGATGAAGCCCTTGCGGATCTCGCGGCCCGTCTCCGAGCGGATGGGGATGTTCTGGAGGTTGGGGTTGAGGCTGCTCAGGCGCCCGGTGGCGGCGGTCGTCTGGCTGAAGGTGGTGTGGAGTCGCCCGGTGCGCGGGTTGACGAGGTTGGGCAGCGGGTCGAGGTACGTGCCCCGCAGCTTCTCCAGCTCGCGGTATTCCAGGATCGCCGGGATGATGGGGTGCTCGTCGCGCAGCGGTTCCAGGGCGGAAACGGCGGTGCTCCTCTTGCCCGTCAGCTTCGTCTTCTTGCCGCTCGCCAGGCCGAGGTCGTCGTACAGCACGGCCTCAAGCTGATCGCGGCTGCGGATGGGGAACTCACGCCCCGCCAGGCGGTGAATCTCCGCCTCCAATTCGGCGATGCGGCCCGCCATCGCGCCCGACAGGCCCCGGATGTAGTCGCTGTCGAGCCGCACCCCGCGCACCTCCATGCGCGCCAGGACTGCCGAGAGCGGCTTCTCCACGTCCTCGTACAGCCTGCGGCGGGGCTCGTCGAGCTGGGGCGGCAGGTCGCGCAGCAGGCGGTAGGTGATCGCGGCGCGGGTGGCGGCGTCATCCGGCCAGGTCAGGTTCAGATACCGCTGGGTGGTGGTCGGCATGTTCGTGTTCGCCGGGTCCAGCAGGTAGGCGACGAGGAGGGGGTCCTCACCCGGCTCGACCACCGTGCCGCGCACGCTGAGGTGGGCGGCGAGCGCCTTCGCCCCCGCCGCCGTCAGCGTCCGCTGCCCGATGAACTCGGCCTCGCTCACGACCGGGGGGAACTGGGCCGCCCGGCGCTGGGCCTCCTTCTGCTGCGCCTTCGCGGCCTTTTCGGCGGCTTTCTGCTCGGCCTTGGAGAGCTTTTTGGGGGATTCGTCCGCCAGATCGGTGAACAGGGGGCTGTCGGGCGCGGTGACGGGAACGGCCTCCGCCTCGCTCCCCGCCCGTTCCTCGACCGGCGCCACCCGCGCCACCTGCCCGTCGAAGGTCGCCGCCGCGATCAGGTCGGCGGTCAGGTCGTCCTCGCGCGACAGGACGTAGCCCCAGGTGACCCCCTCGCCGGGTGTGCGCCACTCGGCAAGGGGCGGGGCCTGGAAGGCGTCGGGGGAGGATGTGGGCGCGTTCTCCCCGGTGGGCGCGGGTGCCCCCTTCCCCAGACCCAGCACTTCCTTCTTGAGCGAGGCGAGTTCGAGTTCGTCGAGCAGCGCCTCCAGCCGGGCCGGGTCGCCCGCGCCACGCTGAGCACCCAGCTCCACCTTCAGCGGCAGGTCGGTCACCATGCGCGAGAGGTCGCGGCTGAACAGCACGTCGGCCTCCGAGGCGAGCAGCTTCTCGCGGGTGCCCTTGGGTTCCAGCGTGCCCGCCCGCGCGGCCTCCAGCACGGCGTCGAGCGTGCCGTACTCCTGGAGCAGCTTGGCCGCCGTCTTCGGCCCGATGCCCTTGGCGCCGGGGATGTTGTCGCTGGCGTCGCCCGTCAGCGCGCGGTAGTCCACCCACTGCCGCACGGTCACGCCGTACTTCTCCTGCACCTCGTCCGGGCCGATCAGGGCGAAGTCGTTGCTGATCACCCGCACGTGGTCGTCCAGAAGCTGGTAGGCGTCGCGGTCGCTCGTCACGATGCGGACCTGAAAGCCCTTGCCCTCGGCCATCTTGGTGACGGTGCCGATCACGTCGTCGGCCTCGTAGCCGGGCTCCTCCAGCCGGGGCCACCCCAGCGCGTCCACCAGGTCGCGGATGCGGTTGATCTGCGCGGGGAGGTCGCTGGGTGTCTGCGCGCGGCCCGACTTGTAGCCGTCGTACTGCTCGTGCCGGAAGGTCCCCCCCGGCGGGTCGAACACCACGATGACCTGATTGGACGCCTGCCGCGCCAGCCGCAGCGTGTGGCGCAGGAAGCCCAGGATCGCGTGCGTCGGCTCGCCCTTGCTGTTGCTGAGCGGCGGCAGCGCGAAATACGAGCGGAACGCCAGCGCGTGCCCGTCGATCAGCACCAGCGTGTCGGGAGAGGGGGCAGTCATGGGCGCATTCTACTGTGGGCGTAATGGGGCGCCGTTCGCCGCATCTTGGGCTTTGATCGGTTCGGGCAGTGACATGATGGGCTTGGAGAAGCGGCGGCGTTTTTCTCCCTCTCCCCTCGTGGGAGAGGGCCGGGGTGAGGGGGCGACGGAGCAGCGCCGATACTGGCAAGATGCCCTGCCTCGTCTATCCGCCGCGCCGCAGGGCGTCCCCGTTCA
This sequence comes from Deinococcus aerius, assembly GCF_002897375.1. Classification (NCBI taxonomy): domain Bacteria; kingdom Thermotogati; phylum Deinococcota; class Deinococci; order Deinococcales; family Deinococcaceae; genus Deinococcus; species Deinococcus aerius. Next base: position 170,895 of record NZ_BFAG01000004.1, on the reverse strand, counting down.
CCCCCTCCCAGCCTCCCCCCTCAAGGGGGAGGGGTTTTTATCGTTCAGGCCGCTCTTCTAGATCAAGCCCCCGCATTCCCTCAGCCCGCCCGTCCCCGCTCCTCCACCACGCCCGCCAGCGTCCGGGCGACCTCGTGGATTTCGGCCTCGTCGGGACCCTCGACCATCACGCGGATGAGGTTCTCGGTGCCGCTGGGGCGCAGGTTGACGCGGCCCCGGCCATTGAGCCGCGCCTCGGCCTGCTGCACGGCGGCCTGCACCACGTCGTCGCGGAAGGTGGCCTTCTTGTCGGTCACCCGGACGTTCACCAGCGTCTGCGGGAACATCACGAGTTCGTCGTGCAGCTCGTCCAGCGTGGTGCCCAGCTTCCTCATCGCGGCGAGGGTCAGCAGGGCGGTCAGCACGCCGTCCCCAGTGGGGCTCTGGTCAAGGAAGAGGATGTGCCCGCTCTGCTCGCCGCCCAGCGTGAGACCCTGCTCGTGCAGCCGTTCGTGAACGTAGCGGTCGCCGACGGCGGTGCGCTCCAGCCCGATCCCGGCCTCGCGCAGCTTCACCTCCAGCGCCATGTTCGCCATGATGGTCGTCACCACCGCGCGCTCGCCCCGGGCGCGGGCGTTGAGCAGCAGCATGTGGTCACCCTGCACCACGTTCCCGCGCGAGTCCACGAACAGCGCCCGGTCGGCGTCGCCGTCAAAGGCCACGCCCAGGTCGTAGTCCCCCTCGCGCACGATCCGCTGGAGGTGTTCCAGGTGGGTGGACCCGCAGCCCCGGTTGATGTTGTGCCCGTCGGGCGTGGTGTAGACGGCGAACACGTCCGCCCCCGCCGCCTGGAAGACCCGCGGGCCGACCCGGTACGCGGCGCCGTTCGCGCAGTCCATCGCCACGCGCAGGCCGGTCAGGTCGGGCGCGTGTGAGCGCAGGAACCCCACGTACAGCCGCTCGGCCTCGGTGTAGTTCGTGACCGAGCCCAGGTCCACGCCCGTCACTGGGGCGAAGGTCGGCACCTCGTCGATGGCGGCCTCGATCTCGTGCTCGGTCGCGTCGCTGAGCTTCTGGCCGTCGCGTCCGAAGAACTTGATCCCGTTGTCCTCGTACGGGTTGTGCGAGGCGGAGATCACCACGCCCGCGTCGGCGCCCAGGTGCCGGGTGAGGTAGCTCACGCCCGGAGTGGGCAGCACGCCCACGTGGATGACGGTCACGCCCCGGCTCGTCAGGCCCGCCGCGAGGGCCGCCTCCAGCATGTCGCCGCTCTGGCGGGTGTCCTTGCCGATCACCACGCTGGGCCGCGCGCTTTCCCGTTTCAGGACCTCGCCCGCCGCCGCGCCCAGCCCCATCACCCACGCGGCGGTCAGGGGGAATTCGCCCGCGACCGCCCGGACGCCGTCCGTCCCGAAATACTTCCGTTCGCTCATAACCGGGTCATCATACCCGGGGGCGTGTGATGGGCGCGGCGGGAATGCGGGGGCTGGGAACTCCGGCGGGCCGCCCCGCGTACCCGGGAGCATGAGCGGATTTTCTGGAGGTTCCTTCTCGTTCAGTCATAGCCACGGGCATCGCCGGGGGTTCGGCTACCGGGGCCACAGCCACAGCAGCGGGCACCGGGGTGGTTTCCTCGGGGCGGCGTTGGGCGGCAGCCACAGCAGCGGCCACCGGGCGCACTACGGGCGGGGCGGGCATTACCGTCAGGTCGCCCGTCGGCGCGGGATGGGCTGCCTGGGTGCATTTGTGGTTGGTGCGGCGCTCGCAGGCGGCTCCGTCGCCGGGCTCGTCTCACTCATCGCTTGAGGCTGGGCCTGCTGTCGGACGTGCGGGACGCGCTCGCCGGGCGTGGTCCCGCCGTTTCGTCCCGCCGCTGGCCGCGTGAGTTGCGGGCGGCCTTTCCCGGCCCGCGCCGCCGCGTCGAGGCGTGGGTGGGGGAGGGGGCGGCCTTCGCGCGCTACGTCACCCCCCACGGTCCCCTCTTCCTGAAGTACCTCCCGGCGGGGTGGCGGGACGAGCGGGCCTTCGCGCGGCTGGCGCGGGAGGGGGCCTACCTGCGCGGCCTCGCGCCGCTCTCGCCCGTGCCGCACGCGCCGCTTCTGCATCGGGCCCTCGACCCCGCCCGCCTGCGCGCCCATCTGCTCACGCGCGACATGACGGACGAGACGACCGGCTGGGGCGCGTTCAGGACCGATGCCGAGCGGGAGGCGGCCTTGTGCGAAATCGTGCGCCTGCTCGCCCGCCACCACGCCTTCTGGCTCAGCCGCCCGGAACTCAGGGGCGAGTGGGGCTGGGACCCCGAGCGGGCCGTTCGCCGTGGCGCGCGGATTGCCGCCGCGCCTGTCCCCGACTGGACGCCCGATGAGGTGAGGGCGGTGGGGGAGGCAGCACAAGCCCTTCCCGCCCTGCTGAAATCCACTTGCGGCGTAACCCTTGCCCACGGGGATATTCACGCCGGGCAGGTGCTGTGGCCCGTTGGTGGCGGACCGCCCATCCTGATCGACTACGGGCAGGTGCATGGGGCGCCGCTCGGGGAGGACCTCGCCCACCTGCTCCATGTGCGTCTGGAGTCCGCCGACCGTGCCCGTCTCGGCCCTGGATTGCGGGAGGCGTACCGGACGGAACTCGCCGCGCACGGTCACACGCTCACCTCCACCCAACTCGCCGCCGAGGAACGTGCGGGACTGGCCCTGAACGTGCTGACGACCGCGCGGCAGGCCCGCCGGGAGGAAACCAGCGGCGTGCGGGACGCCTTGCGCCGGGTGACGGAGGCGTGGCTGGCTCAGCCTTGACCGGTCACCTCGCCCTCCAGGCCCAGAAACGCCCGATACCGCCCCAGCTCGGTCTCCACCCCTTTCCTGAGCGCCGCTGTCTCTCGCACACCCGGAACAAAGCCCACCTCGCTGCGGAGTTCGCCCCCCTCCACCTTCAGGTTGGCCCACCCCACCGCGCGCTCGGCCTGGAAGAGGGGCAGCGCGTAGTAGCCGAACTGCCGCTTGGCCGGGGGCGTGTACGCCTCGAAGCGGTACGTCCAGCCGTGCAGGTGCTCGAAGCGGCGGCGGTCCCAGACCAGAGGGTCGAAGGGGCCGACGATCCGCACGCCGCGCGGCGCCCTCACCCCGTCCACCTCCCACTCGGCGGGCCAGACGTAGCGCAGGCCGTCCACCCGCGCGCCCGCCAGCTCCTCGCGGATGGCGGTTCTGAAAGCCGCGCGCATCTCGCCCCTCAGGTGAGGCAGGCCGTAGTGCGAGAGCGAGACGAGGTGGCCCAGGCTGGCCTCGGGGAGTGGACCGTAGAGCGAGGCGAGCAGGTGAACGGCCCCGCGCACCCGCTCGGCCTCGGGGAGGGGCGCCTGGCGCAGGGCGGCCAGATGTGGGGCCGGGCCGTAGAGCCGCACGCCCCCCACGCGCCGCGTCACCCGCACCTCGCCCCGGCGGTGCAGCGCGTCCAGAATCCGGGTGGTCGCCGCCGACTGCCCGCCCCAGGCGTTCACCACCCGGCCCCGGCCCACCGCCCCGGCCACGTCACGGGGGTGGACCTCGCCCTGTGTCTCCACCCATGCCCGCACCTCGGCCAGCAAGTCGGGGTGTTCCCGCTCGGCGCTCGACTCGCCGGGCTCGCGTGGGTGCAGGAGGGTCTGCACGTGCCGCGTCACGAAGCCGTAGTTGGGCAGCATGTCCTCCTCGGCGTCGAGGGTCGGGTAGAGGCGCTCCAGGTCGCCCGCCCGGTAGCCGCGCACCCGCTGGAAGAGGGTGAGGTCCTGGGCACGGGCGGGGGCGCGGATGGGGTCGGCCTGCACGAAGCCCTGGGCGTTCAGGGCGGCCTGGAGGGAGGAGTGGCGCTCCAGCGTGCGGAAGGCGAGGGCCCGCAGGGCGGCGGGGGTGAGGGGCGTGCCGGGCATGGGGGGAGGGTAGCGTTCCAGTTGGAAGGTGTTGCCCCCACCCCCAGCCCCCTACCCCCAGAGGGGGCAGGGGGAGTTTTCCGCTGCGCTCGGCAAAGGGCCCGGCCAGTTCACCCGTGGCCGTGTCCTTCTCCGCGCAAGGTTTGATCTTGTTGTGTTCCGAGTCGCGTGCCCACCGTCTCGCTGCGCGAGCAAGGCGGGGTGAAGGCGGTGCGAGAGCGAGCCACTGGCAGGAATGGGCCGTCCACCATAGACGGTTTTTGAAAGGCTAAAGCTTTGGCAGTGTTACCCCTCCCCCTGTGGGCTGGGTAATGCATGGAAGTCTCCTCCCAAAGAGGAAAGCTGAGTGGAAAGACAAAAAGCTCCTCCCCCTTGAGGGGGGAGGCCGGGTGGGGGTGAACGGGCATGGCCTCCAGAAGCCAGTCAGGGCGTCCAGGTGCTCCTCCTCTTGCTGTCACCACAAGTCGAGCGCTTAGCCTCCCGCCAGCAGGTCCATACTCGGCACCGCGGGCGACACCCAGGGGTTTCCATTCACCAGGAAGCGCCACGGGAGGTTCTTTCCCGCCTGGATGCCGATGCGTGCCGTCACCGTCACCGCGTCGTCAGGCAGGGGGGCGGCGGGCGGCAAGAGATGGAGGCCCGGGCTGTCCACCCGCGTTCCGGCGATCTCGGCCGGGTTGAGGCCCAGCGCGTAGACCAGTTTGGCCGGGCCGTTCGTCAGGTCGCGCCCCCGGGTGACGGGGCGGTGGGTGAGCATGCTGCCGATGCCCGTCAGCGGCTCCAGCGCGCGGATCAGCATGCTGGCGGCTATCCCCTCCTCGCGGCAGGAGACTTGCAGGAGGGGGTGGCTGTGGGCGGTCCAGAAGAGCCAGTGCCCGGGCGGGATCGCCATGTCCATCGTGCGGGCGGCGTGAAAGCGGCCCGCCGCGCAGGCTGGATCGCGCGGGCAGTCGTACGCCTCGACCTCCACCACCCGGCCCGACAGGACCTCGCCGCCAGGCAGGACGCGGACGAGGGTGGCGCCGAGTACCTTCCGGGCGACGCGCACCGGGTCCCGGTTGAAGAAGGCGGGGGGTAGGGGAGTCACCGAAGTTGCCGATGTCGGTAGAATTTCCATCCCAAGAAAAGCAGTATCACGGGAATCACGACCAAATTGCCCGACAGACCGAATCCGAGGGCAATCCATGTCGCCCCCGGAGCGGACAGGAACCCAGTGTGCCCGCCTGAAGTCTGCCTGTCTTTCCAGGCCATCGTCGTGCCTACGACCGCTGCAACAAATCCAAGCATGTAGAGAAAGGCAAAAGCCAACCCGAGGGCGTCGGGTCTCGTTTCCCCACCCGATGCCACTACAGTCCAAGCAAGCGCCACGCCTACACCGGCGTTAAGGAGGGAAACCAGAATTCCGGCCATAACCCAGCCTCCGCCCACGCCGAATTGTGCCCTTCGAGCGTGTTGAATTTCAGGGTTTCCTTGAAGGCCGAAGTGATCATTTTCCATTGTCGACTTAATTTACACTCATACTAAGCAGCCCGCCCTCGTAAATCCGCCGGATTGTCGCCTCGATGTTCGGCTCGCGCACGGTCACGTCACGCACCGGGGCGTGGGCGGTCGCCAGCGCGATGGGTCGGGCCGCCGCGCCCGTAAAGGCGTAGGTGACGCGGGGACCCTCGGCGCTCAGGAGTTGCAGGCCGGGCACCCGGGGGTCGGCGGGCGGGGCCTCGAAGTCCACCACGAGTTCGCGGGCGCTCCCGAAGCGGGATTGCAACTCGGCCAGGTTGCCGTCGTACAGCAGCGCGCCGTGGTCGATGATCATGACCCGGCGGGCGAGGCGCTCCACGTCCGTCAGGTCATGGGTGGTGAGCAGCACCGTCACGCCCCGGTCGGCGCCCACGTGCGCGACGAACTCCCGAATCCGCTCCTTCGCCACCACGTCCAGGCCCACGGTCGGCTCGTCGAGAAAGAGGAGGTCCGGGTCGTGCAGCAGCGCCGCCGCCAGGTCGGCCCGCATCCGCTGACCCAGCGAGAGGGAGCGGGCGGGTGTGCCCAGGAAGGGTCCCAGGTCGAGCAGGTCCGTGAAGGCCCGCAGGTTCTCGCGGAACCGTCCGGCTGGAACGCGGTACACGTCGCGCAGCAGGTCGAGCGAGTCGCGCACGGGCAGGTCCCACCACAGGGTCGTCCGCTGCCCGAATACAGCGCCCAGCCGGGCCACATGCCGCCGCCGGTCCCGCCACGGCACCAGCCCGCCCACGTCCACCTGCCCCGAGGTGGGCACGAGCAGACCCGTCAGCACCTTGATCGTCGTGCTCTTCCCCGCGCCGTTCGGCCCCAGGTAGCCCACCACCTCGCCCCGCCCGATGCGGAAACTCACGTCCCGCACGGCCTCTACCACGTGCCGCCTGCCGCGCAGCAGGCCGCCCGAGCGGGTCTGGAAGGACTTGTGCAGGTGTTCGACTTCGATCATGGGGAGGCTCCTTGGGAGGGGATGCGGAGGGTGGAAAAGGAAGGGGGCACGTCCCGCGACCTACGACCCCGTCCCGTGATACCGCCGCACGCCCACCCGCCAGAACGCGAAGGCGGCGGCGAGGATGAGGGGGCCGACGACGGGGGAGAGGAGGGCGGCCCAGCTCGGCAGGCCGTCGGGGAGGGGGCGGCCCAGCACGTGCAGCACCGGGAAGTAGCTCAGGAAGGCGGCGGGAATCAGGTAGGTGAAGGTGCGGCGCAGCCACGCCGGGTAGATGTTCAGCGGGTAGGAGATCAGCGTTCGGCCCCCGTAGGTCAGCACATTCATCGCCTCCACGCTCTCCACCGTCCAGAAGGTGAGGGTGCCGCCCACCACGAAGAGGCCGCCGAAAAAGGCGATCATGCCCAGGACGCTGCCCGCGAGCAGCAGCACGTCGCCCGCGTCCCAGGTCACGCTCACCCGCGAGACGCCATACGCCACGATCCCCGCCGCAAGCACCACCCGCGTGAGCCGCCGCAGCGCGAAGTCCGAGCCAAAGATCTGCACGGGCAGCGGCACCGGGCGCAGCAGAAAGGTGCTGAAACTACCCGTGCGAACATGCGCGCTCAGGTTCGGCGCGTCGAACCCCCCGAAGACGAGGTCCATCAGCACGAAGGCGAGTTCCGCCAGGCCGTACAGCAGGGCGACCTCCCCCAGCGTCCACCCGCCCAGCGAGTCGAAGCGCGGGAGGACGAGCGCGAAGGCCGCGAACTCCGCCCCGGTCACGAGTGCCGCCGCCAGGGCGTCAAGCGCGAAGGCCGTGCGGTACACGAGCTGCGAGCGAACCTGCGCGCCCAGCAAGCGGAGGTACAGCCGGGGGAGCCAGAGGGCGGGGGGCTTTTGCTCCCTCTCGATAGGGCCGGGATGAGGGGGCGACGCGGGGGCGCCTCCTTGCCTATCCACCCGCCACCTCCAGCCGCCGGAGCCCGCGGGCGAGCACAAGTTGGGCCAGCCCCAGCAGCGCCGCCGCCCACACGGCCTGCACCCCGAGCACACCCAGAGCCTCCCCACCCTTGGCGTGGCCCAGCCAGACCTCCACCGTGCTGTTCATCATGCTGGGGAAGGGGGTCCAGGCCAGCAGCGTCCTGAACCAGCCCGGGAAAAAGGCGAGCGGCATCAGGAAGCCGCAGGCGAGGCCCATCAGCGCCCAGGCGAAGCGGCCGATGCCCACGGCGTCCGGCGACCAGAAGGCCGCGCAGTTCACCAGGAAGCGGAAGGCGAACCCGCAGACCCACGCCAGAACCGCGCTGATCAGGGTCAGCGTCCAGCCCTCCACGCCGGGTGGAAGCTTCAGGCCGAAGAACACCCCGTACAGCGCCAGGATCGTCACGCCGCGCAGCCCGAACTGCGCCGCCGCCCGCCCCGCGTCCTGCGCGAGCCAGAACCCCAGGAAGCTGTGCGGGCGCAGCAGTTCGGTGGCGACCTCGCCCCGGTGGACCGTCCGCATCAGCTCGTACCAGCCGAAGAGGCTGAAGGCACTCAGGAAGGCCTGGGTCAGCCCGGTGTACGTGACCGCGTCGGCGGGGGTGTATCCGGCCACCTGCGGTCTCGTGCCGAAGAGCGCGAGGAGCACGGCCACCCGCAGCGCCCCGAAAAACAGGTTGGTGGTCAGGCCCCAGAAGGTCGCCGCCGGGTACGCGAACTGCCGCCGGAAACTCAGCCGGGCCGCTGAAAGGTAGGGCCGCAGATGTGAGCCGCCCGCACGTCTCAGAAGTGCCGCATTCAAGGTGCCTCCCCTTTCCTAACCCAGGCGATACAGTGCCGAACCGGAAGTTCACAGGGTAAGGGGCGCAGCCGGGAGAGGACATGCGCCGGATGGCGGAGGGGAACGGGGGCGAACGTCAGGGAACCCTCAATGCCCACTGTTCCCCGGCAGAGGGTCGGGCTATACGCTGCGAAACGACTAATCGCCACTCTTTCCCAGGAGGAACCCACCATGATGGACATCTTCAACATGCTCGGCGGCATGGGCCAGGCGCAGCAGACCCTCGGGCAGCGGCTCGGCACCTCGCCCGGGCAGACCGAGGCGGCGCTGGAAGCCGCTGTGCCCCTGCTCCTCGGCGCGATGACGCGCAACGCGCAGGACCCGCAGGGGGCGCAGGCCCTCGCCGGGGCGCTCGACGGGCACGACGGGCGCGCCCTCGACCTGTTCGGGCAGGGGCAGGCGCCCGATCCCTCCCAGGGCCAGCAGATTCTCGGGCACGTCTTCGGGGGCCAGCAGCAGGCTGCCGCGAATGCGGTGAGCCGCCGGGCGGGCATCGACCCGCAGCTCGCCATGCAGGTTCTCTCGATGGTCGCGCCGCTCGTCATGGCGTACCTCAGCCGCCGCCGTCAGGGCCAGGCGGGCGGCTACGGCGGCTCCCTGGGGCAGGCCGGGGGTATGGGCGGCATCGACCTCGGCAGCATCCTCGGCGGTCTGCTGGGAGGCGGCATGGGCGGTAGCCTCGGTGGAATGCTGGGCGGTGGTCAGGGGCAGGTTCAGCAGCCCGAGTACGGGCAGCCGACTCAGGGCGGGGTGCTGGGCGGTGGCCCCGTGATTCCCGGCTACAGCCAGGACCCGCTCGGCCAGCCGGGCCACGCCGGAACGGGGCAGATGGGCGGCGGCCAGACCGGGAACCTGGGGGGCATGATCGGGACCCTGAACAACGTCCTCGACCGCGACGGGGATGGGAACGCCCTTGACGACCTGATCGGGATGTTCGGGGGACGGCGCCGCTAGGGGCAAGCCTCAGCAAAGACGGCGGGCCGCCTCATGCCGGGTGGCCCGCCCTGCCGTGCCCAGGAATCACCCCGCGCCCGGCTCGACCTCCAGCCGCTCCCGCGAGTAGGGCTTGTAGCCGGGCGGTGTCCCCGTCTTCGCGTCATTGAACAGGCTGGTCGTCAGGTAGCGCGCGCCCGTATCGCAGGCGATGGTCGCCACGCGCTTGCCCGGACCCAGCCGCCGCGCGACCTCCAGGGCCGCCCACACCATCGCGCCGCTGCTCATGCCCACGAAGACGCCTTCCTCGCGGGCCAGACGCCGGGCGAGGGGATAGGCGTCCTCCTCCCAGACGGTGATCACCTCGTCGATCACGCCCCGGTCGAGGTTCTCGGGGATGAAGCCCGGCCCCATGCCCTGAAAGCCGTGTTCGCCGCGCTCGCCGCCACTGAGAACGTTGCTTCGGGCGGGCTCCACCGCCACCACACGCACCCCCGGGTCCTGCCGTTTCAGGAAGCGGCCCACCCCGCTGATCGTGCCGCCCGTGCCCGTGCCGTAGACAAAGGCGTCGATGCGGCCCTCCATCTGGGTCCACAGTTCCGGCCCGGTCGTCCGCTCGTGGGTGGCGGGGTTGGCAGGGTTGGTGAACTGGCCCAGCAGCACGGCGCCCTGCTCGCGCTCGATGCGCCCGGCCTCCTCGATGGCGGCCAGCATCCGGCGCTCGGGGTCGGTGAGGACGAGTTCGGCGCCGTAGGCGGTTAGGGTGCGCTTGCGTTCCTCGCTCATCTGGGCGGGCATGCACAGGATCAGGCGGTAGCCCCGCGCGGCGGCGACCTGCGCCAGCCCGATCCCGGTGTTGCCGCTCGTGGGCTCCACGATGGTGCCCCCCGGCTTTAGGACCCCCCGCCGCTCGGCGTCCTCGACCAGGCCCAGCGCGGTGCGGTCCTTGATGCTGCCGCCCGGGTTGAGGCCTTCGAGCTTCACGAACACGTCCGCCATCCCGGGCTCGACCACCCGCCCGAGCTGCACGAGCGGTGTATTTCCGACCAGCGCGTCGATCATGGGGGCAGCATAGAGCGGCCAGGGGCGACGTTCAGCGGCCCGCCTCCCCTTACTGGCTACTCGCTGACAGCCCGCGCCGGACGGCTCCCCTAGAATGCCCCGCGTGCGCGTCGCCCTGATCGCCGACATCCACGGCAATGCCGATGCCCTGCGGGCCGTGCTGGCCGACATCGACCGGCAGGGCGCGAACCGCATCATCGTGAACGGCGACGTGGTGAACCGGGGACCGGATTCGGTGGAGGCGCTGTCCCTGCTGCTCGAACGGGAGGACGTGACCTTTACCCTCGGCAACCACGACGACCTGCTGCACCTGTGGCACACCCGCTCGGACACGCTGCCGGAGGGCTGGTTCACCGACCCCTTCTGGGGCGCGACCGACTGGAGTGCGGCGCAACTCGACCGGGCGGGACTGCTGCACGTGCCGCAGGACTGGCCCCTGACCCTCACGCTGAGGGAGGCGGGTCTGCCCGAGGTGCTCGTCGCCCACGGCACCCCGGCCCACTACCGCGAGAGCCTGAGCGAGCGCACGGACCCGGAGCGGGTGGCCGAGTTGGCGGGGAGCGCGGGCGTGCTCGTCGGCTCGCACATCCACCGGCCCGCGCGGGCCGAGCGTGGGGGCGTACTCGTGCTGAACACCGGCGCGGTCGGCGCCCCCGCCAACGGCGATCCCCGCGCCCAGTACCTGCTGCTCACCGCCACGCCGTCCGGCTGGGTGCCCGAGTTCCGGGCCGTGCCCTACGACCGCTCGGGCGTCCTGCGCCGCTTCGGGACGAGCGGCCTGCTGCGAACGGGCCTGAGCGCCGAGATCTTCCGCGACGAGGTCGAGACGGCCCGCAGCCTCTACACCCCGTACTGGATGTGGACGGAGGCAAATGGGCACCCGCGTGACGCGAACACCTGGGCGGCCTTTCAGCGCGACCATCCCCTCCCCCGGACCTCATGACAAAACCGCCCGCGCGGGGCGGGCGGTTGCGAGGACGGGGAGGAAGGCTCAGGGGTTGGGCGGCAGCAGCACGGTGTCGATCACATAGACGGTGCCGTTGCTGGCCGTGTCGAGCCGCTCGCTCACGTTGGCCCCGCCGACCACCTGGGTCGTGCCGTTGAGGTTCAGGGCGACGGTGCCCCCCTGCGCCGTGGTGAGCTGGGTGGCGGCGGCGAGCTGCTCGGCGGTCTGGCGGCCCTGCACCACGTGGTACAGCAGCACCGCCTTCAGACGGTCGGGGTTGCTGGTGATCGCGGTCAGGTCAGCCGCCGGAATTTTGGCAAAGGCGTCGTTGGTCGGCGCGAAGACGGTGTACTCGCCGCCCGCGAGCGTCTCGGCCAGCCCGGCCTGCTGAATCAGCCCGACGAGCGTGCTGAAGCGCGCGTCAGCGGAGAGCAGCGCGACGAGGGTGGTGCCGGACGCGGGGGTCGTGGTGGTGGTCGCCGTCGTCGTGGTGGCCGCGGCCGACGTGTCGGTGGTGGTCGTGCCGGTGGCCGCCGAGGTGTCCGTGGTGGTGCCCGTGGTCGCGGACGTATCGGTCGTCGTCGTGCTGGTGTCCGTGGTCGTCGCCGAGGTGTCGGTGGCCGTGCCCGCATCGGTGGGCAGCGTCACGCCGGGGGGCAGAAGGACCTGGTTGATCACGTAGATGGTGCCGTTGCTGGCGGTGCTGACGGTCTCGCTGATGTTGGCGTTGCCGACCATCTGGGTCGCGCCGCTCATCATGGGGGTCAGGGGGCTGCCCTCGGCGGTGGTGAGCGCCGCGCCGGTGGCGAGTTGCTCGGCGCTGACCCGGCCCTGGACCACGTGGTAGGACAGCACGCGCTTAAGCAGCTCGGGGTCCGCCGACAGTGCGGCGAGCTGCTCCGCGGGGATGGCGTCGAACGCCTCGTTGGTGGGGGCGAAGACGGTGTACTCGCCGCTCGTGAGCGTCTCGGTGAGGCCCGCGTCGCTCAGCAGGTCGCGCAGGGTGCTGAAGCGGTCGTCGGCCGCAATCACGTCGTACAGCGTGTTCGTCGCGGGGGCAGCGGCGTCGGTCGCGCTCGTGTCGGTGGTGGTTGCCGACGTGTCGGTGGTGGCCGCCGCGCTCGTGTCGGTCGTCGTGGTCGTATCCGTGGTGGTCGTCGTGGCCGAGGTGTCGGTCGTGGTCGCCGCCGACGTGTCCGTGGCCGCCGCCGCACCCGTGTCGGTCGTCGTGGTGGTCGTGGTCGCGCCCGTCGCGCTGACTGTCGCGCCGGTGAGCGGGAGGGCGGGAATGCTGGTGATGGTGATGGCCGCCGGGGCCGCCGTATCGGTCGTCGTGGCCGCGGTGGTATCGGTCGTGGCCGCCGTATCCGTCGTCGTGGTGGACGTGTCGGTCGTCGTGGTTTCCGTCGTGGTCGTGCTTGTGTCGGTGGTGGTCGCCGACGTATCCGTGGTCGTGGTCGCCGCTGGGGCCGTCTCTGCCGGGGCCGTCGCGGCGGGCGCGGGGGCGGGTGCAGGAGCGGCGGCCGCCATCGGGGGCATCAGGACCGTGTCGATCACGTGGATCACGCCGTTGCAGGCCGCCACGTCGGCGCGGACCACGTTGGCGCCGCCCACCATGACCCGGCTGCCCATCGTGCTGACCGCCAGGTTCGCGCCCTGCGCGGTCTTGACGCTCCGCAGGCTCGCCACCTGCTTGGCGGTCACCTTGCCGGGCACCACGTGGTACAGCAGCACGCCGCGCAGCATCTCGGGGTCGTTCAGGACCGCCGCGAGCTGGTCGCTGGGCAGCTTGGCGAAGGCGGCGTTCGTCGGCGCGAAGACCGTGTACTGCCCGCTCGACAGCGTCTGGGTGAGGCCGGCGGCCTGCACGGCGGTGAGCAGCGTGCTGAACTGCGGGTCCGTGCTGACGATCTGGGCGATGCTGCGGCACGTGCCGGAGGCCGCGCCCCCGGTGACAGGTGCCCCCGCACCCCCGGCAAGCGCGGGCGTAGCGAGCATCAGGCTGAGCGTGACGAGGCTGGTCTGCTTCTTCATGAAATCACCTCTGGATTGAACTGTCCGCCTCCCAATCTTCACCACACCCTCCTAAAAAGCAACTTTGGTAGCGATTCAGACAGGACACGTAAACGAATAATCGGGTCCGTTTGGGCCGCTCCTCACCGCTTGCTCATGGCGCCGGGCATGTCGGGAGAACGGAAAGGGTGGCCGGACCCGCCGCCCAGCCACCCCCCGCTCCCCCCGGGCTACTTCCCGAAATACTCCGGCAGGTCAGCCTCGGTGATCAGGACCTCGCGCGGCTTGCTCCCCTGGTGTTTGGAGACGATACCCATCGCCTCGAGCATGTCCATCAGCTTGCCCGCCCGCGCGTGGCCGACCGAGAGGCGGCGTTGCAGGCGCGACACGCTGCCCTGCCCCTCCTCGATGGCGATCAGCGCCGCCTGGCGCAGCAGCGGGTCGGAGAAGTCCATGTTGCTCTTGTCGGTGGTGGGGCCGCTCGCCTCGACCGTGCCGTCGAAGTCCGCCCCGTAGGCCTCCACAAAGGCGTCGTCGAAGACCTGGCGCCGCAGCTCATCGGTGATCCGGGCTGACTCGACCTCGGAGATGTAGGGACCCTGGAGGCGTACCGGCTTGATGAGGCCGGGCTGGTAGAACAGCATGTCGCCCATACCGGTCAGCCGCTCGGCACCCACCGCGTCGAGGATGGTGCGCGAGTCGTGGCTGCTGGAGACCGCGAAGGCGATGCGGGCGGGCACGTTCACCTTGATCAGGCTGGTCAGGATGTCCACCGAGGGGCGCTGGGTGGCGAGGACGAGGTGCATCCCCGTCGCGCGGGCCATCTGCGCCAGACGCATGATCGCCGACTCGACCTCCTTGGGCGAGGTGATCATCAGGTCCGCCAGCTCGTCGATGATGATGACGAGGTGAGGCAGCTCGGCCTCATTCACCATCCGCATCTTGGCGTTGAACTGCTCCAGGTTCTTGGCGCCGACCTGGGACATCATCTTGTAGCGCCGCTCCATGTGGGCGACCGCGCCCAGCAGCACGCCCGCCGCGTCCATCGGGTTGGTGACGACCGGGCGCACCAGGTGGGGAATGCCGTCGTACGGCGTCAGCTCCACCATCTTGGGGTCCACCATCAGGAAGCGCAGCTCGGTGGGGAGGTAGCGGTACAGCAGCGAGGTGATGAGCGTGTTCACGCACACCGACTTGCCCGAGCCCGTCGAGCCCGCGATCAGGAGGTGCGGCATCTTGGCGAGGTCCCCGACCATCAGTTCCCCGTCGATGCTCTTGCCCAGGATGATCGGCAGCTTGGCGCGCGTCTGGCGGAAGGTGGGGGCGAGGGCGGCCTGGTGGAAGGTCACGGGCTCGCGCTCGACGTTGGGCACCTCCAGGCCGATCACGCTCTTGCCGGGCACTGGGGCCTCCACGCGCACGCCGCCCACCGCGAGCGCGCGGGCGAGGTCGTTGGACAAGGAGGCGATGCGGCTGATCTTCTCGCCGGGGGCGGGCTCGATCTCGTAGCGGGTGACGGTCGGTCCACGCGCGAAATCGACCACCTTCGCCTGGAGGCCGAAGTGCCGCAGCGTCTGGTCAATGATCGCCGCCCGCTGCCGCGCCGCCACGTCGAGGGCCGCCGTGTTCGTGGCCGTGGCCGGAACGGGGTCGAGCAGCTCGTACCCCGGCAGGGCGAGGTCCAGCGCACCTTGAGTGGGCCGTCGGCGCTCCGGCTGGGCACTCTCCCAGGGGGCCGAGCCCTCATCGGCGTCCAGGGTCGCCTGGGTCGCGGGTTTGGATGGGGCGCTCGCCTGCACGCTTCCACTCGGGAGGACTTCCGGCTGGGACGGCGCGGCGGCGATCACCGTGACGGAATCGGGGGGAGGAAGGTCCACCGGGACGGCGGGTTCAGCCCCCTCCTCCTTCGGGGGCGCCGTGAAGTCGAAGTCGAGGGCGGGCACGGGGTCCTCGTCCGTCAGCTCCCCGTAGACGGTGCTGGCCGCCGTCGCCTGGACGGCCATCGCCTGCGCCCGCTCCAGCGCCTCCCGCTGCGCGCGGTCGAGGCGGCCCCGCCACTCGTCCTGCGCGGCGAGCGTCCCGTCGGGGTCGGCGGCCAGCGCCTCGGCGAGGGCGGCGGCCAGCTCGGTGGGGGCGCGGTCGAAGGCGGCGGCGAGGTCGGGCCAGCCGGGGTAGTGGCGCTCGCGGGCGCGCCAGGCCGTGAAGTCCTCGGCGAGTTCGCGCCAGGCCTTCTCGCGCTCGCGCCCCGCGGGGAGTTCTCGCGCCAGCACGCCAGCGTCCGGCTTGGCGAGGGCCTTCTCGGCGGCCTGGCGCTCGCGCTCCAGCTTTCCGGCCCGACCGGCGAGGCGTTGCAGGTCGGTCACCAGCCCCCGGCGCAGCCGCTCCACCGCCCCGCTCGCCAGGGTGCTGGGGAGTTCCACGCTGAGTTCGTGGCGCCCCTGGCGCACCGCGTTCGCCAGGGCCTCGGCGTCGGCGCCCGCCTCCGGGGCTTCCGCCCCCACCGCCTCGCGCAGGTCGCGCGCCGCGTGGCCCACGAAGGTGGTCGTCACCTCGCGCCATCCGGCCAGGTCGCGCTCCAGGTTCTTCAGGTTTGCCTCATCGAGGGTGCGGACCTCGCGCGCGGCGGCGCGGACCTCCTCGTGCTGGGCCTTGAGGGGCTGGGCCTCCGGGTAGAGCTTGCGCAGGGTCTCCAGGTCGCGGGTGTGGGCCGTCAGGGCCTGCCGGACCGCGACCCGCACGCGGGCCGACTCGCGCCCGTCCTGCCGCGCCTCGATGGCGCCCTGCACCCGGGTGGTGGCCCCGCCCAGCAGCACGCTCAGCCCCCGGAAAAAGCTCTTGAGCAGCGTGAGGGGCTGGAGGCGCAACATGACCTCCAGCCCCAGCGTCAGCGTGACGAGCGGCAACAGAGCCGCCGCCGACTTCAGGGGGAGCACCAGGGGCTCCATCACGCGCTCGGCCCCCTCGCCCGCCGCGCCGGGAACGAAGACCTCGTGTAGCGCGAGCAGCGACGCCACCACGATCACCCCGCCGACCGTGCGCCGGGTGAGCCCGCCCAGGTCGCGGCCCAGGAAGACCAGCACGCCGTACGCGACCGGAATGAGGGGCAGCAGGTACGCGCCCCAGCCCAGCCAGCCCAGCAGCGCCACGTGGGCCTGCGTCATGAATCCGCCTTCCGCCATCTGGGGCAGGGCCAGGGTGACCGCCAGGAAGATTCCCAGCGCGAACAGCACCAGACCCAGCGCCTCCCCATCGAAGCGGTTCACGGGTGGAGCCGCTTTCGCACGAGCCTTCGCCATAGGCCGCAGTGTACCCCAGCCCGGTTGGGCCTGCCGCGCCACCCCGCACCCAGCGCAGGTTTTTGTGAGAGCCCCGCCTGGCCCGATAATGCCCCCCGTGACCCTGCTCCTCCCGCCCGCCTTGGTGGGCGCCCTGTGGGACCACGCCGAGCGTGAGGCCCCCCGCGAGTGCGTCGGCGCCCTGGGTGGACGGCTGATGGCCAGCGGCGCGGAGGCGGCCGCGCTCTATCCCCTTGCCAACGTGTCCAGCGACCCCGAGCGCACGTACCTGGCCCATCCCGGGCACCTCCTGCGCGCCCTGCGGGCGATGGAGGCGGCGGGGCTCACGCTCGTCGGCCTGTACCACAGCCACCCGCGCGGTCCGGCTGAGCCCAGCCTCACCGACACCCGCCTCGCCGCGTACCCGGTGCCGTACGTGATCGCCGACCTGCGAACGCGCACCCTGCACGCCTACCGGTTGCCGGAAGGTTTACCCGTCGCGCTGCGGTTGGAGGAGCCCCTTGACTGAATCTGGACCGGGCATCCACGCCCTGCACGGTTTTATCGGCAGCGGCAAGACTACCCTGGCGCTGCGGCTGGAGCAGACGCTTCCGGGAATGCGCTTCTCCAGCGACGAGTGGATGGCGCCCTGTACGGCCAGTACCCGCCCGCCGACCTCTTCCCGGTGTCCTTCGGCCGCGTGACGGCGATGATGGAGGCGCAGTGGACTCGCCCCCTGGAACTCGGCGTGCCTGTGATTCTCGACGATGGGTTCTGGACCCGGGCGAGCCGGGATGCTCTGCGGGCGAAGGCGGCGGGGCTGGGATGCCCCTCACCCTGTACGCGCTGAGTCTGCCGGATGGGGAGGCGCTGCGGCGAGTCCGGGAGCGTAACAGGAAGCTGGGCGCCCTCTTCATCGCCGACGAGACCTTTCGCCTGTTCCGTGCCCGCTTCGAGCCGCTGGAGCCGGACGAGGAGGCGGTGGTGGCTGCAGTGGGAGGTTGAGGCTTCGGGAGGAGAGGCTGCAGGGGCAGGGGGTCTTGCTGCGGTTGGCCCCCACCCCCCTGCCCCCTACCCCCACAGGGGGCAGGGGGAGCGGCGCTGCGCTGGGCAAGGGGCCCGCCCATCTGGCCTGTGGCCGCTTTCCTCTGAGCGTAAAGTTTGATCTTGCTGCATCCTCAGCCGCGGGCCCACCGTCTCGCTGCGCGAGCAAGGCGTGGTGAAGGCGGTGCGAGCGCGAGCCGAGGGGTGGGATGGGCCGTCCACAGGAGACGGTTTTGAAAGAGCGAAAGCTTTGGCGTCGTTACTCCTCCCCCCTTGCGGAGGAGGCGGGGTGGCAAGCGTCAGCCTTCCCTCAAGCCTCTGCGCAGACCTGTCCTCAAGGCAGCCGCGCCAGTCTCTCCAGCAACAACCCGAAGAAGGCCTCGTCGTCCACGGTGACGGCGACCTCCGCATTCGCCGCCTGACCCGTCACCCCGTACAGGTCGCACACCGTCCGCCCGAAGTTCAGGCCCTCCTGCGTCTCGACCTGCACGTTCATGGGCCGCATCTCGCACAACCCTGGCCGGATCACGGCGGCGACGGCGAGGGGGTCGTGGAGGGCGCCGCCCGTCATCCCGTAGCGCTCGCGGTAGATGCCCGCGTAGAAGGTCAGCAGCTCGGCGCTCACCCTTCCGGCGCGGTTGCCCAGGGTACGCAGCCTCTCCACCCGTTCGGGCGTGGCGACGGCCTGCATGGTCACGTTCAGCCCGAACATCCGCACCCGCACGCCCGACTCCAGCACGATGCGCGCGGCGTGCGGGTCGGCCAGGGCGTTAAATTCCGCCGCTGGGGTGCGGTTGCCCTGCCCGGTGCTGCCGCCCATCCAGACGACCTCGCGCAGCAGTTCCGGCAGGTCGGGGGCCAGGCGAAAGGCGAGCGCCACATTCGTGAGGGGGCCGGTCGCCACCAGCGTCACCTCGCCCGGTTGCCCGCGCACAGCGCGGCTGATGAAGTCCACCGCGTGTTCCGACTCTGCCCCTCGTCCCGGCTCGGGCAGGCCGGAGGCCGGGAGGCCGCTCTCCCCATGCACCGCCGCCGCCGTCATCGCCGGGCGGATAAGCGGACGGTTGGCCCCGGCGTACACGGGCACTCCGGCCCCCGCCTCGCCCGCGAGCGCCAGCGTGACGAGGGCGTTGCGCGTGGTTCGGTCCAGGCCCACGTTGCCATGCACGGCGGTGAGGCCCAGCACCCGCACCTCCTCCGGGCTGGCGAGCGCGAGCAGCCAGGCGATGGCGTCGTCGAGGCCAGGGTCGCCGTCGAGGATCACGGGGAGGGGAGAGGCGGTCACGGCCCGCATTCTAGGCGGGGGAACGCCGTGAATCCCGCTTCACGTCCCGCACATGCGCCCCCGCGCGCACCCCCCTACGCTGCCCGCATGACCGGACGCCGAGACGACGAACAGACGGACCTGCCACTGCCCCAGCGCAGCACCGATTCGGAGAGCGCCACGAAGTACCCCACGCCGCAGGGCCACACCGTGCAGGACAGCCCCGGCAACCCTGACCTGACGCTGGAGGGTGACAGTCGGGTGGACGATCAGGGGAATATGAACACCACTGACCGGCAGGATTGAAAGGGCAGAGGCCGCAACCCTTGCAGTTTACGGAGGGTCGCGGCCTCTGAAGACAGCCTCAGCGCACGTCCACGAGTTCCACGTCGAAGATCAGGGTAGCGTTCGGGGGAATCACGCCCGGCACGCCCGCCGCCCCGTAGGCGAGGTGGCCGGGAATGGTCAACCGGGCCTTGTCGCCCACCCTAAGCTGCGCGATGCCCTGGTCCCACCCGGGAATGACATAGCCCACGCCCAGCGGGAACTCGATGGGTTCGCCCCGGTCGCGGCTGGAGTCGAACTTCTGCCCGTTTTCCAGAGTGCCGGTGTAGTGCACGCGGACCATCTTGCCGGGCTGCGCCGGGGTGCCGTTTCCCTCGTGGTACTTGTCGACGATGAGTTCCTGGGCGGTCATGCGGCCCAGCGTACCCCCGCCTCCCGCCCCCCTCGCCTGAGTCTGAAGCGCGGGTAAAGGCACCCTTGCCCCGCGAGCCCGGCTGCTAGCATGCCCCGCGTGACTCCGGCCTCCACCCGCCCGCAGCCTGGCGCCAGCGGCCTGCGGACCTTCTGGCGCGTCTGGGTGCTGGGGGCGCTCCTGCCGGTCTGGGTATTTACGACCTTCGTGGCGACGTTTGCCCGAGTGGACGGCAACAGCATGAACCCCACCCTGCACCACGGCGACCTGCTGCTGCTCCTCAAGTACCCGCGCTGGCTGCGCGCCTGGGGCCTGCCCACGTCTTACCCCCAGCGGGGCGACCTGATCATCTTCAAAGCCCCCGCTGACAGCCCCTACAGCTACGAGACGCTGTGGGGCGTGCGTCACCGCCCCTACAACGTGAAACGGGTGCTGGCCCTCCCCGGCGACACGGTCGCCATCGAGGATGGCCGGGTGGTCGTGAACGGGCAACCGGTCGCCGAGAGTTATGTCAATGGCGGCGTGCTGACCGACCAGCCCCCCCTGCGCGTCCCCCCCGGCAAGGTGTGGGTGCTGGGTGACAACCGCCTGGTCGGGGAAAGCCTCGACTCACGCGCGTACGGCCCAGTGGACCTGAGGGACGCCGCTGGCCCCGCCGACCTGCGGCTGTGGCCGAATCCGGGGAACGTGGGCCGCTGAGCCGGGTTCAGCTCAAGGTTCTTGCGGCTCGCCACCTTCCGGCAACCGCTCACCCGCCCGCACCGCCTCCCCCAGCCAGTTCTCGCGCGGCGGGAGGGGGCAGGTCCAGCCCTCGCCGTAGGCACAGTACGGGTGGTAGGCAAGGTTGAAATCGAGCGTCACCCCCAAGCCGTCCGCCGTCTGCTGCAACGGCGCGTCCAGATAACGCCCCGCGCCATACGTCTCCGTCCCACTCGTCGCGTCGCGGAAGGGGACGAAGACCCGGTCGGGCACCTCGTCGCCGGGAGGTGCATAAAGGGTGAGGGTCTGCGCTCCTCCCGGGAGCTTCACCCTGACGGTGCCGAAGCGGGCCATGACGCGCGGCTCGCCCGTGTTCGTCGCCAGGGTGACCTCCTCGCCGTCCGCCCGCTCAATTGGAAGGGTGAAGGCCCAGGCTGGGTCCGGCGGGTAGTAGCTCAGGCCCCGGAACCCTTGCAGTTCCTCTCCCGTCAGTGGCCCGCGCCCTGAGGCGAAATGCTCGTCCTTGCGGCGCCGGAAGTCAGCGACGGCTTCGGCGTAACCGCTCACCAGTCCACCCGCACGCGCTCGCCCGCGTACTCCACCACGTCGCCGCGCCGCAGCTTCTTGCGCCGCCGCGTCTCGATCTCCCCGTTCACCCGCACCTCGCCGCCCTGCACCCGGAACTTCGCCTCGCCGCCGGTTTCGACCATCCCGCGCAGCTTGAGAAAGTCCTGAAGGTCGATGGTGTCGCGCTCCTCGCGGGGGGGCCGTGCGCCTTGAGTCATGGGGGAAGGGTAACACCCGGGACGGAACACGGGAGGGCCAGGACGGCGAGAGAATGCTTTCCTCCCGGCGCCCCGGCCCACCTGGCCTGGAACCTTCTGTTTAAGGCTTGTACTGCGCAGCGAACAGCCGCACGTCGGCGTCGTCCACCTTGCGGTCCTGGTTGAGGTCGCCGACCGTCGCGCCCGTCTTGCCGTAGTTGTTCATCAAGAGGGCGAGGTCGGTCAGGTCGATGACGCCGTCGCCGTTCAGGTCGGCGCCGCTCAGGCGGGCGCGGGCGGCCTCGGCCGACCAGGCCTTCAGGCCGAGTTCGCGGGCGAGTTCGGCGCGCACGGCCTCGGCGAGCGGGAGCGGTCCCTGGGGGTTGAACTCGATGCGCCGCTCGCCGCCAAAGCTGAGTGTGCGGGCCGCCACGTCCGGGCTGAAGGCCGCGCCACCGCCCCCCAGCGTCAGGATCGGCCCGCCGCTGGAGTCCAGCGTGATCGGCGTCTCCTTGGTGCTGATCGCGGCGAGGGCGTCCTGCACCGCCTTGGTCATCTCGGCACCCTGGGGCCGGAGCTTGACGCTGGCCGCTTGCACGCCCCCCGCCAGCAGGGCGAGGGCCAGGAACAGGGCGCGCCTCATTTCGCCCCCCGCGCCGCCCGCAGGGCGTCCCGGAACTTGGCCGGGTCCGTCTCGATGGAATTGGGGTCAGCCGGGGCTGGCGTGCTGGCCGTGCCCGGAGTGGTCCCGGGGGTGGCGGTTCCGGGAGCGGGAGTGGTGGCTGCCGGAGTGCTGGGGGTGGCCGTCGCCGTGGAAGGGGGTGTGGTCGTGGAGCCGGTGCCCGGACTCGCCGTGCCCGCAGCGGGAGGCGTGGGCGTAGAGGTGGGGGCGGACGTGCTGCCGGTGGTCCCGGATGTGGTCGGGTTGGAAGTCGTCGTGCCAGATGTAGCGGTGCCGGAGGACGCCGAACCGGTGGTCGCCGTGCCCGTCGCCGCCGTTCCTGGTGTGGTCGTCCCGGTCGCCGTCTGGGCGTCAGCCGTCTGGGGGGTGGGCGCCGGGGCGAGGCTGCTCGTCGGCTTGGTGACCTTCCCGTTCTCGATGGGGTAGACGCCCTGCCAGAAGCCCACGACGGGGCTGTCCAGGCGGCGGCTGTAGAGCAGCAGGAAGGCGTCCTGACCACTTCGCAGTTCCGGCAGGCCCTCCAGGCCCGAGAGCATGTACAGCGCGGGCTTGCCCTCCAGTTGCGGCAGGCTGGCGGGGTCCCCGGCGACCGTCTCGGACACCGTGAGGGGGTAGGCCAGCCAGGTCAGGTCGCCCTCCTTCACGGTCGTGGGGTTGCCGAGGGTGGCGCGCACGATCACGTCCGCCTTGCGCGCCTGCTGGGTGAGGGTCAGGGTCGGCACGGTCGTCGCCCCGGCGGTCAGCGGCGCGGCCCCCAGCGCGAGGGCGGCGAGCAGCGTCAGGGCGCGCCTCACGAGTCACCCCCCTCACTGGGTGGCTGGGGGCTGGGCGGCGTGACGGGGATATTCGGCGTGCCCGGTGTTGTCGGCGTGGTGGTCGGGGTCGCCGGGGTGGCAGTGGGCGTCTTGCCCGGGGTGGTCGGCGCCGTCGTGGCGGGCTTCGGCGCGTCGGGCATCTTCACCTCGGCGAGCACCTTGCCCTCACCGTCGCGGGCCTGGAAGGCGAAGCGGTTGGTGTCGAGCGTGACGACCTTGGACGGCTTGACGCTCAGGAGCGCCACCCGCGCGCCGTTGCGGGGCACCGTCTTGAAGCCCATATCCACGGTCACGGTGCGGCCCGATTGCTTCCAGAACAGCACGCCGCCCGCCTCGGCGGGTTGCACGCGCGTGACCCGCACGCCCTCGGGCAGGTCCCAGACCATCCGCGCCGCGCGGGCCGACCGGGGCGCCGTGATGTTCAGGGGAATGCGCGTCTCGCCGCGAATCTCGGCGGCGGGAAGCTGGGGCCTCAGGGCCAGCGGCGGCAACTCGTTCACGTTCAGGGTGTACGACTGCACCTTGGAGCTGAGGTTGGCGTCGGACGTTTCCAGCGTGAAGGTGTAGGTGCCGAGCTTGGTGGGCTTGCCCGAGAGACGCTGCCCTTGCAGGGTCACGCCGGGGGGCAGGGTGCCCGAGGCGACCCGCATCGTGTAGGGTCCCGAGCCCCCCGCCACCGCGATGGTCGTGTCGTAGGGCTCCGCAACGTAGCCCACGGGCAGGCTGGTCGTCGTGAAGTACAGCGGGTCACTCGCGCTCGTGCTGGTCGTGCCGGTGGTGCTGTTCGTGCTGCTGCCGCAGGAGACGAGCAGCGCCCCACACACCAGCAGTGCCCAGCCGGGGTTGGCTTGTCGCATGGGGCCAGTGTAGCCGTCATGGATGAGGGGTGCGCCAAGAGGCATGAGTTCTGGGCAGGAAAAGGGGAGGGGAAAAGGGGGTATGGAGAGGGTCAGGCCCTTCTCATGGGACGAAGTTCAGGCAGGTCCTCGCCCCCGCTCGCCAGTTCATAGCCGTCCCCGCAAAGCTTCCCGCCCCCCGGCGCTAGACTTCCCGCCATGACCACACAAACCCGGACTGCCCTGCCTGCCGCTGGCGACCGGCTGGGGCGTTACACCGTCGAGCGGGTCGAGAGCCTGCCCGAGATGCAGGGCACCCTGATCCTCCTGCGCCACGACCTCGGCGCCCGGCACGCGCACGTGAGCCGCGAGGACGACAACCTCGCCTTCGGGGTGACCTTTCCCACCGTGCCCCGGGACTCGACGGGCGTGGCGCACATCCTCGAACACGTCGTCCTGATGGGCAGCCAGAAGTACCCGGTGCCCGACCCCTTCTTCGCCATGATCCCGCGCTCGCTGAACACCTTCATGAACGCGATGACCGCGAGCGACTGGACGACCTATCCCTTCTCCACCCGCAACGAGAAGGACTTCTACAACCTGCTCGGCGTGTACCTCGACGCGACCTTCTTCCCGCTGCTGCGCTACGAGAGCTTCCTGCAAGACGGCCACCGCTTCGAGTTCGAGACGCCGGATGATCCGACCACGCCGCTGAAGCTCCAGGGCGTCGTGTACAACGAGATGAAGGGCGCGATGGCCTCCCCCGGCGCGGTCATGTGGCGCGCGTTCGGTAAGGCGCTGTACCCCGACCTCACGTACGCGAACAACTCCGGCGGCTCGCCCGAGGACATCCCCAACCTGACCTACGAGGGGCTGCGGGCCTTCCACGCCGCGCACTATCACCCCAGCAACGCCTTTTTCTACACCTACGGCAAGCTCGACCTGCCCCGCGTGCTGATTGAAATCGAGACGCAGGTGATGAGCAAGTTCTCGCCCCAGACGCTCGACGTGAGTATTCCCGACCAGCCGAACTTCACGGAGCCCCGGCGGGTGGACGTGACCTACCCCGGCACCGATGTCGAGCGTGGCGGGCAGGTCAGCGTGATCTGGAAGCTGGGGCACACGACCGACCCCGACGCCAACCTGCGCTGGAGTGTGCTGAGCGACGTGCTGCTCGGCAACCCGGCCGCGCCGCTCACCCGCCCGCTCATTGAGTCGGGGATCGGGAGCGCGCTGGCCGACCTCTCCGGCTACCGCGACAACTTTCGGGAGGGGGCGTTTGCGGCTGGGCTCAAGGGATTGAGTGCGGGGAAGGCGGCGGAGGTGCAGGCCCTCGTCCTCGACACCCTGGCGGCCATCGTCCGGGACGGCATCGACCCCGAACTTATCGAGAGCAGCCTGCACCAGTTCGAGATCAGCCAGCGCGAGGTGTCCAACAGCGGGTATCCGTATGGCCTTCAGGTCATGTTCCGCCTGCTGGGGCCGTGGCTCTACGGCGGCGATCCGGTGACGGGCCTGCGCCTGGAGGCCGAGCTGGAGAGCCTGCGGACCGACCTCGCCCAGGGGCGCGTGTTCGAGCCCATGATCCAGCGGGGCCTCCTCGACAACCCCCACCGCGTCACCCTCGTCCTCGCGCCCGACCCCGACCTCGCCGCGCGGACCGAGCAGGCCGAGCGCGAACTCGTGGCCCGGTTGAGCGAGGGATTTACCGACGAGGACCGCGCCCGCATCGTGCGCGAGAGCCTGCAACTCCAGTCCCTCCAGGAGCAGGAGAGCGACGTGAACGTGCTCCCGACCCTGACGCTGGAGGACGTGCCGCCCACCGTGCTGCGCGTGCCTTATACCACCGAGGAGGCGGGCCGCGCGCTGATCGGGCGGGTGCCCCAGCCCACCGGGGGCCTGACGTACCTCGACGTACAGGTGCGGCTCCCCGAGGTTCCGGGCGACCTGCTGGACACCCTCCCCCTGTACGCCTACGCGGTCACCCGCAGCGGCGCGGCCGGTCAGGACTACCTCGCCCTCGCCCGCCGCATCGAGGCCGTGACGGGCGGGGTAAGTGCCAGCGTCGGTGTGGGCGGTAGGCCCGACGACCTGGACGCCCTGCGCCTGACCGTCACCTTCAGCGGCAAGGCGCTCGCCCGCAACGGGGAGGGGCTGGTCGGCGTACTGCGCGACCTGATCGCCGCGCCCGAATTCACCCGCGAGCGGCTGGAGCAACTGCTCAAGCAGCGCCTCGCCGGGCTCAAGGCGAGCGTGGTGAACGCCGGGAACGCCTACGCCGAACGCCTCGCCGCCGCGCAGGTCAGCCCCGCGGGCTTCATCGAGGAGCACTTCAGCGGCCTCACCGCCCTGGAGAACCTCAAGCGCATCGTCGAGGGCGACGAGCTCGACGCCCTGCTGGAACGCCTGAACCGCGTCCGCGACCTGATTCTCACGGGGCAGCCCCGGCTGTGCCTCACCGCCACGCAGGCGGACCTGGGGCTGGACCTCACGCCGATTACGGGGGAGTTCACGGGAGAGGCCCCAGTCGGGACCCCCGCGCCCCGCACCCTCTCCACCGGTCCCCAGGCGCGCGTCACCGATTCGCCCGTCGCCTTCAACGCCGCCGCCTTCCGCACCGTGCCCTACACGCACCCCGACAGCCCGGCGCTGCTCGTCCTCTCCCGCCTGCTGCGCTCGGAGTACCTGCTCAAGGAAATCCGCGAGAAGGGCGGCGCGTACGGCGGCGGCGCGGCCTTCGACGCCCGGGGCGGCGTGTTCTCCTTCTCCTCCTACCGCGACCCGCACATCACCCGCACGTACGAGGTGTTCCGGGGCGCCCGCCAGTTCCTCGACACTGAACTCGGGGAGCGCGAGGTCACTGAAGCCATCCTCTCCGCAAGCAAGACGCTCGACCCCCTCACCAGCCCGGACACGGCGGGCCGGTTGCGCTTCTACGGCGACCAGGCGGGCTTCACCCCCGAGGTGCAGGAGGCGTACAAGGCCCGGCTGCTCAAAGTCACACTGGAGGACCTCAAGCGCGTGACCGACACCTGGCTCACCCCGGAACGTGCCGGGTACGCCCTCGTCGCGGGCCGTGACCCCAATGCGGAGACGGGGGCGCTGGGGCTGCACTTCGAGGTGCAGACGGTCTGAGCGCGGGAGTGAAGGGGGTGGGGGACGTGTTCATCGTCCCCCACCTTCCTCTTTTCCCCGCACGCTCCCCTCCATGAGCGCTCTTCACATCTTCCTCGCATGACGCTCCCAGACACTCGGGGCATGAGGCGACTCAAGACGGTGGTGGCGCTGGCGGCGCTCACGGCAGGGGCGGCGGGGGCCGAGACGTTCGGTGTGCAGGTCGGGGCGGCGGCGGGCGGCGGGCTGGGGCTGCACCTGGGCGCCTACAGCCGGGTCGCGGGCTTCGGCCCCCTTCAGGCCGAGGGGCGCGGCACCCTCGATCTGCGGCGGGGCGGGGCCGAGGTCGGCGCGGACGCCCTGCTGAGCGTGAACCTGCTCCTGGCCCGCCCCTACGCCGGGGTGGGCGTGGGAGTCCCGCTCTCGGGCGGCGGGAGCTTCGGCTTCCACACCACGCTGGGCGCCCGCTTCGGCCTGCCCGGCCCCTTCTCGGGTTTCGCCGAGGGCAACTTCGGGTCGCGGAACGTGTACCGGGCGGGGCTGCTGCTGCGGTTCTGAGAGGGTCAGTGGGAAGTGGTGAGTGGTCAGTGGAAAAAGTGCGGCGGGAGCAGAAGCTTCTGCCGCTCCCCCCACTGACCACGGGCCACTTCCCACTCACCCTCCCCGGTGATACGGCTCCCCCGCGCTGATCGTCGCCGCCCGGTACAGGGCTTCGAGCAGCACGATCATGGCGAGGTCGTGCGGCAGCGTGAGTTGCCCCAGGCTCCACAGCCGGGAGGCCCCGGCGCGCAGCGCGTCCGCGTGCCCCTCGGGGCCGCCGATGGCGAAGGCGAGTTCTCCCGTGCCGCCGACCGCCTGGGCGTCGAGGAAGGCGCTCAGGCCCCCACTGGTGAACTGGGTGCCGCGTGGGTCGAGCAGGATCAGGGGGGCGCGGCCCGCCGCCCGGCCGATGGCCTCGGACTCCTGAACCTGTGTCTTCCCGGCCACCCGCGTCACCTGGACCTTGTGGTAGCGCCGCAACCGCTTCTCGTACTCGTCCCAGCCTGCCCGGGCATAGGCGAGCCGGGGTTCGCCGACGGTGATCAGATGCAGCCGCATGGGGCAGAGGATAGGGGAGGGCGGGGCAGGGGGAGGAGACCCGGATGGGAGCCCACCGGTCGCGTCGGGGACCAAACAGGTGTCATGCTGAGCGGGAGGGAAGCCCCCCGAGGCTGGCTGGAAGGCGGGGACCCTCGGCTCACTCACGGCGACAGGTGCCAAGTTGTGAGCGGGGGCAAATGAGGCCACCTCCGGGGACGGGATCACCCTCGCCCCCTGCGGGAGAGGGGTTACGCGGGCGGTTCCCTTCACCCGCGAGCGACCGACCCACCCGGTGGTGCTGGCCGCCCGCTTCCCTTCCCCCACAAGCGGCGAGTCACGGGCTAGACTGCCTGCCATGCTCGCCCCCCTGCGGAGGTTTCCGTGAACTACGCGGCGACGCTGGCGGTGCTGGTGGTGCTGGCCTTCTGCTTTCCGCTCACCGTGCGGCTGGGCGCGCAGCTCGGCGTGCCGGAGGTCTACACGGCCTCGGCGCTGGGGGCGATCCTCACGTTCGCGCTCGCCGCCTACCTCGTGCGCTGGCAGGTGGGCCGCCACCGGGACACGCTGGAACGCCTGGAGACGGCGCGGGCGCAGGTCGCCGCCGACCCGGAAAATCCCCGCGCGTACTTCGTGAGGGGCGAACATCTGGGCAGCATCCTGCTGCGGCTGGACCGGCGGCGCGAGGCGGCCGAGGTGATCGACCGCTACGCGCGGCTGGGCGGGGCGCGTGAGAGCGAGATCATCGCGCTGCGGGAGGCCCTCTCGGGGGCCGAGCGGCGGCAGCACCGGGCCCAGGGCCGGGAAGTGTGAGTCCCGGTTCAGGAGGCCTCCTAGCTCCCCCGGGCACTCTTCGGGAGTGCAAGGAATAGAGTGATCTGCATATGAGGGCGTACAAGGGCATCGTGGAAAGCGGCGTGGTCGTCTTGATCGGCGCGCGGCTCCCGGAAGGCACGGTCGTGACCGTCACGGTCGGCGAGGCGGAACTGCTGCGCGCGCGCATCACCAGCGTCCTCAAGCGTCCCCGCAAGGTGCGCGTGCGCCTCAAGCCGGTGCCGGGATTGGTGGCGGAGGCCGTGCCCGCGGGCGGAGTGAGCGAAGCCGGGGAATGAGGAGGAACGGTCAGCCGGGAGCCCGGGGAACTGTGGCCGGAGGTCGTCCGTGACCCCCGAGCCCTCCTCCCCCCGCGTCTGGCTTGTGCCCACGCCCGTGGGCAACCTGGGGGACATCACCCTGCGGGCGGTGGAGGTGCTGCGCGGGGCGGACGCCGTGGCCTGCGAGGACACGCGGCGGACAGGGGCGCTGCTCACCCACCTGGGGATCGGCAAGCCCCTCGTCCGTCTCGACGCCCACACCATGCACCGCGCCGGGCAGGTGCTGGAACAGTATCCCCGCCTCGCCTACGTCTCCGACGCGGGCACGCCGGGCATCAGCGACCCGGGGGCGGAACTCGTGCGGGCGGCGGTCGCGGCGGACATCCCGGTCGAGGTGCTGCCGGGGCCGACCGCCTTCGTCCCGGCGCTCGTGCTGTCGGGGCTCCCGAACGCCCGCTTCACCTTCGAGGGCTTCCTGCCCCGCTCGGGCCGCGAGCGCCGGGAGCGCCTGGAGGCCATTGCCGCCCGCCCCGAGACGACCATCCTGTACGAGAGCCCCCACCGCCTCGCCGCCACGCTCGCCGACCTGGCCCGGGCGTGCGGCGAGACGCGGGCCGCCAGCGTGACCCGCGAACTCTCCAAGCGCTTCGAGGAGACGGCGCGCGGCCCGCTGGCGGAACTCGCGGCCCGGTTTGAGGAGGGGACCCGCGGCGAGATCGTGGTCGTCGTCGCGGGCCGACCCACAGGGGAAGCCGTGCCCGGCGAGGAAGTCCCTGACCACGCCGCCCTCGCCCGGACCTGGGCGGGCGAGGGCCGGGGGGCCCGCGAGATCCGGGAATTGCTGATGGGCCAGGGTTTGCGTAAGAATGACGCTTATGCGCTGGCCCTCGCGGTCACGCAGGAGACCTGAGCCCCACCCCCGACGAGGAGTTGCCCGTGACCGACATCGACCCCGTAACCGTCCACCCCAACCCCGCCGGGGTCAAGCGCCTGGCCGTCCTCACCAGCGGGGGGGACGCGCCCGGCATGAACGCGGCGATCCGCGCGGTCGTCCGCACCGCCACCCACCAGGGCATCGAGGTCGTGGGGGTGCGGCGGGGCTTTTCCGGCCTGCACCGCGGCAATATGGCGATCATCGGCGCGCGTGACGTGGCGAACACCATCCAGCGCGGCGGCACCATCCTCCTGACCGCGCGCTCGCACACCTGGCGCACGCCCGAGGGCCGCGCCAAGGGGGCCGAGTACCTGCGCGAGTGGGGGGTGGACGGCCTGATCGTGATCGGCGGCGACGGCTCCTTCCACGGCGGGTACTACCTTCAGCAGGAACACGGCATCCCGGTGATCGGCGTGCCGGGCACCATCGACAACGACCTGTACGGCACCGACCACACCATCGGCTACTTCACCGCCGTCGAGACCGCTCTGGACGCCGTGGACAAGCTGCGCGACACGGGCGCCTCGCACGAGCGCATCTTCGTGATCGAGGTGATGGGCCGCCACGCCGGGCACATCGCCCTGGAGGTCGCGGTTGCGGGCGGCGCCGAGGAGGTCTTCATCCCGGAGGACCCCAGGCCGGTGGACGGCGTGGTCGCCACCGTGCAGGAGAGCCTGGCGAAGGGCAAGGCGAGTTCCATCATCATCGTCGCCGAGGGCTTTCCGGGCGGCGCGCAGGGCGTGGCCGACGCCATCGAGGCCGGGACCGGGCTGGAGACGCGCGTGAGCATCCTGGGCCATATCCAGCGCGGCGGCACCCCCGTCAGCAGCGACCGGGTCCTCGCCAGCCGCCTGGGCGAGGCCGCCGTCTACGCCCTGATGGACGGTATGCGGGGCGTGATGGTGGGCCGGATGAACGGCGAGATCAGCTACACCCCCCTGGAGGAAACCTGGGAGAAGCGCAAGGACGTGAGCCGCGACCTGTACCGCTGCGCGAAGACGCTGAGCGTGTAGGGTTCAAGTTCCCGTCAGCCCCTTCCCCTAAGCTCGGGCTGTGTTCAAGGCTTTGACGCTGGGAATGTTGCTGCTGGGCCAGGCCCTCGCCGTGGAGAGCCTGCGGGTGGGGGACCACGTGTTGCTGCTCACCGGCAGCCTGCGGGTCGGGAGCCGCACTCTGGTCTCCGCCTTCCTGACCGACGCGCAGGGGCGGCAGGTGCCCCGTTCACCCTGGCTGGGGCGTCCCCTCACCGTCACGGCGGAGACGACCAGCGCTTACCGGCTCTCGGGCGGGGCCGGGCAGGTGTGGCTGCCGCGGCGGAACCTGGGGACCAAGGCCGTCTTTCCCCTCACCCGGGATGCGGAGACTAAGGCCCTCGCCGCGCGCCTGAGCGGCCAGAACGTGTGGCCCTTCGGCCTGTGGCACGTTCCCTGCGAGGTGATGGACGGCTTCTACGCCGACCTGACCCTGAAGGGCGCGCGGGTGGAGGACGTGTGGCGGCTGCAGGACCTGAGCCCGACCATCCTGCTCGTTCTGGGGAAGCCCCAGGGGATGGACGTCTTGTCTCTCGCCTACGGCGGCGTGAACCAGGGTTACGAGGGGGAGGCCCGGGCGCAGATTCCGGCCCGCTGCACCACCCTTCCCGCCCTGTACACGAACGTCGCCGAAGTGGAGAGGAGACTGTCCCTGTCCCGCCCCGCCCCCCCTCCGGCCCTTCCCAACGACCCGGCCGGGCAGGAGCGGGCGCTGATCGGCTGGACGCGCGAGCAGGTGTACGTCCAGTACGGCAGCCCCAACGAGCCGGGCACCCGTGCGGACCTGAACCGCCTCCCCACCTGGACCTACGGGGCAGGCGGGTACGACTTCATCCGGGTGGACTTCGGGCCTTCGGGGCGGGTGGTGCGCGCCTCCATCGCCCGCAGCCCGTGAGGTCCCGACTCGCCGCCCTCTCCCTCCTGTTCGCGGCCCTGACCCTCGCCTGGGGCTTGCTCGCCCGCGCCCGCTCGGAGACGTGGTGGCCCGTCGCTACACTCGACCTCGTGCCGCCGCAGGTGCTGTTGCCCTTGCCCCTCTGGCTTGCCTGGAGGGCGCTGAGGGGGAGGAGGTGGAACTGGGCCGCCCTGAATGTAGCCGTTGCCGCCGCCTTTACCGTGGGACAAGTAGGCTTGGTCCCGCCCCGCTTCCCGTCCGGCACAGAGGGAAAGGGTTCTTCACTGCGCGTGCTGACGCTGAACACCGACTTTGCCGGCGCGCACCCGGCAAGGCTCGCAGCCCTTGCCCGGCGGGAGCGGGTGGAGGTGGTGACCCTGCAAGAAGCCCTGGACCGGAACCGAAAGGCCGGATATACGGCCCGGGTGCGCGCCGCCTTCCCCGGCTGGACCCTCGTTCGGCACGACGAATTGATCACGCTCTCGCGCCTGCAAGTGCATTCCTCCCGGGTCGTGTCCTTCCCCCGCTCGCCCCACGCGGTTCTCGTCACGTCCGTGGGGGTCTCCGGGCGAACGGTGACGGTGGTGAATACCCACCTCCCCACCCTCGGACTCCTGCCCAGTGCCAGTGACGTGCGGTTGGGCCGCTCGTTACCGAAACGAGTCTCCCGCCGCCTCGCGGTGCGGCGCGACTTCGTGGGGGTCATGGAGAGCATTCTGAGGGCAACGCCCGGCCCGCTCGTCCTCGCGGGGGACCTGAATGCCCCGCCGCACGGCGAACTGCACGCCCACCTGTCGGCCCTCGGCCTGATCGACGCCTTCCTGGCCGGGGGGCTCGGCTTCGGCTTCACCCACCACGCCCGCTTCGGGCACTCGCGCATCGACTACATCTGGACGCAAGGCGCCCGGGTCGAACGTGCTTCGGCCCTCCCCGATCTGCTCAGCGACCACCGCGCCCTGCTCGCCGACCTGCGGCTGCCCCCACCCTGAGGCGGCCTGGCTCAGCGCACCCGCCCGTCCTGGGGACTGACCGCGAAGAGCCCACCCCAGGGCCGGTAGACGCTGCGCGTCTCGTCCCGGACCACCCGCCCGTCCGCGTACCGGACCTGCCGCGCGACGCTGACCCGCGAGCCGGGGGCGGGCATGTCGAGCCGCCGCGTCTCCCCGGGACGTAAGTTCGCGTCGGCCACGAACGCCGGGGGCGGGGGCGGGCGCACGTCCGCCTGGCGCGGGGCCGCCACCCACACCTTCCGGCCATCGGGGCGCCCGAACAGGTCGATGCGGAGTTCCCGCCGTGAGAGGTCCCAGCTCGCCTGCACGAGCAGCGGCCCGGCCGTGTCGTTGCGCCAGCGCAGGTTCTTGCTCGGCGCGTACACCGCCGCGTCGAGCCCGGGCGGGTCGTAGTACGCCACCTGATAGGAGTGCGCGTGCCGCTCGGTGATCGGGAGCCCCGCCGCGTGCGCCGCGCGAAACACGGTGGTGCTGACCTGACAGAGCCCGCCGCCGTCCTCCAGGCTGAGGGTCCGGCCCGTGATTACGTACCCCCGCACGAAGCCGCCCGCGGCGTCGATGCGCCCCACCCGCATATTGAAATTGAACTCTGCCCCGGGCGCGACCCAGGTGCCGTGCAGCTTGCCCGCGCCCACCCGGATGTTCTGCACCCGGAAGCCGGGGCTTCCCGCGAAGGTGGACCTCCCCGAGGCGAGGTGCGTCAGACCCTGCCCGTGCGCCCAGCGGACGCTGCGGGCCGGGGCCCGGAGGCGCAGGACGAGCGCGCTGCTTCCTTCCCCCCGCCCCAGCGCCTCCCGCAGCCGCGCCTCCGTCTGTTTCCGGTCAACCTTCCAGCCCGTCTGGGCCCGGGCGACCCAAGAATTCCCCTCGCGGAAAAACCGCACGTCCCTTGCCCGCCGGGCCTCCACCTGCGTGTAGACCCGATCCAGGGCGGCCCGCAAGGGGGAGAGGTCCCCCGACGTTCTGAGCCGCGCGGCCTGCTCCCCCGGCACCAGCAGCGTGAACTGGCGTTCAAGGCTGGGCCGCTCCACCCGGCTCCCGATCAGCACGGGCTCAGGCGCACTCAGGCGGAGTTGGAGGCGCAGGGGAGGTGTGACGCGGGTGACCGCTGCGGGTGGGGCGACCGGCGTGGGCAGGGGGAGGGTTCCGGGCGCCGCCGCCGTGGCCTGCCAGCCCAGCAGCAGCGCGGGCAGGAGCGGGAAGGATCGGAAGAGGGGTGAGGCCATGGGTGGGGAGCCTCCTGGCGGAGTGTGGGCACGGGGGAGGGCGCGCAGGTTGCTGCGTTCCTCCCCCGTGCCCGGCCCGCTCAGGGCATCAGAACGGTGTCGATGACGTGGATGATCCCGTTACTCGCGCGGATGTCGGCACGGGTGACCGTCGCGTCGTTGATCCTGACCGTGTTGCCGCTCGCGGTGATGTTCAGGGTCCCGCCGCTCGCGGTCGTCGCGCTGCTCAGGCCACTGACTTGGGCCGCCGTCACCCGGCCCGGCACCACGTGGTACAGCAGCAGGGCGCGGAGCTGCTCGCGGTTGTTCAGCAGGGCGGTGAGCTGATCCTGCGGCACCTTGGCGAAGGCCGCGTTGGTGGGCGCGAAGACGGTGTACGGCCCGGGGCCGCTCAGCGTCTCCACCAGCCCGGCCGCCTGCACCGCCGACAGCAGGGTGCTGAAGTTGGGGTCGTTCGCCACGATGGCCGCGATGGTGTTGCCCGTCGGGACGGCGCTGCCGCCTCCCGCCAGAGCCACCGAGGACACCAGCAGGGCCGCCGACACGATTACCTTACGCATCTTCAATCCTCCTGATCAGGAACATCAAAAGGTGGCCTTGACTTGAAGCGCGCCTCGTCCGGACATGCTTCAAGCCCCGCTCGTCTTCAGTCAATCCGGGAAGATTACGGACCTGTTCCCAGCTCGACAATGGGATCGTAAAAGTCGGGGAAAAGCGATTGAGTACGCCGCCGTACAATGAGGCCAGGCTAAAGTGTTGAGGGCTACAAAGGTGTGGGGCCCTGTTTCCAGTGGTCAGCCCAGTTTCAACGGTTTTCCTGGGCTTGGCTTTCGCAAAACCGCTTCAAGGCAGACCGTTTTAATCCTTCCCTGGAGAGGGCGTGAACGGGCACGCTGCCCCAACGCAACCGCCCCGTCCCCTGGACAACGTGTCCGCCCACCGGTTTCCCTCTCACAAGCCGAAAAAACCACCCCCGCGCGGAGGGTGGTTGGAAGAGACGCCGTGACGCGGGGGCTCAGTCGCGCCCGACATTCCGCAGGAACGCGGGGATGTCGTAGTCCTTGGGGTCGTAGGAGCTGCCGCCCTGACCGCGCACCGGGCGCACGATGGTGTCGATGCTCGTGCCGCGGCTGCCCGACTTGCCCATGCCCAGGCTCAGGCCGCTGGGGAAGGCGCCCTCGCCGAAGCCGGTGGCGATCACGGTGACGCGCACCTCGTCGCCCGCCGCCTCGTCCGGCGTGATGCCGAAGAGGATGTCGGGGTCCTCGAAGCCGGTGGCGTCGCGGATCTTCTCCACGATCTCGTTCGCGTCCGTCATGGAGAGGTCGTAGCCGCCCGTCACGTTGATCAGGATGCGGCGCGCCCCCTCGATGCCGCGCTCCAGCAGCGGCGAGTGGATGGCGCTCATGGCGGCCTCGTCGGCGACCTTCTCGCCCCGGCCCGCGCCGATGCCCATCAGGACCGTGCCCGAGTTGGAGAGCATATTCCGCACGTCCGCGAAGTCGAGGTTGATCATGCCCTCGACGTTGATCACGTCGCTGATCCCCTTGACCCCGTAGTACAGCACCCGGTCGGCGATGAGGAACGCCTCGCGGAACGAGACCTTCTTGTCCACGGCGGTGAGCAGCTTCTCGTTGTTCACCACGATCATGCCGTCCACGCGCTCCGTGAGCTTGTTGATGCCGTCCTCGGCCACCCGGGCGCGCTTGGGTCCCTCGAACTTGAAGGGCCGGGTCACGATGGCGACCGTCAGGATGCCCATCTCGCGGGCGATCTCGGCGACCACCGGGGCGCTGCCCGTGCCGGTGCCGCCGCCCATCCCGGCGGTGATAAACAGCATGTCGGTGCCGTCGAGGTACTCCTTGATGCGCTCGCGGTCCTCCAGGGCGGCCTTTTCCCCCACCTCGGGGTCGGCCCCGGCGCCCAGACCGCGGGTCAGGCGGTCCCCGAGCTGAATGCGGACCTCGGCGTGGCTCTTGGCGAGCACCTGCGCGTCGGTGTTCCCCGCGACGAACTCGACGCCCTCGAGTCCCGATTCGATCATGCGGTTCACCGCATTGTTTCCCGCCCCGCCCAAGCCAATCACGCGAATTCTGGCCGCTTGCATCATGTCTCCTTCACGCGGCGCACCCTTGGCGGTGCCCACGAATCATGCGGTGTAGTTTAACGCAGGATACCCGCCACGTCCCCCCGGGGGAAGGGTCGGGTCCTCCTGCGCCCCGGCCTCACCGCTAAACCGGTTACAGCCAGTCCTTGAAAATGCCCCGCACGCGGTCCATAAAGGTGCCGCTGCTCTTGTCCTTCTCCTTCTTGGGCGCGGCGGCGGGCGCCGGGTTGGGCGCGACCACCGTGACCTCGGGCTGTGGGCTCCCCTTGCTCACCGGGGCGGGAGCCGGCGCGGGCTCCGGTTCCTGGAACACTGAGACGGGCACCTTGCCGTCCTGGCCGATCCCGTACAGCACCAGGCCGACGCCGCTGGAGTGCGCCGGGCCGCTCACGATGTCGGTGAGCCCCCCGATCCCGCGCGGGCGCCCCAGCCGGACGGGCAGCCGGAAGCGGTCGCGGGCGAGGTCCGTCGTGCCGCGCAGCAGGCTGGCCCCGCCCGTCAGCACCACACCCTGCGCCACGAGTTCCACCGGGCCGAGCGCCTGATCGATCTCGTCGCGGACCATGCCGAAGATTTCCGACAGACGCGGCTTGATGATGCGTGACAGTTCAAAGGCGCTGATCGCGTGCGTGGA
The DNA here is from genome assembly GCF_002897375.1 of Deinococcus aerius. Taxonomy (NCBI): domain Bacteria; kingdom Thermotogati; phylum Deinococcota; class Deinococci; order Deinococcales; family Deinococcaceae; genus Deinococcus; species Deinococcus aerius. The sequence continues at coordinate 134,598 of NZ_BFAG01000004.1, read as the reverse complement.
GCCGTTCGAGGAGGTGATCTCCAGCGTGAGGTCGGGGTCGGCGAGTTCGGGGATGGCGGCCCCGTACTTGCGCTTGACGTTCTCGGCCTCCTCGTGCGGGATCTTGAGGATCTGCGCGAGGTCGGCGGTCACGTGCTCGCCGCCGAGGGGAATGCACGCCGAGTGCGCGAGGTTGCCGCGCTTGAACACGCCCACGTCGGTCGTGCCGCCGCCCATGTCGATCACGATGACGGTCTGCGCCTGCTCGGCGGCCTCCAGCGTGGCGAGGCCCGAGGCGAGCGCCTGGAGGACGAAGCCCTCGACCTTCAGCCCCGCCTCCTGCACGCAGCGCCGCAGGTTGAGCAGCGGCCCGGCGGTCCCGGCGACGATATGCACGTCCACCTCCAGGCGGACGCCGTGCATGCCGACGGGGTTCTTGATCCCCTCCTGGCCGTCCACGACGTACTCCTGCGGCAGCGTGTGGATGATCTCCAGGTGCGGGTCGAGCGGCACCGCGCGGGCGTTCTCGATGGCGCGGTCCACGTCGGGCTGGGTGATCTCCTGATTGCGGCGGATGGCGGCCAGCCCGTGGCTGGTGATCGCCTTGGCGTGGTTGCCCGCCACCGAGACGAAGACGCTGCCCACCCGCACGCCGCTGACCCGCTCGGCGCTCTGCACGGACTGGCGAATGGCGTGGGTGGCCCGCTCCAGATTGACGACGGCGCCGCGCTTCATGCCCTCGCTGGGCACGGTGCCCTCGCCGATGATGTCGACGGTGCCGTTCGGCGCGACCTCGCCGATGACGGTGGTGATCTTGGTGGTGCCGATGTCCAGCCCCACGATAATCGGGTTGTCCTTCATTCCTGGACGCTCACCCCCCAGGGGTAGATGTGGATTTGTTTGTTCGGGAATTGCACGAGGGCTCCAGCATACTTCAGCAGGGTCCTCAGGTCGCCGCTCCACACCGATCCGCTCGCGGTCCTGGCCGTGATTCCGGAGGGTGTGTACTCAACCGACTGGACATTGTACCCCCGCAGGGCGCGGGCGACGAACAGGGCGTCCCCCACCCGGCCCGGACCCCAGCCGGTCAGCAGGGGCAGGGCCTCCACCCCCTGGGCGCCCGGCAGCACCGTCCCGTCCTCGGCGAGGACGACCACCCGCCCCCCGGGCTGCTGGAGCCGGGCGAAGGGAACCCGCTCGGTCACCCGCACCTCGACGGTGTCGGGAAAGCGGCGGGTCACGGCGGCGGCGGTGATCCACGGGCTGCGCCGCAGGCCCTGCGCCCGCCACGCCCCGTAGTACGGCCAGGCGAAGCCCGGCGTCAGCCCCGCGAGGTTCCGCACCTGGGCCTCGGAGAGCCGGACGTTGCCCGTCACCGTCACCGTGCGGATGGGGAGGGCGAACCAGCTCGCGGCGAGCGCCCCGGCGAGCAGCACGGCGCCCAGGCTCCACCAGAGCGCCCGCCGTCGCCTCCTCGGGCGGGCGGGCGGAACTTCGGGGGAATCGGGAGGGGCGGGCGTGGGGTCCGGCGTCGGGGGGGCCGCCGTGACCCGGTGGTTCCCGCCCCGCGGCTTGGGCTCGGTCATGGGCTACATCCTGTCACGGAAGCTCATCCGGTGTGGCTCCTGGCCCTGCTCCGGCCACAACTCGTATTCCAGCTCCAGCGGCACGCCCACCCGCTCGCGGATGAGATGAAGCAGGGCGTGGACATCGGCGCTGCTCGCCCCCCCCAGGTTCACGATAAAGTTGGCGTGCTCCGGGGCGATCATCGCGTTCCCCACCCGGGTGCCCTTCAGGCCCGCCTCGTCGATGAGCTTGCCCGCCGAGACGCCCCCCGGATTCTTGAAGGCGCAGCCCGGCGTCTTCATCTTGGGCTGCCCCTTGCGGGCCTGGTCGGCGAGGTCCATCCGCGCCAGCACCTCTTCCGGGGTGGAGCGGCGCAACTTCAGGCGCACGCGCGAGACGACGTGGTTGCGGGGGATGCCGCTCCGGCGGTACCCCCAGTCCAGGTCATCCGGCGTGACCTGCCGCGTTCCCCCCGGCGTCACGATCTCCAGCGTGTGCAGGCCGTCGAACATCTCGCCGTAGCGGGTCCCCGCGTTCATCCACACCGCGCCGCCGACCTGCGCGGGGATACCGACGGTGCCCTCCAGGTTGGAGAGGCCGAGTTTTTGCAACTTGCGGATCAGGCCGGGGAGGGGCACGCCGCCGCCCACCCACCCGGTAACGACGGTCTCTTCTTCGCTCAACTCCGGGTCGGGCGTGAGGTCGCTCTCCGCCAGTGGCCCGGTCAGGCGAATCACCCGCTCGGGCACGCCCTCGTCCGCGACCACGAGGTTGCTTCCCCCGCCTAGGACGCGGTAGGGGGCCTCCATCGCCTCGGCGAGTTGTTCCAGGCTGGAGACGAACCACACCTCGGCCTCGCCGCCGACGCCCAGGGTGGTAAACCGGGCGAGGGGAAGGCGCTCCACCCGCGCCCCCGTCCGGCTCACACTGACGGGCAGGACGGTCACGCCCCACTCCCGGCAACACTGTCCCCCGCCAGTTCCCGCGAGAGCTTCCACACGTCGCCCGCGCCCATCGTCACGATCACATCCGCCGGCGTGGCCGTCTCGCGCAGGTAGCGCACGACCTCCGCGCGGTCGGGGGCATAGCGGACGCCCGCGTGCCCCCTCTCCGCCATCCGCCCGCTGACGAGCGTGGCGTGAATGCCGGGGATGGGCGGCTCCGAGGCCGCGGCGATGTCGAGGACCAGCACCTCGTCCGCGTCCATGAGCGCGTCGGCGAGGCGGGGCCAGGACTGCTGGGTGCGGAGGTAGCGGTGGGGCTGGAAGATCACCCGGACGCGGCGCCCGGTTTGCCGCGCGGCCTGCACGGCGGCGGCGACCTTGGTGGCGTTGTGCGCGTAATCGTCTATAACGAGCGCCCCGTTGAGTTCCCCGATCCGCTGCCAGCGGCGCCCGGGACCACGGAAGGTAGATAGGGCATCTGCGGCGGCGCGGAACTCCCCCCCGTACAGGTCGGTGACGGCCAACGATGCGAGCGCGTTCAGCACGTTATGGGTGCCGGGCAGGCTGACACGTGCCTCGCCCAGCGTCTCGCCCCGGCGCTCCACCGTGAAGCTCGTGCCCTCCGCGTCCGGCTGGAGGTTCACGGCGCGGTAGTCCGCCCCTTCCGACAGGCCGTAGCTCAGCCGCTCGCTCGCCCCGGCGCACAACGCCTCCAGCCCGGCCCAGTCGGCGCAGTACAGCACCCTTCCGGCGTGCCCCACGAAGCGGGCGAAGGCCGCGTGCTGCTCCTCCACCGTCTCCCAGTAGGTCGCCTGGTTGCCGCCCACATGGTCGTCCTCGGCGTTGGTGAACACGGCAGTCTCACACCTCAGTTCCCCGAATCCCCGGTCGGACTCGTCCACCTCGGCGACGAAGGGGCCATGTCCCACCCGCGCGTTCGAGCCGAACTCGGGCACGATGCCGCCCACAAAGGCCGCCGGGTCCAGCCCCGCCCCCTGCATGGCGACGGCGATCATGGAGGTCGTGGTCGTCTTGCCGTGGGTGCCGATCACGCCGACTGAGGGGCCAGCCCGCAGCAGCTCGTCCAGTAGGGCCATGCGCGGGCGCACCTCCACCCCGGCCTCGCGGGCGGCGGCGAGTTCGGGGTGGCTCTTGGGCACCGCCTCCGACGCGATGAGGACGTCCACGCCCGCCACGTGCGAGGCGTCGTGTCCCGCGCAGACCGTGATCCCCTCCCGCCCGAGCTGCTCGGTGAGTTCGGAGAGCTGGGCGTCGCACCCGCTGACCCGCACGCCGCGCGCCGCGAGCAGCCGCGCGAAGGCGCTCACGCCGATGCCGCCGATGCCCATCAGGTGATAGTGGGGCGGGGGGGACGGGGGCTCGGGGGCGGGCGCGGTGGAGGGGGGAGGAGGGGTGTCAGTCATGGTGGGAGGGGTTCGGGGCACGCGCCTCGCGCAGGTGCCGCTCCACCAGATCGGCGAAGCGGCCCGCCGCGCCCACCGGGGAGCGCCCCAGGGCCGCCTCCCGCATCGAGGCGCGCGTGCCCGCCGCCGCACACTCTAGCACCGCCTCCCCCAGCCGCCCGGCCAGGGCTGATTGCTCAACCACCCGCCCCGCCCCGCCCCCTGCACGCTGAGCGCGTTGTGGAGCTGGTGGTTCTCCGCTGACTCGGGCAGCGGCACCATGACGAGCGGAACGCCGTGAAAGGCGGCTTCGGCCAGCGTGCCCGTGCCGGCCCGGGTGATCGCCAGGTCCGAGGCCGACCACGCCGCGACCGCATCGGTGTAGCCGACCGCGTGATACCAGGGGAGGTCCGCCACACGGGGCGCGACCTCCTCCAGCCAGCGGGGGCCAGTCGAGTGCAGGACCTGGACAGGACCCTCGGGGGAGGTCCCTGTTTCCCCGAAGATGCCCCGCAGCACGTCCGGCACGGCGTTGTTCAGCGCCAGCGATCCCTGCGAGCCACCCATCACGAGCAGGGTGAGGGGGCCGTCACGCAGTCCGAGGCGGGCCAATGCCTCTGCCCGGGGCAGCCGCTCCTCCCGCACCGGCATCCCCACCATCGTGGCCTTGCCCTCGGGCAGCCCGACAACTTTCGGGTACGCCGTTCCCACCGCCCGCGCCCGGCCCGCCGCCAGCCGCTGGGTCAGGCCCAGGCGGGCATTCTGCTCGTGCAAGACGGTGGGCAGGCCCAGGCTCTGCGCGGCCAGCACGCCTGGAAGGCTGGCGAAGCCGCCGAAGCCCACGACGGCGCCAGGCCGGGTTCGGCTCAGAAAGGCGCGGGCCTCCGCTACCCCCCGCACCGCCCGCAGCAGCTCCCGCGGGTCCGGGCGGCCCTGCCCGCTGCGCGCGAGCTTCCCGGCGTCCACACCCTGAAAGGGCAGGCCCTGCTCGGCGGCCACCCGCTCCTCCATGCCGCCCCGCTGCCCCAGCAGCAGCGCCTCGTGCCCGCGCGCCATCAACTCGCGCGCTGTGGCGACCGCCGGATAGATGTGCCCCCCCGTGCCTCCCGTTGCCATGACGACCAGACTCATCCGGGGGAGTGTAGAGCGTCGGGAAGTGGTGAGTGGTCCGTGGTAAGTGGGGGAACGCCAGCCCCGACCCACTCACCACGGACCACTTCCCCAGTCTCAGTCGAACAGGTCCCCGATGGTCCGGCCGATGCCGCCGCCGTGGCTCTCGCCCTCCCCGCCCAGGCCGTGCTCGAATTCCTCGTAGGGTTGCACGACCACGAAGCCGTCGCCCTGGAAGACCATCTGGTACGTCTCGCCGCCGCCGCGCCCGAAGATGCTTCTCAGGCTGGCGTCCATCCGCAGTTGCGGCTGGAGGTTCCCGCTCCAGGCGACCGTCGCGTTGGGGTCGGTGAAGATCGGCTCGCCGTGGGTCACCCGCAGCGTGAGCGGCTTGCCATGGCTCAGGATGGCGACCAGCCCGTTGCCCTGGAGCCGCACGCTGAAGAGCCCGCCCGCCGCCATCCCCGCGACCCGGCGGTGCATGGTGATGTCGTAGTTCACGCTGTCCTCGAAGGCGAGCAGGTCGTTGCCGTTCACGTTCAGGCTGTCGCCTTGCAGGCGCAGAATCTGCACCTCCTTGCCCTGGTCGGCGAGGTACGCCACGCCCCGGCCCTCGATCTTGGCGAGGGGGCTCATCTCCTGGCTCACCGCGCGCTTGAGGGCCTTCATCAGGCCGCCCTCCAACGTTCCCTCGCGCTTGAAGCTCAGGTTCCCCTTGTAGGCCACCATCGCGCCCAGCTTGCTCCAGATGCGGCCATTGACCTTGACCTCCAGCATCTTGGAACTCTCCAGCTCGAACACCTCGCCGGGCTGGTCGCGCTCGGCGGTCTGGGCCAGGAAATCGCGGAGACTGTAGCTGCCGTCAGAATTCGTCATGTGCCGGGGTACGGGGTGGGGGGCGGAATGGTTCCCGCCCGGCAGACCCGTGCGTCAGTCGGCCAGCATTTTCCCGATCCGGCGCAGCACTTCCCCGATCTGTTCCAGGCTCGTTGCGTAGCTCAGGCGCACCTGACCGGGCGCGGCGAAGTCGGTGCCGGGGACCACGGCGACGCGCGCCTCGTCCAGCAGACGGCGGGCGGCTTCCAGCTCGTCGGGATGGAGGCGGGAAGTCTGCGCCATCACGTAAAAGGCGCCCTGCGGCGTGGGTGTGGGCAGGCCGAGAGCGTTCAAACCCTCCACGATTCGGTCACGCCGCTCGCGGTAGGCGCGCCGGGCCATCTCGATAAACCGCGCCGTCTCCTCGTGCTGGGTCAGGGCGGCCAGCGCGGCGTACTGACTCACGCTGCTCGCGTTGCTCGTGCTCTGCGACTGGAAGGCGTTCATGGCGGCGATCACGGCCTTCGGCCCCCCCGCATACCCGATACGCCAGCCCGTCATCGCGTAGGCCTTGCTCGCCCCGTTCACCGTCAACGTGTGTTCCGGCGCGTACCGCCCGATGCTGACCTGCTCGGCGTCGTACACCAGATGCTCGTACATCTCGTCCGTCACGATCACGAGGTTGTGACGCTGGGCCATCCGGGCGACCGCCTCCAGCACCTCGGGTGGAAAGACCGCGCCCGTCGGGTTGCCGGGGCTGTTGAGCACGATCATCCGGGTGCGGGGAGTGACGCGCGCCTCCACCTCCCCCGGGTCAAGGATGAAGCCCGACTCCGGCGTGGTGGGCACAGGAATCGGCACCGCTCCCGTCAGCGCCACCATTTCGGGGTAGCTCACCCAGTACGGGGCGGGGATCAGCACCTCGTCGCCGGGGTTCAGCAGCGCGAAAAAGGCGTTGAAGAGGGCCTGCTTGCCGCCGCTGGTGACCGTCACGGCGTCTGGGGCATACTCCAGGCCGTTCTCCCGCGCGAACTTGGCGCTGATCGCCTCGCGCAATTCGGCGATGCCGTTCACGGCGGTGTACTTCGTCTTCCCGCTTTCAATTGCTTGAATGGCGGCGGCCTTGACATGCGGCGGCGTATCGAAGTCCGGCTCGCCCACGCTCATGGAGATCACGTCCACGCCCGCCCGCCGCAGTTCCAGCGCCCGCGACGAGACCGCCACCGTCGCGGAGGGCTTGAGGCTGCGGGCACGCTGGGACAGGCGGAAGGGGGACGGGGCAGAGGGGGCGCTCATGGGGTGAGGGTACAGGGCGGGGGGTGGGGGAGGGGAGAGGCCGGGCTAGTGTGATGCCCACTTACCGTTGCTATGCTGAGAAGTAAGGAGAAGCTGCTATGGCAAGGACAACCTTAACGAGTAAGGGACAGATCACCATCCCACAGACAGTGCGGGCGGCATTGGGCTTGGAGCAGGGGGACCAACTGCTGATCGAGGCGACCGGGGACGGCTTTCACGCCACGCTGGTTCGCAGACCCCGTGCCGCTGCGCTTCAGGGTATCCTTCGCAGCTCTGTTCCCTATCAGGGGGAAGAGGCGGAAAAGGTGGCGGTGGCCGAAGAGCTGGCCCGGAAGCACCGCTCCCGCTGATGACCCAGCCAGCAGACTCGATTCCTATTGCCCTGCTGGATGCCAATATCCTGCTGCGCTATTTGACGGGCGATCCCCAGCCCCTCGCTGACCGCGCCCGGCAGTTGTTAGAACGGGCGGAACGCGGCGAAGTGCGGCTCGTCCTCACTGCGCTGACGGCCGCGGAGTGTGTCTGGGTGCTGAAGTCTTTTTACAAACATCCTCTCCCAGCCATCGCCGCCGCGCTGCGCCAGGTGATGATGCTGGACGGTGTCGTGACTCGGCAGGAGGCCATCGTGGACGCGGCTCTGACAGGAATGGCGCGCCATAACGTGGACTTCGCCGACGCTTACCTGAGCGAACTCGCCCGCCGGGAGGGCATGAGCGTGGCGACTTTCGATGGGGATTTCGGGCGGCTGGGTGCGGCGCTCCTGACGATCTGAGGAAAAGAGACCAAAAAAGAGGCAGCCCTTCCAGCCGCCTCCTTGACCTGCTCTCCTTGTTCAGTCCAGCAATCCAATCGTCCGCGCCCGGCTCACCGCCTCGGTGCGGTCCCCGGCGTCGAGCTTGGCGTACAGGCGGGCGAGGTGGTCCTTCACCGTGTCGGGGCTCACGCCGAGGTTCTTGGCGATTTCCTTGTTGGAAAAGCCCTGGGCGAGCAGGGGCAGCACCTCGGACTCGCGGGGGGTCAGGCGGGGCACGTCGACCTGGGGCAGGCGGTCGATCTCGGGGTGGGCGACGATCTCGCGGATTTGCCGGGCCAGGCTCTCGGGGTCCGTCTCCTTGCTGACGTAGCCGCGCGCCCCGGCCAGCCGCGCGGCCTGCACGATGGCGGGCTCGGCGAAGGTGGTGATCAGGACGCTGGCGATTTTGGGGTGGGTCAGGCGCAGCCGCTCGCAGACCTCCACGCCGGTCAGGCCGGGCATCTTCACGTCGAGGAGCGCGGCGTCGGGCTGGTGGGCGCGGCAGGCGGCGAGGGCCTGCACACCGTCGGCGGCCTCGGCCACCACGTCGAATCCCTGGTGCAGCAGGGCGTATTTCAGGCCCATACGGAAGAGGGGGTGGTCATCGGCGATCACGAGTTTCAAGGGGTCACCTCCGGGAGATGCAGGGTGAAGACGGACTGGGGGGGATGGGCCGGGGGGGAAGGAGGAGTCGGGGAGGACGGGTCGGGAGGAGCGGGCGGAGCGCGCCGGTAGGTGAGGCTGCCGCCGTGCGCCTCCGCGATACGGCGGGCGATGAAGAGCCCCAGCCCGGTCGTTCCGGCGGTGTACTGCTGCCCGGCGATGGTGGCGGGCTGGGCGTTGAAGGGCTGCGCGAGTTCGGCGAGGGGGGCGCACAGGCCGGGGCCGTCATCGCGGACCTCCACCCCGGCGGGGGTCACCGCCAGGGTCACCTCGCTGCGGGCGTACCGCAGGGCGTTCTCGGCGAGGTTGCCCACGGCCCGCTCCAGCACGGGCGCGTCGGCGGGGGCGTGACCCTGGCCCGTCACCCGCAGCGTCAGGCCGTCGGCCCGGGTGCTCAGGCGGCGGGCCACCCCCTCCACCACGGCACGCAGATCGGTGGGCCGGGGGGAGAGGCGCACCTCCTCGCGCTCGAAGCGGTGCGCGTCGGCCATCTGCCCGACGAGCGCCAGCAGCCGCGTGTTCTCGGCGAGGATCTGCTCGCCCACCTCGCGCCGCTCGGCGTCGGGGAGGGGGTGCTCGGTCAGGACGCGCGTGAGGTGCCCGGTGGCGATCAGCGGGGTCTTGAGGTCGTGAACGAGCGTCGCCATAAAGGCGCCCCGCCGCGCCTGCTCGGTCGAGAGCCGCCCCAGCAGATCGGCGAAGGCCCCGCGCAGCGCCAGGATTTCGCCGGGATCGTCCCGGTGCGGCTGCGCGAAGTCGCCCCGCTGCACCTCCGCCTCCAAGCGGCTCAGGGGCCGCAGCAGCACCCCGCTGAGCAGGTAGCCGATCAGCGCGCACAGCGCGGCAACGACCACCATCCATGTCACGAGCTTGAGGGTGGGCACGCCCTGGCGGGCGGGCAACGTCACCGCCAGGTTGGGCAGGAACGCCAGCAGAAAGATGACCAGCGTGAACTGTGCCCGCAGGGTCCCCTGCCGCCCTCCTCGCTGGAATGGGCGGGGGACACTCACCCGGGCTTCACCTCCGTTCACGTCCCGGAGTGTAGGAGGCCCCTTCTAACAGAAACCCCACACCCGCGGCGACGGGCCGCCCCCGCAAAGAGGCGTGCTGGAGGGGCTGGCGGCCACGGAAGTTCCTCCTCGCCACAGGGCAAGGGGGGAACATGGCACAGGCCAGTGGTCCCCCCACCGGGACAGCGCCCCGGTCACCCAGGTTCAGCGCCGCGCGCGGTCCAGCAGCAGGAAGACGCCGGCGGCGGCGAGCGCTCCCAGAACGATCCGTTGCAGGGGGTCGGGTGTCCCCGCCTGCGGGAGCGCGACCGGCACGGGGCGATTCAGATACCACCCGCGCCGGGGCCGCGCCGCGTCGTCAAAGTTGCGGGCGAGGCGCTGGAGGTTGAGGTCCATCTGCTCCTCGGTCATGGGGTGGCCGTGCCCGGTGGCGGCGAGGGCGGGATTCAGCGCCGCGAGGAGGCGCACCGAGTCCCGCGCCGCGTCCCAGTTCGGCGTGTAGTACGCGGGCGGGCGGTGAACGACGGTCGGTTGCAGGGTCAGCGCCCCGACCACCGACTCCTGCTTGGTCGTCACGAAAGCGTCCCCGGCGATCAGCGTCCGCTCCGAGTCGCGCCACAACGACACGTGCCCCACGCTGTGGCCCGGCGTGTGCAGCCAGCGCCAGCCGGGCAGGAAGGGGACTTCTCCCGCCGAGGGGAGGGGGCGCACGTGGGGCCGGAAGTCGAAGGGGCCGGGCACAAAGGCGGGCGAGAGCAGGCTCATCACGCCGCCCACCGTGGGGTCGGGGAAGGGGTAGGCGACCTGTCCGGTCAGGTGGGGCAACTCCAGTTGGTGCGCGTAGACGGGCACCTGCCAATCCCTCAGCAGGTCGTGCAGCGCCCCGATGTGGTCGAGGTGCCCGTGTGTCAGCACGATGGCGCTGGGCGGCCTGCCCGCGTGGTATTTGTCCGCCGCCGCCCGGATCAGCCCCGCCGTCATCGGCATTCCGGCGTCCACCAGCACCCAGTCCCCGCCGGGCTGTCCCAGCAGGTAGACGTTGACCATCGGCAGCCGCACCCGCACCACGTCGGGCCGCAGCACCTGCGTGCCACCAAAGGTCGAGACGGGGGGACCGGGCGGGCGAATCTGCTCGACGCTCTTGGTGAGGGGGCGGTCGGGGTGCGACTCGAAGGGCTGGGTCATGGCGGGCGTCCTTTCGGGCGGGTGAGAGGAGACGGAGGGTTTCTCACACGCTAGGCAGCCGGGATGAGGAGGCATCGGCGCCTGCCCTAACCCGGGTTTACATGGGAGGTCCGGGGGATGAGCCGGGCCCTATACGCCGCTAAACTCCCGGGATGGGAGCCCCCGAACCGGCCAGCCGCATCACCGAGCGGATCGAACGTGAGACGGGGGTGCCGGGGCTGGCTGCCTTGCTGGCCGAACGCCTCGCGCCCGCTGACCTGACCTCCCTGCTGCTGGAGGTAGCCCGCCGCCGGGCCGCGGCCCGCACGCCCGCGCAGGTGCTCGCCCAGTACGAGGGGGACCGCTTCGTCCGCCCGTCGGGAGTGGCGCCCGCGCGGCTGCTCGACTGGGAGCGGGTGGCCCTGACCAGCCTGCCTGCCGAATTCGAGGCGGTGGCGCTGTCCCCCGTCTGTCCCCTGGGCACGAGTTCGGTCGTCGCGGGGGTGCATCAGGACTGGGCGGTGACGACGAGCCGGGGCACGGAGGTCGTCTCGGACGCCACGAACGTCCTGGCGCTGGAGGCCGCGTCGAGGCGGAAGCGGCTCCTGCGGCAAAGCCCGCGCTCGGCGCAGGCCGTCCACCTCGCCGCCTCGCACCGCCTGCTTCGGCCCCAGTTCTCCGGTGACCCCACCCGCTCGGCGCACTTCAGCCTCTTCGCCCTGGTGAGCGCGGGGCGGGCGGGGAGCGGGAGCACCTTCGAGCTGGGGGCGCTGGACACCCACCTGCGCGTGCATCTCACGGCCCTGTGTGCCTTCCTCGGATCGGAGGTGCCGCTGCGGGTCACCGTCAGCGATTTCTCGGGACGTGACCGCAGGCGGGAGGCGGAGTCCATTCTCGCCTCGCTCCGGGCGTCGTTTGGGGGTGTCACTGCCCAGCCCGATCCCGAACGCACCCACGGCCAGGGGTACTACACGGGGCTCTGCTTTCACCTCTACGGGCGGGCGAATGAACAGGAATATTTTCTCGCCGACGGCGGGGAGGTGGACTGGACGCAGCGGCTGCTGGGCAATGCCAAGGAACGTCTCGTCGTGAGTGGGTTGGGGAGTGAGCGGGTCTGCGCGGTCTGGGGCGACGGCTGATCTATCCCCCCGCTGGCCGAACAAACGCGAGCAGCCCTGGCCGGTTGTCAGGGCTGCTCATTATCCTTACTCCCCGATCCCTACTCCTCGGTGCTCAGCACCGCCAGGAAGGCCTCCTGCGGCACCTCCACCGTGCCGATCTGCTTCATGCGGGCGCGGCCCTTCTTCTGCTTTTCCAGCAGCTTCTTCTTGCGGGTGATGTCGCCGCCGTAGCACTTGGCGAGCACGTCCTTGCGGTACGCCTTCACCGTCGCGCGGGCGATGATCTTGCCGCCGATGGTCGCCTGCACGGGGACCGGGAACATCTGCCGGGGGATCACCTCGGCCATCTTGTCCACGATCTTGCGCCCCAGCGAGTACGCCTTGTCCTCGTGGACGATGACGGCGAGGGCGTCCACCACCTCGTTGTTCACGAGGATGTCCACCTTGCGCAGTTCGCCCTCGCGGTAGCCGATCTGCTCGTAGTCCATGGAGGCGTAGCCGCGCGAGATGGACTTCAGGCGGTCGTGGAAGTCGTACAGGATTTCGGCAAAAGGCACCTCGTAGATCAGCTCTACCCGCTTGCCGATGTAGTTCATGGTGACCATCGAGCCCCGGCGCTCCTGGAGAAGCTGCATCACCGGGCCGACGTAGTCCTCCGGCAGCATGATCGAGAGCTTGATGTACGGCTCCTCCACCTTGGAGATGCGGTCGCGGGTGGGGAATTCGGCGGGGTTCTGCGTCTCGAACACCTCGCCGTTCGTCAGGGTCACCCGGTACACCACGGCGGGCGCGGTGGCGATCAAATCCAGATCGTACTCGCGCTCCAGCCGCTCCTGAATGATCTCGGCGTGCAGCAGGCCCAGGAAGCCGCAGCGGAACCCGAAGCCCAGCGCCTCCGACGTTTCCGGCTCGAAGGTGAAGGCCGCGTCGTTGAGCTTGAGCTTTTCCAGCGCGTCGCGCAATTTGCGGTAGTCCTCGGTGTCGGTGGGGTACAGGCCGGAGAACACCACGGGTTGCGCGGGCTTGAAGCCGGGGAAGGGCTCGGGGGTGGGACGGTCCTTCTGGGTAATCGTGTCGCCCACCTGCGCGTCGTGGATGTCCTTGATGCCCGCCGCAACCCAGCCCACCGCGCCCGCTGGGAGCGACTCGCCCACCACCAGGCCGGGCGAGAAGGTGCCCACCTTGTCCACCTCGAAGGTCTTGCCCGTCGAGAAGAGCATGATGGGCTGCTTGGGCGTCAGGGTCCCCTCCAGCACCCGCACGAAGAGGATCACGCCCTGGTAGGCGTCGTAGAAGGAGTCGAAGATCAGCGCCTTGAGGGGAGCCTCGGGATCGCCGGGGGGCGGCGGGATGCGCTCGACGATGGCTTCCAGGATCTCGGGAATGCCGATCCCCGCCTTGCCCGAGGCGAAGACGGCGTCATCGGCGGGAATACCGATTACGTCCTCCAGCTCCTGCGCGGCGCCCTCCGGGTCGGCGGCGGGCAGGTCGATCTTGTTGATGACGGGGATGATCTCCAGGTTGCTGTCGATGGCGAGGTAGGCGTTGACGATGGTTTGCGCCTCCACCCCCTGCGAGGCGTCCACGAGGAGGAGCACGCCCTCGCACGCGGCGAGCGAGCGCGAGACCTCGTAGTTGAAGTCCACGTGGCCCGGCGTGTCGATCAGGTTGAAGGTGTACTCCTCGCCGTTCTCCCGCTTGTAGGTCAGGCGGACGGGCGTGGACTTGATGGTGATGCCGCGCTCGCGCTCCAGTTCCAGGGTGTCGAGGGTCTGGTCGCGCCTGTCGCGCTCGCCCATCGCGCCCAGCCGCTCCAGGATGCGGTCGGCGAGCGTGGACTTGCCGTGGTCCACGTGGGCGATGATGGAGAAGTTTCGGATGTTGGCGGTCGGCCCTTCGGTCACCCCGGCAGTGTAGCGGGGGTGGGGTCGGGCAAATAGGAGGCGGCGCGGGGAGGGGAAGGGAGGTCGCCCGGTGGGTACTCATGCGAGGAGGGAGACGGTGCGAGTGTTCTTCCACCTGAACGGCGGGACGAAGGTGGTGTACGAGCGGTACGAGTGCAGCCGCAGCGGTCTGCTCGACGATCCGACGTTCGACCTGCCCACCCACCTGATTCCCAGGCCCCTCCGACCCATCGGCTCACGCTTTCTGGTGGAGTGGGTGCCCCTTCCCCGGGGCGCGAACCTGGGTGAGGACGAGAGGCGGCAGTTTTTCGTCAGCAACACCCGCGTCCTCGTTCTGGCGCCTTCAGGCCAAGGGGCACCCTGCTACGCTCCGGGCATGTCCCGCACGCCACGCTCCCTGGGTTACCGCACTGACCTCGCCCTGCGGGTGCAGGCAGGGGCCGAGGTCGAGGATCACGGCACGTACACGGTCGTCCGCTCGCCCGCCAACCCGACCTTCTGGTGGGGGAACTTCCTGCTCCTGCACGAGCCTCCGCGGCCCGGCACCCTGGAGGACTGGCAGGCCCGCTTCCGGGAGGCCCATCCCGGGGCGGCACACGTCACCTTCGGGATGGACACGGCGGATGGGGAGGCGGGCGCGGCGGCCGAGTTCCAGGCGGCGGGGTTTCGGCTGGACCGGAATACGGTCCTCACGACGGCGCGGACCACGCCGCCCGCCAAACCTCTACCTGAGGGCGTGACCCTGCGTTCCCTGGAGACGGATGCCGACTGGGACGCGGCCCTGACCCTACGCCTGGCGGTGAACGCCGCCGATGAGCGGCCCTCCGAGGAGGCGGGCTACCGCACCTTTGCCGCGCAGAGGCTGGCGGGGTTGCGGGCGGCGCAGGAGGCCGGGCACGGCGCGTATCTGGGGGCCTTTCTAGAAGAACAGATGCTCGCGGGGCTGGGCGTGTACAGCGCGGGTGGCGGCGTCACGCGCTACCAGAATGTCGAGACGCACCCCGACTGGCGCTCGCGCGGGCTGGCGGGGCACCTCGTCCATTTCGCCGGGGAGTGGGCGCGGGCGCGTCTGGGGGCACACACCCTGGTGATCGTCGCCGACCCCGAGTACCACGCCCAGCGGCTCTACGAGCGCGTGGGTTTCAGGTCCACTGAGGTGCAGACCGGGCTGGAGAGGCCTCCGGCAGGGGGTTAAACCCGCTCCAGCCGCTGATGCGGTTCCTCGGGCAGGTCCACCCGGATGGGGTCACCCGGGCGCACCACCCCTCCCAGGCGGACCACGCCCATGACGCCCGCCCGGCGGATCAGGTTCCCCTGCTCGTCGCGGCCCAGGACCGCGGCGAGCAGGCCCGGCTGGAAGCCCTCGATCTGGGCGCAGGGGTTGCGCAGGCCCGTGACCTCCACCACCGCCGTGTCGCCCAGGTAGAGCAGCGCGCCGCGCGGCAGGCCCAGCAGGTCCAGCCCGCGCGTGGTGACGTTCTCGCCCAGGTCGCCCGGCCCCACCCGGAACTCCCGCGCCCGCAGGTCCCCGAGCAGTTCGGCGTGAATGAGGTGGACCTGGCGCAGGTTGGGCTGGCGGGGGTCCTGGGCGACGCGCGAGCGGTGCCTCACGGTCACGCCCGCGTGCGCGTCGTCCGCCACGCCCAGACCCGCGAGGAGTTCGATCTCCGTCACGCTGGTCTTGCTGAAGGTGTGGCTGCCGCTGCGGCAAACGGCCTCGACGCTGGCGCTGGGGTGCATGGTGCGGGCGTTATAGCGTCTCCCGGTCCTCCAGGGCCGCGCGGGAATAGCGGTTGGCGAGGATGAAGAAGGTGGGTGCCCACAGCCCCACGAAGATGCCGAAGCGTTCGCCGTGGGCGCGGTCCTCGGCGGTGGCGCCCCGCCCGCCCTGGGTGGCCCAGATGACCACGGAGCCCAGGATCGAGGCGAATCCGGCGAGCGTCAGCAGATTGGCGAGGTTGCGGTTTTGCATGGGGCGCCTCCTTGGTCGGCCACGTTCCCGGCACGACACGGGCACGGAAAGCCGCCCTGCCCGGCGCACGGCGGCCCTTCCGCACGGATGCGCTCACTGTGGCCCGCCCCGCCCGCCGACTCTGCGGGATGTGAGACAACTCGGGGCCGGGACGCGGGAATGAAGAGGCCTTCAAGGCTCCTGCGCGGCGGCCAGGAGGGGCTCTGCCGCCAGCAACCGGGCGACCGGGGCGAAGGTGCGGCGGTGAACCCCCGAGACGCCCAGCCGTTCCAGGGCCGCGCGGTGGGCCGGGGCGCCGTACCCCTTGTGCGCCGCGAAGCTGTAGCCGGGGTACCGGGCGTCCAACTCGGTCATCAGCCGGTCGCGCTCCGTCTTGGCGAGCAGGCTGGCCGCCGCGACGGAGTAGCTCAGCGCGTCGGCGCGGGGCGGGGCGCTGAGGGGCAGAGAGGTTCGGAGCCTCAGGTAGTCGGTCACGAGGGCCTGGGGTGGGGGGTCCAGCCGGGCCAGGGCTCGGTGGGCCGCCGCGTGGGTGGCGCCCAGAATGTTCAACCGGTCGATCTCCTCCGGCCAGGCGTGTTCCACGGCCCAGGCGACGGCCACCCGGCGCACCTGGGCCGCGAACGTTTCCCGCTGCGCCGGGGTGAGCTGCTTGGAGTCCCGGAAGGGATACTCGGTCGCCAGCCCCGGCAGGATCACCGCCGCGACGGTCACCGGCCCGGCCCACGCGCCGCGCCCGGCCTCGTCCACCCCGGCCACCCGGAAGTGGCCGCGCCGCCAGTGTTCGCGCTCGAAGGCCCAGTCGGGGGTGACGGCGGGGGCGGACATGCCCGTAAGGTAGCAGCCCGCCCGAATCAGGCCTGCAGCGAGAGGCTCTCCCTCAGGCGGTCCGCGAAGCGCGTGGTGCCGTTGCGCTCGTCGAAGCGGGCGGCGAGGGCGGCGGCCTCCCGCTCGAAGTGCGCGGCGAGCTGGGCCGGGGAGTAGGTGTGGTCCCCCCGGTACAGGGCGAAGGTGCGCGGCAGGCGGACCTCGACGCCCGGCCCGGAACCCAGGGCCCGCCACAGCACGGCGCTCGCGGCCAGGAACTCGAAGAGGTCGGCCTGGTTGCGAATTCCCAGGGCCAGGTCGAGGTGTTCGGCCCACACCGGGAGGGCGGCCCCCGCCTCGCCCGTGGCGACGAGAAAGTGCAGGTGCCCCGCGATGGTCTCGATGAAGTTGCGGTCGAGCCGGGCCAGCCGCAGGCCCTCCTCGTGGGCGGCGCGCGCCTCCCCGTATCTGCCGAGGCTCAGCAGGGGCCGCAGGAGGTGGGCGTGCGTGACCGTCGGGACGTTGTGGCAGCTCATGCCCTGCTCGATGATCTCGCGCCCGAGTTTGACCGCCGCCGCCGGATTGCCCCGCTCGGCGTAGTACACCATCACCTTGTTCTGCTCGCACGCCGGGCAGTCGCTCAGCGAGTCGCGCGGCAGGCTGCGCCACGCGAGAAAGGCCCTCTGCGCCTCCGCCGCGTCGCCGACGTGGGTGGCGAGCATGAGGCGGTGGTAGGCCGCGTAGTGCAGCCCGGAGCCGAACTCCCGCGCCCGGCGCTCGAAGTCGGCCCGCAGCTTGGCGAGGCGCGCGAGGGGAAAGGCCGGGTTGTCCACCGCGGCGGCCAGAATCCACTTGTACATCCACATCAGGCTGTACGCCTGGGGCCCGAACTGCGCCCGGTGCCGGTCAAAGGTGCCCAGCAGCCACGCGAAGTGGATCAGGGCCTTGTCGGGAAAGCCGCTGAAGCTCGCCGCACGCACGAGTTCGCCCCGGGCGCGAAAACCCGCCGCCCGGTCACCCTGCCCGTCGGCGAGGCGCGCGGCGCGCTCCAGGAAGCCCAGGGCGCCCTCCGGCGAGTCCTGCTCCCCGGCGAGCGTGATCAAGTCGTCCACCGTCTCCATCACGTCAACCTCGTCAGTTCAGCGCGCCCAGGTGCGCCGCGCGCAGCCCCCAGCGCATCATGTCGGACAGCCCGCCGGAGAGCAGGGCCAGCTCCTCGGAGCGCATGGGGTGGTGGCCCAGCAGGTGCGCCTGCACGTACAGCATCTGCACCAGCCGGGCGAAGACGGCCTCGTCCCGGACGTGCAGCAGGTCCTGCACGAGCGGGTGGTTCAGGTTGAGGTGCAGCCGCGCCACCCGCACGAGTTCGTACTCCGCCGCGTAGTCGTCGAGGAATTCGGCGAACAGCTCGTCCGCCACTTCCCTCGCCGCCTCGATGTCCCCCAGGAGGCGCTGCTCGTTCGTCACGATGAGCAGGGCGGGGAGTTCGGCGGGCTCGAAGCGCTTCACGCTGACCTCGCAGCCCAGCGTCGCCAGCGCCGCGTTCGCCCGGGCGGTGAAGTCCTCCAGCCCGCCCGCGGCCACGTCCTCCAGCGACAGGGCGTAGGTTTGCGCGTCGACCTCCTCCAGCTCGCGCCCGAAGAGCGAGGCGTACTTGCGCAGCAGCGGCACGTCGTACGTGTACACGGCGTTGATCACGCTGTGCCCGTACGCGCTCGCCACCTGCGCGATCTGCCGGAACTGGTCGAGGTTCGTGACCATCCGCAGGACGGGAAAGCGCGCCGCATACTCGCCCAACTTCATTCGGCCCGTGGAGGTCTCGAAGGTGAACTCGTGCGCGAGCAGGCGGAAGAAGTCGTCGTCCTCGGTCGCCAGCGCCTTGATGGGAAGGTGGTGCAGGGCGATCAGGGCCTCCAGGCGCCCGGGGTCGCGCGCCGCCAGCCCCTCGATATACCCGCGGAGCTGCGCGCCCAGCGCCTCGCGGGCCGCTTTCAGCGCGTCGTCCTCATAGAACGCCTCGCGGGACGCGGTCGGGTGAAGCCTCTCGACGTTGAGCAGGCAGCGCACGAAAAAGGCCCACTCGGGCAGCAGGTTGCTGAGGTCGCTTCCCAGCAGCATCCGCTTGAGATACACCGAGTGCCACTGGCGCGAGCCGCGCTGGGTCGCGTACGGCAGCACGAGCGCCACGCCGAGGAGCCCGCCCTCCTCGCCCCGCAGCGGGATCACGTCGAGCGCCTCCACGTTCAGCTCGGCGCGGGCGTAGGCGAGGACCTCCTCCCGGCGGCCCTCGTCCCCCGCGGCGAAGGCGAGCCAGGGGGGCAGCACCGCGTTGACGTGGTCGTACTGCTCCCCGTCCGTGACGTGGATGGGAAAGGGGAGGATGCGCCCGTAGTTCGCCAGCGCGTCCCGCAACTCGCCGTACTCGAAGTAGAAGTCGGTGTCCTCCCGGGCGCGCAACCGGACGGTCGTGCCGATGTCGAGGCCGTCATCCTCGAGCACCTCCAGCGTGTACGTGCCGTCGGCCTGCGCCCGCCAGCGCACCGGGGGGCCGCCCGCCGCGCTCCTGGTGACGAGTTCGATCTCGCCGCTCACCATGAAGCACGACAGCAGGCCGATGCCGAACTGCCCCAGGAAGGTGTCGCGCGCCTCGCTGATCCGCTTGGACGAACGCCCGATGGTGGCGAGGAACTCGTGGACCTCGGCCTCCGTCAGGCCCACCCCGTTGTCGCGGAACTCCAGCAGGGGCAACTCGCCCTCCCGGCGGTGCAGCCGGGCGAGGATCGCGGGCTCGAAGGCGCCCTCCCGCGCCCGCCGCGCCGTGATCGCGTCCACCCCGTTTTGCAGGAGTTCGCGCACGAACACGCTGGGGTCCGAGTAGAGGTGGTTCGACAAGAGGTCGATCATGCCCCGCAAATCGACTTTGAACGCGTGCTCCATGCGGGCATTGTAGGGAGGTCAGGGGGGCGCCGCCTCCGATGTTTGGCTCATCGGGCACCCCAGGATGGGTGTAGGTTTGCCGCACTTCATGTTCGGGGTGCCGGGCATCCCGCCCCCGCGTGTGCCACTCTGTCCCCCATGACGGGGAGGAGCAAGCAGAAGATCAGGTTGAAGGGTCCGGCGGCGAGGCGTCCAGATGGAGCGACTCAGGCCGGGACCGGGGGGTACTTCGAGGTGCGGCCCGCGGTTCTGTCACCGCGACTGGAAGGGCTTCATGCCCTCACCAAGCCCGGTGTGCGCGGCTTTCCCGAGGTGGACGCGGCGCAGGCCCTGCTCGCGGGGACGATGCGGAAAGACCGGGTTCGCGGCGAGGTCCTCGACCTGAGCACGATGGGGGGCCTGCTGGGAAGTCTTCCCGGCGTGACCCTGCGCGCGGTGGAGGGGTCGGCGGCGGCCCTGACCGTGCTGGCCGCGGCGGGCCTGGAGGCGGAGGCCGCCGTGCCCGGGGACGACCTGCGGACACGCTGGCCCGAGCGGGCGCGGACGGTGGCGCTCGTGCTCGCGGGGGACCGGGGCAACGCCTACGCCCTCGCGCAGGTCGCCTGGGCGCACGCCTGCACGCCGCCCGGCGGAACGCTGTACCTCGCTGGGGACCGGGACAAGGGCTATGACCGCTACGTGCGCGCCGCCGCCAAAGCCTTCGGAACGGGGGAGACGATTGCCCGCGACGGCGGGATGCGGGTGGCGAAACTCGTCCGCCGCCCCGGCCCCACCCCGGCCCTCCCCGACCCGGAGGGCTACGAGGCGTTCGGGGTGCGGGTGGTGGGCCTGCCGGGCGTGTTCAGCGCGGCGAGGCCCGACAAGGCGACCTCTATTCTTCTCGGCACGTTGGAGAGCCTGGACCTGAGCGGCAAGCGGGTCCTCGACCTGGGCTGCGGCACCGGCCTGATCGGCGCCTGGGCGGCCCGGCGGGGCGCGGAGGTCACGCTGGTGGACGGCGACCTCCAGAGCGTCCGCAGCGCGCGGGCGACGCTGGCCGCCAATGGGCTCACGGGCGAGGTCCTCCACAGTGACGTGGACGCCGCGCTGGGGGACCGCACCTTCGACGCCATTCTCACCAACCCGCCCTTCCATGTCGGGCGGGGGGTGGTGCTGGACGTGGCGCGGGAGTTCATCGCGGCGGCGGGGCGGCGCCTGAACCCGGGCGGCACCCTCTCCCTCGTCGCCAACGAGCCGCTGCCCTACGAGGCGGCGATGGGAGGCATTGGCCCGGCGCGCGAGTTGCGGCGCGAGGGGGGCTTCAAGGTGCTGGCGGCGACGCGGGCGGGCTGAGTCCCGGCGGTGCGCCCCTCCATTCCCCGGCGGGACGAGGCAGCGGGAGGGGGAGGCCGGGACGTGCGCCTCCCCCTCCCCCCACCCTGCGCTCAGGGATTCGAGATGTTGTCCGGTGTGTTGCCCGTGACGCTGCCGCCCGTCTGGGTGAAGGTCGCGTCCCTCGTGTTGCTGACGCCGCCGCCCTTCGTCACGGCGCTGTTCCCCGTCACGCCGCCACTCTGGATGGAGGTCACGCCGTCGTTGAGGATGCCGCCGCCGTCGTAGGCCGTGGCACGGTTTCCGCTGATCGTCGCGCCCGCCAACGTGAAGCGCGAGGCGGGCTCATTGTTGAAGGCACCCCCGACGAAAACGCCGCCACCAAACAGGGCGGTGTTATCCCGGATGCTGCCGCCGCTGGCCGTCATGACCCCGTTGGTGTACATGCGGATGCCGCCGCCCCCGCCCTGCCCCTGGGCGGTGCCCGTCACGCGGTTGCCGCGGATGGCGCCGCCCGTCATGTTCACGGTGCCGCCGATGACGAGGCCGCCTCCCGTTTGCAGGGCGGTGTTGTCCCGGACCTCGCCGCCGTAGAGGTTGAGGGTCGCGCCGCGGTGGATGCGGATGCCGCCGCCACCGTCCTCGCTGCCCGTCACGCTGTTGCCCGCGATCACCCCGCCGCTGATGGTGGCCGGATTGCTGCCCGCCAGAGCCAGTCCTCCCCCGTTGTCCACGGCGGTATTGCCCTCGATGGTGCCGTCCGTCATGGTCAGGGCCGCGCCGCTCACGTACAGGCCGCCTCCCTGCGCGCCCGCCTTGTTGCCCCGCAGCGCCGCCGCGCCGCCCAGCGTGAGGGCGCCCTGCGCGTTGCTGACCGTGATCCCGCCGCCGTACTCGCTGGCCGTGTTGTTCCGCACCGTGCCGCCCGTGAAGCTCAGGGTGCTGCGGGTGTTCACATTCAGGCCGCCGCCGCCCCTGGCCGTGTTCTCCTCGACCGTGCCGCCGGTCATCGTGACCTTGTTGTCGGTGTAGGCGTCAATGCCGCCCCCTGCTTCCGCCGAGTTGCCCCGGATCACACCGCCGCTGAAGTTCATGGTGGTCTTGTAGACCAGGACGCCGCCCCCACCGCCGCCCTCGCGGGTGGCCTTGTTGTTCGAGATGGTGCCGCCGGTCAGGTCCAGGGTCCCGGTATTGACCATCACGCCGCCGCCCCCCCGTCCCGTCGTGTTGCCGCTGATCTCACCGCCCGACAGGGTGAGGGGTGCCTGAAACACGAACAGGCCGCCGCCCACAAGGGTGCTCGTGTTCCCGTTCACGGTGCCGCCCGTCATGGTGACAGGTCCGGTAGAGACGATGCCCCCTCCCGAGCAGCCGGAGAACACGTTGTCCTGGGCGGAAAAGGCGAACGTGCACCGGTTCCCGTCCACGTGGCCGCCCCGCATGTTCAGCGTCCCGGTGTTGCGGATACCTCCCCCCGTGTAATAGGCCGTGTTGTCCCGGAGGGTCCCGCTCTCGACGGTCAGGGTGCCGCGGTTGGCAACTCCACCCCCCGAGCCGGTACTCTCATTCTCCAGGTCCGGCGTGGGGGCAAACGCCTCGTTCGCCGTCACGGTGACGTCCCGCAGGGTCAGGCTGGCCCCGGCGTCGTTATAGATGCCGCCGCCGTTCATCGCCTTCCCGCCCGTCACGGTGGTCCCGTCGAGCGTCAGGTTGCCCCGGTTGATCAGATTCCCGCCCCAGGTGGCCTTGGAGAGTGCCTGGCTGGCCGGTGCGGCGCTCTCGATGGGCTGTCCCACGCCGCCCTGCAAGGTGCCCCCCTTGAGTGTGACCTCCGCCCCCGCAGCCACCTCCAGCACCCGGCCCCTCCCGGCGGCGTCGAGCGTCACGCCGTCGGCCAGCACGGTCACGTCCTTGCTCAGGGTGAGGGGGCTGGCGAGCGTCACGGTGCCCGTGGTCGTGAAACGTAGGGTATCGCCGTCTTTCGCGGCCGCCAGGACTTCACGGAGGCTGCCGGGGCCGGAGTCGGCGGTGCTGGTCACGGGCGTGCCGACCTCCCCCGTGCCCCCGCAGGCGGTGAGCAGCAGGCCGAGGGAGAGGGCGACAAGGGGGATGGACGCGGCGCGGTTTCTCATGGTTGATCCCTCCTGCCCCCGGCAGCGCGGGCGGAGGGTGGTGCCCGCCCGGCCGGAGGTGAGGGCAGTGTGTGGGGGGCACCATGACCGCCCCGTGACCGCTGGAAAACCGGGGGCGGGGAGCCTAGCGCCCCGCCCCCAGCACGTGCCGCACCCGCTCGGGCAGGGCGGCGCGGTCCTCGCCTCTCAGGGCGCTGCGGGGCCTGCGGTGCGTCAGCGACAGGAACACCTCGGCCTGCTGGGCGAGGAAGGCGCGGTAGCCCTCCTCACCGCCGCTGCGCACGCATTCCAGCGCGAGGAGGTCGAGCTGCTCGGCGAGCAGGCCCAGGGCGATGTGCCGGGCGGCGTTCGCCCCGCTGTCGCCGAGCGAGGCGGGCAGGGCGGCCAGCCGCTCGGGCGTGCGGGTGAGGGCGCGGGCCGCCCGCCGCACGTTGGGGTCCTCCAGGGTGAGGGCGCAGGCGCGGCAGGGCTGCTCCCGGCTCGCCTCGCCGCAGACGGGGCAGGGGCGCCACCCCTGGGCCTCGCGCCACTTGCGGGCCCGGGTGATCGCCTCGGCGGCCTTCAGGGCCACGTCCTTGAGGTCGCCGTCCACGTTCCGCACCAGGGCCTGCGCGCGGGCGCGGTCTGGGCCGGGCAGCGGGGCGAGACGCGGGGCGGGGGTGGGCGCCCGGACGCTGCCCACGCTGAAGCGGATCTCGGTCACCCGCTCCTCGCCCAGCAGCGCGTTCAGGCTCTTCAGGAAGTGGTGCCGCTGGAGGGTGAGGTGGTGCGCGGTGGCGCTGTCGCGGACCTCCACGAAGAGCGTTCCGCCCTGCTGCGAGCGTGGCCGGGTCATCCGCGCGATCTCCGGCCCCACCGCCTGCGGCCAGGCGAGGATCGCCCGCGCCCGCTGCACCCCCTTCGCCAGCCGGGCGGTGCCCAGCGTGGCGCCCAGCAGCTCGGACACGCTGCGGGTGTCGCCGAAGCGGCGGGGCTTGCTCACGGGCGCCCCCGGGGCGGGCAGTGGGGAGTGGGCAGTGGGGAGTGGGGAGTGGGGAGTGGGGAGTGGGACAAGACGGGCGACCGACCCACGGGCCACTGCCCACGGGCCACTGCCCCGTTCACGCCCCCACCTCCACCGCGGCGGGCGTCTCTTCCGTGAAACGCCCCGCGTGCGCCCGCAGCGTCAGCACCGCGCCCGGCGCCCGCTCCGTCCCCGTCACGATGGCCTGGGGCACGCTGGCGGCGAGGTCGAGCAGAAAGCCCCGGCGCCCCGGGTCGAGTTCCGCCGTGAAATCGTCGATCAGCAGGATCGGTTTCTCCTCGAACTTCTCCGCGAGCAGTTCCAACTCGGCGCGGCGCAGCGCGAGGGCAATCGTGCGCCCCTCGCCCCGGCTGGCGTACTCGCTGGCAGGAAAGTCACCCAGGGTCAGGGTCAGGTCGTCGCGGTGGGGGCCGGTCACGGTGGCGCCGCGGGCCAGCTCCTCCGCCCGGCGGGAGGCGAGGTCCTGCGCGTAGGTTTCGGGGGTGGTGGATTCGCTGAGCGTCAGCGTCAGGGGCTTGAGGCTGCCCAGCGCCGCGTTCGCCTCCCGCGCGAGTTCGTCCAACCTGCCCAGCGCGCGGCGGCGAAAGAGCATGATGTCGGTCCCGAGTTTCACCAAGGCGTCGTCCCACACGTGCAGAGCCCAGTCCTCCCCGGCCCGGAGCGCGGCGTTGCGCTGCGATACCGTGCGGTCGTAGCGGGCGAGTTGCTGCCCGTGCCGGGGACTCAGCCGTGAGAGCAGCGCGTCGAGGTACGCCCGGCGCCCGGCGGGGGGGCCGAACACGAGGTCGCTGTCCTCGGGGCGAATCCACACGGCGCTCCCGCGCGGCAGGTCCCCGGTTCGCACCCGCACCCCGTCCACCTTGAGCTGCCGCCGCCCGCGCCCCAGCCCCACCTCGCGGATGCTGAGGCTGCCGCCCTGCTGCACGTCCGCCCGCACGTACGCCTCGCGCTCGCCCGACTGCACGAGCTGTTCCAACCGGGTCACCCCGGTCAGGCCGGTCAGGGCCAGGTACGCGGCTTCCAGCAGGTTCGTCTTGCCCGCCCCGTTCTCCCCGAACACGCCCGTCACGCCCGCCGGGAAATTCAGCGTGCCAGGCGCGAGGTTCCGGTAGTTGAGCGTCGAGAGGGACGAGAGCCGCACACCCGTCATTCTACCGAGTGGGGGGTGGAGCGGGGGTGCCGCAGGCCGCAGTTGGGGAAGTGGGCCGTGGTGAGTGGTGGGTGGATGAAGGCCCGTCGCCCCCCGCCCGCTTATCCTCCCTCCATGTCTGCCGCCGACCGCGACCGCCTGCTCATCCTCACGCCGCACCCGTCCGGGGCCCTGCCCGCCGACGTGCTGCGCGACATGCTGGGCGAGGAAGCCTTCGACCCCGGGAAGCGGGCGGCCTTCCTGCACCGCATCTTCATGGAGGGTGACCCGTATACGGATCTGATCTACGCCGTCCCGGGGGCGCGCTACCTGCAAGCGCCCTGGAGCCGCTTCGTCGTGGACCTCAACCGGGAGCGCGGCGACACCGACGACAACGGCGTGGTAAAGACGATGGACTTCGCCCGGCGGCCCCTTTACCCGGAGGGCTTTGACTTGACGCCGCAGAAGCGGGAGGCCCGGCTGCGCCGCTTCTGGGACACCTTCGACGCGGGGGTGCGGGCGGAGCTGGACGGCGCCCGACTGATGATCGTGGGGCACTCGATGGCCTCCCGCGGTCCGGCGCTCGGCCCCGACACCGGTACGCCCCGCCCGGCCCTCACCCTGATGCTGGGCACCGGGGACGCGCCCACCTTTCCCCGCGACCGCTGGGACGCCCTGCAAGCCGCCTGCGCGGAGGCGTTCGCCCCCGTCCTGACGGGCCACCTCACCCGCGTGGCGGTCGGCGACCCCTGGACGACGGACACCCTGAGCGCCCGGCACCACGCCCGCACCGGCATTCCCTCCTTCGGGCTGGAGATCAACGTGGCCCTCTATCTCACCGAGTCGGGCGAGCCCCGGCCGGACGACATCCGCGCCCTGGCCCGGGCTTTCGAGGGCTTCGCGGACGCGGCGCTGGGGCTGGTGTAGGGCAGGCGGGGCACACTCATCCTCGCGGAAGAAGGACGACCCCTTTGCTCCCGACGTGGAGAGCCATCACACCTTGCCTTCATAAAACTTTCATAGAGCGTTTTTGCTGGATGTGCGGCGCGCGGCGGGGTGGAAAATGTCACACTCGCCGGAAAGCCCGTATTCCATCCCCCTGTGCCCCAGGGTTGGAGGTCCCATGCACTCACGTCCGCGTCTCCCCCGCACGCTTGCCTGCCTGAGCCTTTCCCTGCTGCTCTTCGCTTGCGGGGAAGGCCCCGCGAATCAGCCCCAGCCCGACCCCTACGCGAACGGGCAGAGCTACCCGTGGGAGTACCAGGCGGACGCGTCCATGCAGCCGCAGACCCTGGGCGCAGGCACGAACACCCTTCAGTACGAGCCCATCCTGTATGCCAAGAATGCCTGGGGGCCGGTCGAGAAGAACCGCTCGAACGGCGAGCAGGCCGCCGGGGACGGCAAGCCCCTCACCCTGAACGGCAAGACCTACGCCCTGGGCTTCGGCACCCACGCGGGCAGCGAACTCAGGTTCAGCCTGGTCGGCGCCAGCGGCGTCTCCTGCACCCGCTTTACCGCCGACATCGGCGTGGACGACGAGGTGGGCGACCGCGGCAGCGTCGTCTTCCAGGTCTACCTCGACGGCGTCAGGGCCTACGACAGCGGGACGATGCCGGGGACGAGCCCGACGAAGACGGTAGACCTGAACGTGACTGGCAAGAAGGAATTGCGCCTGGTGGTCACGGACGCCGGGAACGGGATCAGCTATGACCACGCGGACTGGGCTGATCCCAAGGTCTATTGCGGCACCACCGCGCCCCCTCCTCCTCCCGCCGTGCGGCACCTCGAGTACGTGGCGGTGGACCGGGCGATCAAGGTCTACGACATCGACCAGGGGTATGCGCTGGTCAAAACCGTCCCGATGCCGAACATGTACGGCCTGCGGGGCATCGCGGCCAACGCCGTGACCGACCGCCTGTACATCCCCTACTGGGGCGACCGCAAGGACCCCAAGTACGCCGGGCAGCCCAGCTTCGGCTACCTCATGGCGTATGACCTCAAGACGGATCAGGTGCTGTGGACGCGCAAGTATTCACCGTCCATCGACAGCCTCTCAATCACCCCCGACGGCCAGAAGCTCTACATGGGCAGCGGTGAGGACGCGGGCGGCGACTTCTGGTTCGTTCTGGACGGCGCGACCGGCAACGAGATCACCCGTATCCCGGTGTACAAGAATGCCCACAACACCATCGTCGGGGCGAGCGGCAAGCGCGTGTACATGGCGAGCATCTCCTCGAATTACCTGAGCGTGGCCGATACGACGACCGACAAGGTGACGCTGAGGGTCGGCCCCTTCTTCACGAGTGGGACGAACTCCGGCCTGCGGCCCTTCACGGTGAACCATGCCGAGACGCTGACCTTCGTGAACCCGGACCATTTCTCGGGCTTCGAGGTGGGGGACCTGACGACCGGGAAGAAGCTCTACAGCGTGCCGGTGCAGGGCTTTCCCTGGAAAGATGCCTCCTGGCCGATCACCCAGAGCCACGGGGTCGCCCTGACCCCGGACGAGAAGGAGGTGTGGGTGCTGGACTCGTACAACCGCTACGTCCACATCTTCGACGTGAGCGGGCTGCCGAGTGTGGCCCCGAAACAGATCGCGGACATCGACGTGCGCGACCTGGGTGACGCGAACAACCAGCCCAAGTGGGTGAACTTCACCCGGGACGGGAAATACGCGCAGATTTCGACGGGGCACGTCATTGAGGTGGCGACGCGCAAGATCGTCAGGAAGCTGGACAATACCCGCTATTTCCTCCAGGTGGACATGCAGGGGGGAGAGCCGGTGCAGGCCTACTCACGCCACGGGGTGGGCTACGCGGGGACGCCCATACCTTAAGTCGGGGGCTCGAAAGGGGTGGCTGGGGTGACCTGGTCGCCCTTTCCCTTTGGGGAGCGCAACAGGGTTGTCACGCTGAGCGTCAGCGAAGCATCCCCGAGCCTCGGGACCCTTCCCTTCGTTCAAGGTGACAAGCCGGATGAGGCCCACCCGAATGCCCGTTGGAGACGAGAAATACTCCTGGCGAAGCCTGTCACGCCTCCCGCGTCGCCAGCTCCCGCATCTGGCTCAGCAGTTCCCGTGCCGCGTCCTGGTCCGGCGCGTCCGCCAGCGCCTCCTCCAGCAGCCCCAGCCCCTCGCGTGCCTGGGCGTCCGCGTAGTCCTGCGCGTACCCCACGCTCCCGCTCTCCAGGAGCCAGCGGTGGATGTCGGCGATGGCGGCGGGGTCCTTCTCGGCCCGGTCGCGCCCCATCTGCTCCAGAAAGACCCTCCGCTGCTCCCCCGGTGCCTGGGCCAGCCAGTGCAGCACGATCAGGGTGCGCTTGCCCTCCAGCAGGTCGCCGCCGATCTCCTTGCCGTACAGGTGGGGGTCGCCCCGCAGGTTGAGCACGTCGTCCCGGATCTGGAAGGCCGCGCCCAGGGCAAGCCCCGCCGGGGTGAAGCGGTCGTCCGGCGTGACTCCCGCCGCCCGCGCCCCCAGCCGCAGCGGAACCACGACCGTGTAGTGGGCCGTTTTCAGCCGCACCATCTCCAGGTAGTCGGCCTCCGTGAGGTTCCACTCGCGGTGCTGGACCCAGGTGAGGTCGAGGTGCTGGCCCTCGGCGGTGCGGTGGATCATGGCGAGAAACTCCTCCATGCCGCCCGGCACGCCCGCGCGATGCACGGCCTCCCACATGTAGACGTGCAGCGCGTCCCCCACGTTGATCGCCAGCGGAACCCCGTGCAGGCGGTGCAGCGCGGGCCTCCCCCGGCGCTCCTCCGAATCGTCCTCGATGTCGTCGTGGATCAGGACCCAGTTCTGGAAGAGTTCCAGGGCCGCGGCGAGCCACAGGGCGCCCTCCCAGCCCGCCGAACCGGGCCGCAACCCGTGGGTCCGCGCCGAGGCGAGGAGCAATTCCGAGCGGACCCCCTTGCCGCCGCGCCGAGGGTAGTCGCGCAGCATCTCGGAAAAGTGGCGCAGCTCCGGGCGCCCGCTCTCCTGGGGCAGCAGGGCCAGCACGCGGTCGAGCAGTTCGGGGCGCATCGGGGGGCAGTCTAGCGGGAGGGGGGAGACGCGCGTGCCCCGCCCTTCTCACCCGCTCCGCCTACACTGGTCGGGTGACCCTCGCCGCCCCCCGGAATGCCCGGCTCCTGCGCGTGCTGCTGCTGGGCGGCACCCTGGCCCTGCTGGTGGGCGTGAGCCTGACCCCGGACGTGCGCGCCTTTCTCGCCCGGGGCTACGAGGCCCTGACCTCCAGTGACCCCGCCGTCACGCGCGCCTTCGTGGCCGGGCTGGGCTGGGCCGGGCCGCTCGCCCTGATCCTCGGCTTCGTGCTCCAGGCCGTGCTGCCGGTCCTGCCCGCCCTGGTGATGATCGCCGTGACGGCCCGCGCGTACGGACCGCTGGAGGGCTTCGCCATCGTGTATCTGGGCACGCTGCTGGGCGCCGCCGCCGGGTACGGGCTGGGAAGATGGGTGGGCGACGCGCTCGTGCGGCTGCTCGCCGGGGAGCGGGCGCGGGGCGCGGCCCACGCCTTTGCCGAGCGCTACGGGGTACAGGGCGTCCTGCTTGTGCGGCTGATGCCCGTGCTCTCGGCGGACGTGATGAATCTGGTCGCGGGGGCGGCGGGCATGGGGTTCCGGCCCTTCATGTTGGCAACGGCGGCGGGGGCGTTCCCGGTCACGGCGCTGGTCGTGTGGCTCAGCGGCAGCGCGCGGCGCATGGCCTGGGGCCTAGGCCTGCTCTCGGCGCTCGTGGCGCTGGGGGTGGTCGTCCGCTGGTGGCTCTCGCGCCGGGCCGCCGGGAAAGTCGGGTAAACTGCCCCACGGACCCGCCTGCGCGGGAGTGTTCGGGAGGATCATGACGCAAGGCAACACGGACGCCGCCGAGGCCAGCACGGGGGCGTCAGCATACGAACGGGCGGGCGTGAGCATCGACGCGGGGCACCGGGCGGTCGCCCTGATGAAAGGCGCCGTGGCCCGCACCCACACGCCCGCCGTGCTGGGCGGAATCGGCGGCTTCGGGGGCCTCTTCCGCGCGGCGTTCGGTGAGCTGGCGGACCCGGTCCTTGTCGCCTCCACCGACGGGGTGGGCACGAAGACGAAGGTGGCGGTGCGCACGGGCCGGTTCGCGGGTCTGGGCGCCGACATCGTGAACCACTGCGTGAACGACATCCTGGTGCAGGGCGCGCGGCCCCTCTTCTTCCTCGACTACGTGGCGATGGGGCGGCTCCTGCCCGAGCGGGTGGCCGAGGTCGTGACGGGTGCGGCGCGGGCCTGCGAGGCCCTCGGCGTGGCCCTGCTGGGCGGCGAGACCGCCGAGATGCCCGGCGTGTATGTAGAGGGCGAACTCGACATCGTGGGCACGATTGTGGGCGTGGTGGACCGGCCCCGCCTCATCGACGGCTCCCGGATCGAGGTCGGGGATGCCGTGATCGCGCTTCCCAGTACAGGCCTGCACACGAACGGCTACAGCCTCGCGCGGATGGCGCTGGACAAGTTGGATTGGACTGAAGCCAGCGCGGACCTGGGCGGCGAGCGGCTGGAGGACCTGCTGACGGTCCCGCACCGGGCCTACCTGGGGGCCTTCGACGCACTCCTGGCCGCGGACGTGGACATCAGGGGCATGGCGCACATCACCGGGGGCGGTCTGATCGACAACCCGCCGCGCGTGTTCCCGAACGGGGTGGGGATGCGGGTGGATACCTCCTCGTGGACCGTGCCGCCCCTCTTCGACCTCATCGTGCGGCGGGCGGGCGTGGAGCGGTCCGAGGCTTTCCGGGCGCTCAACATGGGCGTGGGCTTCCTGTTCATCGTGCCCGGTGCCCAGCGGGAGGAGGCCCTGACGACCCTCCGCACGGCGGGCGAGTCGCCCTGGGTGATCGGCGAGATGGTGACCGGAAGCGGCGTGACCCTGGCGGAGGCCCCTTGATCCGCCGCCGTCCCCCCACCGGCTTCCTGCCCCCCGAGCGCCGCACGGCGACCGAGTTCTGGGTCGTGCGGCACGGCGAGAGCACCTGGAACGCCGACGGGCGCTACCAGGGGCAGACGGACGTGCCCCTCAGCCACATCGGGATTCTCCAGGCGGCCACCCTCGCCGAGCGCCTGACGGGGATGCACTTCGACGCCGTGTACTCCAGCGACCTCGCCCGCGCCTCCCAGACGGCCGAGATGGTCGCCGAGCGTTTGAGTGGGCGGCCCACGGTGCAGCTCGAACCCGGCCTGCGCGAGATCGACGTGGGCGAACTCAGCGGCCTCGTCGTCGCCGACATCGAGGCCCGCTTTCCCGAGTACCTGCGGGCCCTGCGCGCCGACCCCTGGACCACCCGCCGCCCGGGCGGGGAGAGCATGGAAGACCTCTTCGCCCGCTGCGCCGTGGCCTTTGACCGGCTGCGCGCCCGGCACGCGGGGGGCCGGGTCCTCGTCTTCACCCACGGGGGTGTGGTGCGGGTGGCGGTGGGCCTGGCGCTGGGCGGCGTGCCCAACCACGCCTGGGCGCGGCTGAGCGTCACGAACACCTCCATCACCCGGGTGCTGCTGGGCCAGAACAGCGGGACCCTCCTCGGCTTCAACGACGACGCGCACCTGGAGGACCTGATCGAGGCGACCGAGGCGGACGACGTGCTGGGGCAGGCGCCGTAGGGGACGGGGTAGCCTGGGGGAAGAGATGAGACAGCCCGCCCTTCAACTCCGGCCCCCGGCAGGGGTGACGCCTTGACCGCCCACCCCTCCACCCCCCGCGACCTGCTCCCCCGCT
This sequence comes from Deinococcus aerius, assembly GCF_002897375.1. Taxonomy (NCBI): domain Bacteria; kingdom Thermotogati; phylum Deinococcota; class Deinococci; order Deinococcales; family Deinococcaceae; genus Deinococcus; species Deinococcus aerius. The sequence goes on along the minus strand of NZ_BFAG01000004.1, from coordinate 102,789 downwards.
TCCGGGCGGGCGACCCCCGCGCCCTGGCCCGCGCGATCACCCTCGCCGAGAGCGGGCTGGACGCCGCCCGGCCCCTGCTGCGCGCGGCCCGCGAGATCGCCGCCTCCCGGGGACCCGGCGGCACCGTCGTCCTCGGCGTCACTGGCAGCCCCGGCAGCGGCAAGAGCACCCTGACGGACGCGCTGATCGCCCACCTGCGGGGGCAGGGAAAACGGGTCGCGGTGCTCGCGGTGGACCCCTCCAGCCCCTACTCGGGCGGGGCGATTCTCGGCGACCGCATCCGCATGCTGCGCTGGCACGCCGACGAGGGCGTCTTCGTGCGCTCGCTGGCGAGCCGGGGGGCGCTGGGCGGCCTGTCGCCGCGCACCCTGCCCGTCCTGGCGCTATTGGAGGGCTTCCGGTTCGACTGGGTGATCCTGGAGACGGTCGGCGTGGGCCAGTCGGAGGTGGACGTGGCCGCCGCCTGCGACCACACGCTGCTTGTCCTGACGCCCGCCGGGGGCGACGGGGTGCAGGCGTTCAAGGCCGGGATCATGGAGATCGCCGACGTGATCGCCGTGAACAAGGCCGACCTGCCCGGCGCCGACCGCACGGTGCGCGAGCTGATGGCCGCGCAGGGCCTCGGGCGGCACGACGCCTCGACCTGGCTCGCCCCCGTCCGCCGCACGGTCGCGTCCCGGGGCGAGGGCGTGGACAAGATCGTGGACGCCGTACTCGCCCACCGCGCCTTTCTGGGGGAAGCCGGACTCCACGCCCGCCGCGAGCGCCGCGCCGAGTTCGAGGTGCGGACGCTGGTGCAAGACCGCGTGCTGAGGCGCGCCCGCGAGATGAGCGGCGACCTCTACGCCCGTGTGGCCCGGGGAGAGCTGGACGCGGACACGGCGGCGGACGCGCTGCTGGCAGGAGGGTAAGCCATGAGTGAGCAGATCACACTGGACGCCGAGTTCCTGCGCCGGGCGCTGGGGCAGGAGGGTGAGCTTACGGCCGAGATGGTCACGCCCGGAACGCTCCCGGCCGATTTTCCCGTTACCTTGCCCGAGCTGGCGGGGACACGGCTACTGGGCGGGCTTCGCACGGTGGCCCGCCAGTGGACGTTCCATTTTTCGGGTGGGCCCCGTTCTGCGGAGCGCAAGTCCCAGATGAGCTGGCGGGCCTTTCTGGATGTACCCGCGCCCCCGCCGGAGGTGATGGAGGCGCTGATCGCCCACTTCGCCGGGCAGGGCTGGCAGGCGGCGCAGATGTTCCAGCAGACCTTCGTGGAGGCGGCCCGGACGCAGTGGATGGGGGGACATCCGGGGCAGCGCCGCACGCTGAACGTCTCGTCCGGGCAGGAGGGGGCCGTCACGCAGGTCCACCTCCAGGTGCAGGACACCGAGCCGGAGCAGATCGAGCACCTGCTGGGCCGTCGGCACCACCCCCACTTCGAGGACTTCTCCCAGGCGCCCTTCCCGACCCTCATCCTTCCCGGGGGGTGGAGTGCCCAAATGCTGACCGGGCAGGGGGGACCCATCCGCTCGGAGACGGTCGCGCTGGTCGCCCCACAGCCGATGCCGGAGCTGACCGCGCTCCTCTCCCACTTCCTGCCGCAGCTCGAACGGCAGGGCTGGCGCCTCCTTCACCGGGAGGACGCCCCCGAGAGCCTGTCGGTGTACCGCACCCCGCTGGGCATCGGCACCCTGTTCCTCCGCCCCGGTGAGGGCAGCATTTCCGCCCTGATCGTCCACGCCACTGCGGAGGACGGGCGGGGGTCGAGCCGGGTCATGTTCAGCGTGGGAAGCTCGTAAGCTGACGCCCATGCGTGCCCGCACCCTCGCCCCCCTGATCTTCGGCTTCCTGTCCGTCCAGCGCCTTCTCGAACTGCGGGTGGCCCGCTCGAACGAACGCTGGGCGCGCGAGCACGGGGCGACCGAGTACGGCCGGGACCACTACCCCCTCTTCTTCCTGCTGCACCCGGGCTGGATGCTGTTCACGCTGCTGGAGGGGCGGCGTTCGGGGAAAGGGGTGAACTGGGCCGCCTTCCTGCTGTTCCTGCTCGCGCAACCGCTGCGGTACTGGGTGATCCGCACCCTGGGCCGCTACTGGAACACCCGCATCCTGATCGTGCCGGGGGGAGAGCGGGTCACGGGCGGTCCCTTCCGCCTCCTGCGGCACCCCAACTACGCGGTGGTCGCGCTGGAGATGGCGTCGGCCCCCCTCAGCGTCGGGGCGTGGCGCACGGCGGTCGCCTTCAGCCTGCTCAACGCCGCGCTGATCCTGCTCGTCCGCCTCCCCGCCGAGGAGCGGGCGCTGCGGGGGTATCAGCAGTAAGGCCGGGTCAGGAGGGAAGCCGCAGCAGCCCGGGCGGGGTGCGCCGCTCGAAGGTGAGGCCCCCCGGCGTGTCGGCGAGCTGGACGGCGGACTGCACCCGGGTGTCGTGCAGTTCCAGCCGGGTGCGGCCCATCGCCCCCGTGCGCTCGATGGCGGCCACGGCCACCAGGACCCGCAGCCCATAACGTTCGGCCCGCATGAGAGCCTGCATCTCGGGCAGGCCGCCTTGCAGGTGCCCGGTGACCAGGGCCACCTCGCCGGGAAAGAGGTTGTGCTCGGCGTTCACGGTATGCAGCACCGGAATGCCGCGCGCGGCGGCCAGGGCCCGCGCGAAGGCCTCGCCCCCTTGCAGGGCGATCACCCCGTCGATCTCGGGCAGGGCCGCCGCGAAGAGCAGCGCCAGGTCCGTCCAGGCCCGGTCGGGAAGACGCGCCAGCCGTTCACGCAACCGCTCCTCCGAGGGGAGGGCGGCGGCGACGGCATCCCGGAACACGAGGGACATGCCTCCAGGGTACTGTGTTAGAAACCTCACGTCATGGGGGCGCGGGTGCCCCCATTGGGGGAGGGGTCGGCCCGAACCGCTGGACACCTCCCCGCCGGGCACCGGGCGGAGGGGTAGGGTAACCCAATGCAAGGGACCGCCGTTCGCGCCGCCACCCGCCACGCCACCGCCGTCGCCGTGGCGGTCACGGCGGGGCACTTCATCAACGACGCGTACGGCGCGATGCTCACGCCGCTCACCCCCGCCCTGCAAAGCCGCTTCGGGGTGTCCATCGCCGCCGTCACCCTGCTCTCCAGCGTGTACAGCCTGACGAGCAGCGTGTTGCAACCCCTCCTCGGCATCCTGGGGGAGCGGGTGGACCGCCGCTACGCCGCCGCGCTCGGCCCGCTGCTGACAGGCCTGGGCCTCACCCTGATGGGTTTCGTGCCGTGGTTCGGGGCGCTCGTGCTGCTGGTCGCCGCCTCGGGGTTCGGGAGCGGCTTCTTCCATCCGGCGGGGGCGGCCTACGTCGCGCTGAACAGTCCGCCGCAGAAGCGCGGGTTGTGGGCCAGCCTCTTCAGCGCGGGGGGCACGGCGGGCAGTGCACTCGGCCCCGTCTTTGCCGGGGTCGGCCTCGCGCATCTCCCCTGGTTCGGGCTGATCGGGGTGGTGACCGCGATCCTCACCTTCGCGGTCACGCCCCCCGGGCGGGCAGAGGGGCGGCGCGTGGCTCTGGCCGAGTACGGGCGCATCTTCCGGGGGCCGCTCGTGGGGCTCTGGGCGATGGCCGTGCTGCGCTCGCTCGCCAGCATGGGGTACAACGCGATGTTGCCCTTCATCCTGCTGGCCCGGGGCTTCGGGACGCGGGAGGTCGCGGTCACGCTCGCCGTGTACGCCGTTGCGAGCGCCGTCGGCGGCATCGTCGGCGGGCGGGCGAGCGACCGCTACGGGCGGGTCCCGGTGCTGCGGGCGGCGATCCTGGCCACCATCCCGTTCTTCGCCGTGCTGATCCTGTCGAGTCCGGCGAACTGGTGGTTCTACCCGCTCACGTTCCTGGTTGGGGCGGCGGTCAACGCGAGCATTCCGGTCGGGGTGGTCGCCGCGCAGGAGTATGCGCCGGGGCACGTTGCCGTCGCCAGTTCGATCATGATGGGTTTCTCGTGGGGGTTCGCGGGGTTGCTGGTGTTTCTGGTCGGGGTGCTGGCGGATGCCACGACGCCGACGGTGGCGGCGCTGGTCAGCATCACGCTGCTGATTCCCAGTGCGTTCATCGCGTACCGGTTGCCGGAGCCTCGGCGGGCGGAGTTCAGGTAGGGAGGGGTGAAGGGGCAGGGTATCTTGCTGCGGTTTGCCCCCACCCCCCCAGCCCCCCTACCCCCACCGGGGGCGACGACTCCGCCGCGCGGGGCGGCCCGCGCGTTGACGCCAAGCTCGCCTACGTGTCTCTCCTCTTGGTGGAGGGGGGAGCTTTCCGCTGCGCTCGGCAAAGGGCCTGCCCATCGCGCCTGTGGTCGTTTTTCTCAACCCGCAAGGTTTGATCTTGTTGATCTCCGAGTCACTGGCCCACCGTCTCGCTGCGCGAGCAAGGCGTGGTGAAGGCGGTGCGAGAGCGAGCCCCTTGCAGGAATAGGCCGTTCACAGTAGACGGTTTTGAGAAGCAAAAGCTTTGGCGCTGTTGCTCCTCCCCCCTTGCGGGGGAGGCTGGGAGGGGGGAGACGAGCGTAGCCCGTCCTCGCGTGGGGTTGCGTGGAGCGTCAAAAACTGCTCCCACCCCACTTCTCATTTCGCGTCAAGCGTTTGTGGGGCAGGCTGGCGCTCGCCACCCAGCCTGCCCTCCCGCCGCACCTTCCGGGCCTGCGGCTTGCTCGAACACCCTCAGAACCCGAACGCCTCCAGCACCTCGCGGGGCGTGCGCTTGGGGCGCCCGTTTCCCGGGTCCACCCAGACCCACTCGGTCTGGCATTCGGCGAGGCGTTCGCCGTCGCTGCCGTCCTGGGTCGCGCGGTCGAGGGTGTAGGCGCGGATGCTGCGCACGCCCGCGCTGACGGTGATGGCGGTGCGGATGCGGATGCGGTCCCCCAGCACGGCGGGTCGGTGATAGTTGATGACGTGCTGCCGGGCGACCGGTACGGCGCCCAGCGCGATCAGCGCATCCGTGCCCATGCCCAGGCGCAGGGCGTGGGCACGGGCCACCCCCTCGCACCACGCAAGGTACACCGTGTTGTTCACGTGATTCAGGTCGTCGAGGTCGCCGGGTCCCACGGTGACCTCCATCTCGTGCTTGCGCTCGGGTGCCAGGGCCGTCCATAGCACGTCCGCGTCGGGAATGGCGAGTTTCAAGCGCCGGTCACCCCGGCCCACAGATCGTTGACGGCCCGCGCGCCCTCGATGTCGAGCAGGGTCACCCCGCCCACCGTGTGGGTGAAGAAGGTGAGGCGCACCCGGCGGTAGCGGATGAGGATGTCGGGGTGGTGGTTCTGTTCCTCCGCCAGCGCGGCGACCCGCACCGCGAAGTCCACGCCCGCCTGGTAGCTGTCAAACGCGAAGTCGCGGGCTATTTTGCCGTCGTCGCCCCACCAGCCTTCGGGCTTGAGTTCCTGCACGTCGCCGTCGGTCAGTCGGCGCTCCGGGTCGTAGGCCATGCGCGGGTCGTAGGGGTGGTAACTCATGGTGCCATGCTACGGGAGGGGCAAGGCCGGAAAGGGGAGGTGGGACGCGGTGCAGAGGCCCCGCCGGGTCCTACTGCCCCGCTAGCCCGATGTACTGCGCGCCGCCCGAAACGCCGACGACCACCGTGATGGAGTGGCTGCCCCGCTCGAAGAGGTACACCTGGCTGCGGACCGTCTTGCTCTGCTTGACGAGCCGGTAGCGGCCCCGGCGGATGAGGGCCAGGAAATCCGAGGTCCGGAGCTGGCCGACCCGCCCGGCCTTGACCTCGTACATCTCGGTCCACTTCACGCCCGCCATGCTGAACCGGAACGTCTGGTAGAGCGGCCCGCAGATGGGCTTTGCCCCCGCCGTGTTTTTGAACAAGCCGTTGGCGACGTAACCCTGTTTCACCGGGCAGGCGAGGGCAAAAGGAGTGAGGGTGAGCGCGGCGAGGACGGAAAGTGTTTTCACAGGAACCTCCTGGGAAGGGGGAATGTCCCGCGCAGTGTAGTTCCCGCAGGCTCCCTTTGGCCTCTCCTCACCTCTGCTTGTCCGGCCCAGACCCGGGGTGTACGGTGAATGACGTATGAAAAATGTAACGCCTGTGCTGCTCGCCGGTGCCGCCCTGTTGCTCGCCTCCTGCAACAGAACCAGCGCCCCGCAGCCCGAAGCCGCCTCCGGGAAGGTCGTGGAACTCAAGTTCGACGGAACGACCGGCGCACCCTCTTACACGGCCTGGAGTGGCGGGGCCGGGCAGGTCGTCGCCTCGGTGGGAACCAAGGAACTCGTCAGGACGGATCTGAAGGCCGACGGCAGCTTCAGCCTGAGCCTTCCCAAGCCGGACGCGGCCCTCCTGAGCGGGACGACCTCGGGCAGCTTCACGGCGAATCTGCCGAACAACTGCACGGGGAACCTCAGCCTCTCCGGGGCGACCGACGCCAAGAGCGCGGTGCCCACCTTCAGCGTCCAGGCGCAGAAAAGCGGCCGGATTGCGCCCCTCGCCTCAGGGGGGACAGCGAGCAGCCCCACGGCGGAGACGGGCCTCTATATCTACCTCGACAAGGCCGTGGGCCTCTCGGGGCAGATCACCTGCATTCAGAACAACATCATCGTGACGGGGAATGTCAACGCGCAGTTCAGCGCGGGCTGGAACAAGGTTTCGACGAGCGTGGCAATCACTTCGGCGGGGGGAACAGTCACCTTGAAGGCAGGGAATATTCCCAGTACCTGGGTCTACGGAGCCCCAACAGCCCTGTCTCTTCGGAAGTAGGCCCGAGCACCAGGCTATCCAGCTATCCAGCGTCCCATCCGCCCCGCCTCCCCGTGGGGCGGGTTTTCCTTGTGCCGCTCGCCCCAATTGCAACCGCTATTCCGTCCACAACAGAACGGGGTGCGCTATGCTCGCGCCATGCCGGTGGGGGTGCCGCAGAGCGTCTTGAAGGGAACGGGGTCGGGGGTGCTGCCGCCGATGCTCGAACAGTACGTGGCGCTGCGCGACGCCCACCCCGATTTTTTGTTGCTCTTTCAGGTTGGGGACTTCTACGAGACCTTCGGGGAGGATGCCGAACGGGCCGCGCGGCTCCTCGGCATCGCCCTGACCCACAAGAGCAGCAAGGATTTCTCGACGCCGATGGCGGGGGTGCCCGTCCGCGCGCTCGACAGCAATGTGGAGCGGCTGCTCGCGGCGGGAGTGCGGGTCGCCGTCGCCGACCAGATTGAGGAGCCGGGCTCGGGGTTGGTGGAGCGCCGCGTCACGCAACTCCTCACACCAGGCACGGTGACGGAGGAGCGCCACCTCACCGCCGACGAGAACTATCTGGGGGCGGTGGCGACCGGGGACGGATATGGGCTGGCGCTGCTCGACGTGTCCACTGGCGAATTCCGCTGCGCCGCCTTTCATACGCGCACGGCGCTCTACGACGAACTCGCGCGGCACCGGGCGCGGGAGGTGCTGCTGGCGCCGGAACTCTCGGGCAATGCCGCTCTCCTGGCCGACTTCCAGGCCCGCTTCCCGGTCATGCTCTCGCCCGCCAACTTCGATGAGGAAGGGGCGCGGGCGGAGTTGAAGGCCGTGCTGGGCGAGGTGCCGGGCTCGCTCGGCTCGGCGGCGCTCGTGCGGGCGTGCGGGGCGGTTCTCGGGTACGCCCGCCTGACCCAGCAGGGGCGGCTGGAGATGGTGCGCCGGGTGGTGCGCTTCGAGCCGGGGGCGCATATGCGGCTGCCCGACGCGGCGGTGCGGGCGCTGGAGGTGTTCCAGGCGCAGTCGCCGCAGGGCGTCACGTTGATGGACGTGCTGGCGGAGACGCGCACGGCGGGTGGGCGGCGAAGACTTCGGGCCTGGCTGCGGGCGCCGCTTCTCGACGAACTCAGCATCCGCTCCCGGCTGGACGCGGTGGAGACGCTGACCCGCGCCTCCGACCTGCGGGGGGCGGTGCGGGCGCTGCTGTACCGGGCGCACGACCTCGAACGGCTGGCCGCACGGGTGGCGACCCGGCGGGCCTCCCCGCGCGAGGTGGCGTCGCTGGCCCGTACCCTCGACCTGCTCCCCGAGGCGGTGAAGCTGCTCGACGCGCAGGACGGCCTGCTCGCGGGTATCCGTGCCCGATTGGGTGCTCTGCCCGACGTGGTCACCCTGATCCGCGCCGCCCTGGTGGACGACCCGCCCATCCGCGCGGGCGAGGGCGGCCTGATCCGCGACGGCTTCCACGCCGAACTCGACGGTCTCCGTTCGGAGGCCCTGGGGCACCGCGCCTGGCTGGCCGAGCTGGAGACCAGCGAGCGCGCCCGCACCGGCATCGGCAGCCTGAAGGTGGGGTTCAACAATGTCTTCGGGTACTACCTGGAGGTGAATGGACCGCACCTGGGCAAGGTCCCCGCCGACTACCGCCAGATCGCCACCCTCAAGGACCGCGCCCGCTTTACCCGGCCCGACCTGCGCGAGCGCGAGCGCGAGATCGCCCGGCTGGAACTCGCCGCGCAGAGGCTCGAACTGGAGGTCTTCACCGAGCTGCGCGAGAGCCTGGCCGCCCATGCGGAGGGGCTGGCCGAGGCGGCGGGCGCGGTGGCGGAACTCGACGTGCTCACGGCCCTGGCGGAGATCGCGGTGGAGAGCGGTTGGGTGCGGCCCCAGACTGTTTCGGGCCGGGCGCATCTGGTTCAGGCCCGCCACCCCGTCGTCGAGCGGGCGACGGGCGGGCGTTTCGTGCCCAACGACGCCGAACTCGGGCCGAACCGCCACACCCTGCTCCTGACCGGGCCGAACATGGCGGGTAAAAGTACCTACCTCCGAACGGTCGCTCTCTGCGCCCTGCTCCATCAGGTGGGCTCCTTCGTGCCCGCCGACCGGGCGGAGCTGCCCATCTACGACGCCATCCACACGCGGATCGGGGCTTCGGACGACCTCGCCGGGGGCCGCTCCACCTTCATGGTCGAGATGAGCGAGCTGGCGAGCATCCTGCACGGGGCCACGCACCGCAGCCTCGTCATTCTCGACGAGGTGGGGCGCGGAACCTCCACCCTGGACGGCCTCGCCATCGCGCAGGCGGCGCTGGAACACCTGCACGGGACGGGGGCGCACACCCTCTTTGCCACCCACTACTTCGAGCTGACGCGGTTGGAAGCAGAACACCCGGGCCTGGTGAACCTGCACGTCGCCGCCGAGGAGGACGAGGCGGCGGGCGGGCTCACCTTCTACCATCAGGTGATTCCCGGCGCGGCCCGCCAGAGCTACGGGGTGGAGGTCGCCCGCCTCGCGGGGCTGCCTGCGCCCGTCACCACCCGCGCGGCCCGGCTCCTCACCGCCCTGAATGCCGGGGGCGACGACCGCAGGTTGCGGCGCGAACTCGCCGCGCTCGACCTCAGCCGCCTGACGCCCATGCAGGCGCTGGAAATCCTCCACACCTGGCAGCGGGAGGCGCAGCGGGCCGCCGAGGGCGGGGAGCGGGAGGTCAGGAACCTGTGACCATCCACGTCCTCCCCCCCCACATCTCGCGCCTGATCGCGGCGGGCGAGGTTGTGTCGCGCCCTCTGGACGTGGTGCGCGAACTCGTGGAGAACGCGCTCGACGCGGGCGCCACACGCATTGAGGTCGAGGTGGAGGGCGGCGGCCTGGGGCTGGTCCGGGTGCGGGACAACGGGGCGGGCATCGCGGCGGACTCGGTATCGCTTGCGCCCGTGCGCCATGCGACGAGCAAGCTGGAGCCGGAGGCGGGCGCGGTGGAGCGCGTCACCACCCTCGGCTTTCGCGGCGAGGCCCTGTGGGCGGCGGCGCAGGCGGGCGAGCTGCACCTGGTGACCCGCCCGGCGGCGCAGGTGGGGGCAGCGGAGGTGCTGGCGGCGGGTGACGACGTGACCGTGCGCCGCACCTCCGCCCCGGCGGGCACGACGGTGACGGTGAGGAACCTCTTCGCCCGCCTGCCCGCCCGGCTGCGGACTCAGGCTCCGGCAGCGGCCGAGGTGCGCGAGATCACGGCATTGGTCGGCCGCTACGTCCTCCACCACCCCGGCCTCCACTGGCGGCTGACGGTGGACGGCGAACCCCGATTGACCCATGCGCCCGCCGATCACCGTGGAGCGGTGGCAAGTGTGTACGGGCCGCTCAGCGCGAACCGCGTTCTGCGGGTGGAGGCGGAGGGTGTCAGCGGCGTCGTCTCCCGCCCCGAACTCACCCGGGCCCGGCGCGACCGGATGCACTTCAGCGTGAACGGGCGGCCCATCCTCGCGCCGCCGGAGCTGGAAAAGGCCGTCATTGAGGGTTTTGCCGAACTGCTGCCCTCCGGCGTGGCCCCGCTCTGTGTCCTCGACCTGACCGTGGCGCCCGAGGACCACAACCCCAACGTCCACCCGGCGAAGCAGGTCGTCGCCCTCGCTGACCTCCCCGCCGTGGCCGCGAGAGTGAGGGAGGCGGTGGCAGAGGCGCTGATGGCTCATCCCCTGGCCCGTTCCGCCCCCGCGCTGATCGCCCCGCCGGAACCCCAGGCGACCCCGACGAGTGGCAACTTTCCCGCCCTCACCCTCGTCGGCGTTTACCAGGAGCTGTACCTCCTCGCGCAGGGGGAGGGCGACCTGTGGGTGGTGGACGCCCACGCCGCGCACGAACGCGCCCTCTACGAACGCCTGACCCGCGACCTCACCGCTGCCCCGCCCGTCGAACTGCCTGAACCCGAGTTGCTGCACCTCACGCCCGAGCAGGTGGCGCGGCTGCATGAGCGGGATGCGGACCTGCGCGCCTGGGGCCTGACCATCGAGGATTTCGGGGCGGGGCTGGCCCGGCTGCGGACGCTCCCCGCCGTCCTCGCCGCGCTGCCCGTGCCCCGGCTGCACGAGCAACTCGTTGAGGCCGCGCTGGGCGACAGCCCTGACCCCCGCCGTCACGTCCTCGCCCGCCTCGCCTGCGCGCCCGCGCTCAAGGCCGGAATGCTGGACGGGGGGAGGGGAGAGGCCGTCCTCGCCGCCCTGTCCGCCTGTGACCAGCCCTGGTCGTGCCCCCACGGGCGCCCCACCACCCTGCGCCTCTCCGAGCGCGACCTCGCCCACGCCTTCGGGCGCCGGGGCGTGCGCGACGTGGCCCGGGGCCGGGACGAGGTGCCGGGCGGTAAGGGCAGGTAGGGGTCAAGTCAGCCGCGCGAGTTCCCGAACGGCCTGCTTCAGGTAGTAGGGTGTGTACTCGGGCCGCCACCCCGGAACTGTGCCCTCCCAATCCCGGAACTGGTGGTCGTACACGGCGGCGCGGTGCAGCAGGGCGAGGGGGAGGCTTCGGAGCAGCGCCCCACCCCCCTCCGGGCAACCGAGGGCATTCAGGTAGGTGCGGGAGAGCCGCGTTTCGAGGTCGGGGAACGCCACGCGGATAGGCAGCCTGGCTCGTGCCGGATGCAGCGTGAAGGCCAGAAACCACCCCGCGTCCATGAAGGGATGTGCCCTGCTGGCCGACTCGCTCCAGTCGAACCACACGCTGCCGCGCGGGCCATGTAGGGCGTTGCGGGGATGGGCGTCCCCGTGCGCGGGAAGGTCGGGCAGGCCCAGGGCGGCCAGTTCCCGAAAGGCCGCGCGGATGGTGGGGCGGGCTTCCGTCAGCGTCCGGGTCTGGTCCTGTTCCAGCCCCCAGGCCCGCAGGGTGTCCACGTCCGACAGGAAGGCGTCCACCCGCCCCGTCATCTCGGCCAGGGGCCAGGTGGGACACCCCAGGGCGGCGAGGGTGGGAGCATCAGCCTCTTTCTGAAACTGGGCCAGGCGCTCCAACGCTTGTTCCCAAACTTCCAGTTCGGCCACCCCGTCCAGCAACTCGCCCCCCGAGGCGCTGACGAGGAGACCCGTTTCTCCGTCACTCCAGAGCAGGGGCGGGAGAAGTTCCGGCAGCGTGCGCGACAGGAGGGCCGTCACCGCCGCCTCACGCCCCGTGTCACTCGCCTTGAGATATACGGGGCCAACGTCCGTTTCTGCCCGCAGTACGGCGACAAGGTCGTGCTGATGGATGGGGACCACTTCGCCTATCCGAGTCAGCCCGGCGGAACTCAGGGCGGCGTCCAGCCTCTCCCGCGCTCGCCGGGGCCAGCCTGGACGGTGCCACTCCCGGGCGCGTGGGAGCGGGGTAAGCTCCGCCTCCCCCCAGACGAAGCCTTTGGGGGCCGTCTCCGAGAGGGCCTGCGCCTGCGCCACTCCCTCCCGCCCCACCGTCAGGCCGCCGTCATGCAGGGTCCACGTCCCGACGCCCCAGGCCGCGCGAACAGAAGGGGCCATGTCGGTTCCTTCGGGCACGTCGAGGACGGGCAGCTCTCCGTTTCTCAGCAACAGCAGCGGGCGCTCGGGGTGCCAGAGGGCGCCTGAACTGCTTTGGAAGGGTGACGCCCTGGCTCTTGTGGCACGGCGGCCAGTGTAGGGGAGGGCGCCGCTTCACCGGGCCGCAACTCCCCCCGCCCGCATCCCGTATCCAAGCGTATGGCGAAAGAACCGCAGCGAGCCTCCCCACCCCCGTCCTCCGTGCCCCCCGGTTACGGCTGCCTGGGCGTCCTCCTGCTGCCCATCGGGCTGTGGTGGCTGGCGGGCAGGCGGAAGGGGCGCCAGGATCACCGGAAGGACCCTAACGGCGGGTGAGTTCCAGCGAGCCGCTGTTCAGCGTCACGTCCTCGTAGCGGCCCGTCGCCGCGTTGCAGGTCTGGTGGTTCACGTAGCCCTGGGCGCCGACGCTGCCCGTGCGGCCCGCGCGGCTGAAGGTGGCGCGCACCTGGTAACGCTCGGTGAAGCCGCCCGCGCAGGCGCTCCCGGTGCCCAGTTCGGCCACCGTGTCCACCGTCACGGGGCTGGCGTCGTACACGCTGCGGGTGCCCGTGAGCGTGAAGCTCTGGCCGGTGTCGCGG